>NZ_AP027737.1:3006903-3310354 GCF_030296695.1 Agromyces mangrovi | reverse complement strand
TGACCTCCATGTTGCGGCCGTCCTCGGTGGTGACCTCGTAGACCACCGACGGCGCGGTGGCGATGAGGTCGAGGCCGAACTCGCGGCGCAGGCGCTCGGAGATGATCTCGAGGTGCAGGAGGCCGAGGAACCCGCAGCGGAACCCGAAGCCCAGTGCGACGGAGGTCTCGGGCTCGTACACCAGCGCGGCATCCGACAGCTTCAGCTTGTCGAGGGCCTCGCGCAGCTCGGGGTAGTCGCTGCCGTCGAGGGGGTACAGCCCCGAGAAGACCATGGGCTTGGGGTCGGTGTAGCCGGGCAGCGCTTCGGACGCCGGCTTGACGGACGTGGTCACGGTGTCGCCGACGCGCGACTGGCGCACGTCCTTCACGCCCGTGATGAGGTAGCCGACCTCGCCGACGCCGAGCCCCTTCGACGGCTTCGGCTCGGGCGAGCTCACGCCGATCTCGAGCAGCTCGTGGGTCGCCTTGGTCGACATCATCTGGATGCGCTCGCGCGGCGAGAGCCGGCCGTCGATCATGCGGATGTACGTCACGACGCCGCGGTAGGCGTCGTAGACCGAGTCGAAGATCATCGCGCGGGCGGGCGCGTCGGCGTCGCCCACGGGGGCCGGCATGAGCTCGACCACGCGGTCGAGCAGCTCCTCGACGCCCTCGCCGGTCTTGCCCGAGACCCGCAGCACGTCGTCGGGCGACCCGCCGATGAGGTCGGCGAGCTCGCGCGCGTACTTGTCGGGCTCGGCGGCCGGCAGGTCGATCTTGTTCAGCACCGGGATGATGGTGAGGTCGTTCTCGAGCGCGAGGTAGAGGTTCGCGAGCGTCTGCGCCTCGATGCCCTGGGCGGCGTCGACGAGCAGGATCGCGCCCTCGCACGCGGCGAGCGAGCGGGAGACCTCGTAGGTGAAGTCGACGTGGCCGGGGGTGTCGATCATGTTCAGCGCGTAGGCGTCGCCGTCGACCTCCCACGGCATGCGCACCGCCTGGCTCTTGATGGTGATGCCGCGCTCCCGCTCGATGTCCATGCGGTCGAGGTACTGCGCGCGCATGTCGCGGTCGCTGACGACGCCGGTGATCTGCAGCATGCGGTCGGCGAGCGTCGACTTGCCGTGGTCGATGTGCGCGATGATGCAGAAGTTGCGGATGCGCGCCGGATCG
The DNA here is from genome assembly GCF_030296695.1 of Agromyces mangrovi. Lineage (NCBI taxonomy): Bacteria > Bacillati > Actinomycetota > Actinomycetes > Micrococcales > Microbacteriaceae > Agromyces > Agromyces mangrovi (ex Wang et al. 2018). The sequence continues at coordinate 3,309,200 of NZ_AP027737.1, read as the reverse complement.
GTGGCAGCAGGCGTCGGAGGGTGAACGGCTCGAGGGGACATCGTGCTCGATTCTCCCATGCTGGGGCGGCGCGCCGACACGCGTCCGGCATTGGCGTCTCGCAGGCGGTGCTGGTATCGTTGCCTGTTGGCTTGCGTGTGGGTCCCACCCCGCACGAATCGCCGCGAGGTGCCCTCCCACCGAACGGCTCCATCCGATCGACACAACGAAAGCGAACCTACGTGGCAAACATCAAGTCGCAGATCAAGCGCAACAAGACCAACCAGAAGGCGCACGAGCGCAACAAGGCCGTGAAGAGCTCGGTGAAGACCGCCGTGCGTCAGGCGCGCGAGGCCATCGCCTCGGGCGACAAGGAGAAGGCCACCGAGGCCGTGCAGGTCGCGAGCCGCAAGCTCGACAAGGCCGCCGGCAAGGGCGTCATCCACAAGAACCAGGCCGCGAACCGCAAGTCGGCCATCGCGAAGCAGGCCGCCGCGCTGTAAGTCGCGCCGCAGCATTCGAGACGGGGTCCCGCCGGAAGGCGGGGCCCCGTTTCGCGTCTGCTCAGCGACCGCGTCGCGCGATGACGCCGACGAGCTGCTCGAGCGCGAACACCGGGTCGCGGCCGGCGCCCTTGACGTTCGCGTCCGCCGTCGCAAGCGCCTGGATCGCGACGCCGAGCCCCTCGTCGTCCCAGCCGGAGAGGTCGCGCCGGGCGCGGTCGACCTGCCACGGCGCGAGCCCGAGCTCCTTCGCGAGCTGGCCGGAACCACCGCGCGTGCCCGAGACCTTGGCCATGGTGCGGAGCTTCACGGCGACGGCAGCGACCATCGGCACCGGGTCGGCTCCCGACTGCAGCGCCTGGCGCAGCGCACGCAGCGCCTCGCCGTGGCGCCCGGCGATCGCCTGGTCGGCGACCACGAACGCGGTCGTCTCGACGCGGCCGCCGTAGTAGCGGGCCACGGTCTGCTCGGTGATCTCGCCGGCCTCGTCCGCCATGAGCTGGCGGCACGCGGCGGCGAGCTCGGCGAGGTCGTCGGCGAACGCGGAGACGAGCGCACGCACCGCGCCCGGCGTCGCGTGGCGCTTCTCGGCGCGGAACTCGAGCGCGGCGAACTCGTACCGGTCGGAGTCGCGCTTGATCTCGGCGCAGACGATCTCGATGCCGCCGCCGGCGCCGCCGCGGATCGCCTCGAGGAGCTTGCGCGCACGGGCGCCGCCGGCGTGGCGCAGCACGAGGGTGGTGTCGTCGGCGGGCGCCTCGAGGTACTCGAGGGCGTCGGCGAGGAAGTCGTCGCTGCATTTCTCGACCGCCTCGACGCGGATGAGCCGCGGTTCGCCGAACAGCGACGGGCTCGCGAGCGTGAGCAGTTCGCCACGACTGGCCGACGCCGCGTCGACGTCGGTCACCTCGAGCGACGCGTCGGCGGCCCGGAGGTCGTCGCGCAGCCGTCGCATCGCGCGGTCGGCGAGGAAGCCCTCTGAACCGGTCACGAGCACGACGGGCGCGGGGCGCATCTCGTGCCAGTCGAGCTGCGGAATCGCGACCTTCGCCTTGGCGGTTCGTGCCGGTCGGGCGGTGCGGGCCACGCGATTCCTCCTCGTCGCGACCCGCCTCTCGGGTCGGCGCCGAGTCTACCGGCGCCCGCCCACGCCGGCGGTGCGCCGGTCGCCGTCGCCGGTGGGCCGCGCTCGACCCAGACCACCGGCGCGCCATCGCGCTGGGCGACGAGCACCAGCCCCGACTCGTCGGTGCGCACGGGCAGGCCGCCCCCGCCGAGCACGAGGTCGAGGGCGCGGTCGGTCGGATGCCCGTAGCCGTTGTCCGCGCCCACGCTGACGAGTCCCACGCGAGCGCCGAGCTGCTCGTACACGCCGTCGTGCTGGTCGGCCGAGCCGTGGTGCGCGACCTTGACCACGTCGACCCGCCCGAGCCCGTTCGCTGCCATCGCCCGCTGGGCGTCTTCGCCGAGGTCGCCGAGGAACGCGGTGCGCAGCCCGCCGGCGTCGACGAGCATCGCAACGCTCGCGTCGTTGCCGCCGGGCGCGCCCGGCCGCGGCCAGAGCACGCTCCAGCGGATGCCTCCGGCGGATCCCGTGTCGCCGACCGACACGCGCGCGACCCGGGCGCCGCCGAGCGGCGCGAGCGCTGCCGCCTCGCGCGGATCGTCCGCGTCGGCCACGACGACGAGCCCGACGCGGCCGGCGAGGGTTTCGGTCGCGCCGACATGGTCGGCGTCGAAGTGCGAGAGCACCAGCACGTCGACGTGGTGGACGCCGAGCACCCCGAGGCATCCGCTCAATGCCTGCCGGTCGGGACCCGTGTCCACCAGCATGGTCGCGTCGCCCGCGCGTACGAGCACGGCGTCGCCCTGGCCGACGTCGCACGCGGCCAGCACCCAGTCGGCCGGGCGGTCCGCCGTGCGCAGCCCGTCGGCGGCCCACCCCCAGCCCACCCATGCGCCCACGAGCACCACGAGGGCGGCGGCCGCGACGGCGCGCAGGCGCCGCCGGCCGGCCAGCCAGAGGGACGCGATCGCGACCACGCCCGCGCCGACCAGCACCACGCCGAGCGCGCCTGCCGGCACGCCCGCGGATGCCCCGGGCAGCCCGGCGGTCGTGCGTGCGAGCGCGGCGATCCAGGCAGCCGGCAGCCACGCGATCCAGAGCAGTGCGTGCGCGACCCCGGGCAGCACCGGCAGCACCAGGCACGCGAGCAGGCCGACGACCGTGGCGACGGGGGCCGCGGGCGCGGCGAGGAGGTTCGCGGCGACGCCGAACACCGGCACGGCGGGTTCGAGCAACGTGAGCACGGGCTGGCACGCGAGCTGCGCGGCGATCGAGAGCGCGAGCGCCTCCGCGAGCGGCACGGGCATGACGCGCCCGAGCCGGCGCGCGATCGGCGGCGCGAGCACGAGGAGCCCGGCGGTCGCGAGCACCGACAGCGCGAACCCCGCGTCGCGCGCGAACCACGGGTCGAACGCCAGCAGCCCCACGACCGCCACCGAGAGCGCCGGCACGCCTCCCCCGCCGCGTCCGAGCGCGAAGGCGACCAATACGACTCCGGCCATGGTCGCGGCGCGGACGACGCTCGCCTCGGGCGTGACGATCGCGACGAACCCCAGCAGTGCAGCACCGGCGACCGCCACGCGCGTGCGGCGCCCGAGCCCCGCGAGCGAGGCCGCCGCGAGTCCCGCCGCCGTGACGATCGCGCAGTTCGCGCCCGAGACCGCCGTCAGGTGGCTCAGCGAGCTGGCCTTCATGGCCGTGTCGAGGTCGTCGCCGACCGCCGTGGTGTCGCCGACCGCGAGGCCGGGCACGAGCGCGCCGCCGTCGCCGGGCAGCGCCTCGGCCGCCGCGGCGAAGCTCGCACCGAGCCCGCCCGCCCACGCGGACCACTCCGGCAGGTGCACGAGATCCGGCGGGCCCGCGGCGCGCACGAGCAGCACGGCCCGATCCCCCGGATCCGCGGGCCGTGCCGAGGCGAGCTCGATGCGGACGTGGGCACCGAACACGGGCGTCGGGTCGGCCGCGGGCGCGGTCACGCGCACGGGGACGTCCAGCCCGGTGATCGGGGTGCCGTCTGCGGCCGGATGCACCGCCAGTACGGTCGCCGAGAACCGCACCTGCTCCTCGCCGTCGAATCCGGGGAACGCGGCGTCCGCTCGTCCGTCGACGCGCAGCTCCCACGCAGCACTGCGTGTCGTGTCGAGCGGCACCGATCGACGGCCCTCGGCGACGCCGATCGACGCGGCGACGAGGCCCACCACGGCGGCGCCGACCGCGATCGCGCCGAGCGCGCCCGCGCTGCTCGACCGCCCGATGCCTCGTGCACGGCGCACCGCGACGACCAGCACCGCGCTGGCGGCCGCCCACGACGCGCCGGCGACCCACCACGCTCCGTCGGGCACGCCCACCAGCACGAGCGCCGCGACCCACCCCGCGGCCGCCGGCAGCGCGAGGCGCAGGTCGACTCGTGCACGCACCTCGATCACGGAATGACCAGGTCGCGCAGCCGACCGAGGGTGACCTCGCCGATGCCGGCGACCTCGCGCAGCTGCTCGACGTCGCTGAACCCGCCGTTCGCCGTGCGCCAGTCGATGATCCGCTGCGCGAGGGCCGGGCCGATGCCGGGCAACGTCTCGAGCGTCGCCGCATCGGCGGTGCCGAGCCGCACCCGCCCGTCACCCGAGACGCCCGGTGCCGCGGAGCCGGCCGCGGGCTCGTCCCCCACAACCGGCACGACGAGCTGCTCGCCGTCGGCGACCGGCCGTGCCAGGTTCACCGCGTCGGCGGCGGCGTCCTCGGCGAGCCCGCCGGCGGCGGCGATCGCGTCCACGACACGGGCGCCCTGCGCGAGTTGCACGAGTCCCGGCTGCCGCACCGCGCCGGCCACGTGCACGAGCAGCACCGACTCCTCGACCACGACGGCCGGGTCCGTCGCGGAGGCCGACGCGTCGACGGGCACCTCGACCGTGCCGCCACCGCCCGACCACGCCGACAGCAGCGCGGCACCACCGAGCGAGCCGAGGAACAGCACCACCGCCGCGCCCACGCCGATGCGCAGGCGCGGCCGACGCGCGCTCGGGGCGAGGTCGGCACCGGGGTCGTCGGGAGCGGGCTCGGGCACGCTCGCACGCTAGGCGCGCACGGGCACCCGCCCACAGGCATCCGTCGACCTCGACCGGACACGCCGGACGGGCGCCTCGTGTGGAGGAGCAAGTCCGTCCCTCCGCAGGTGGCGACTTCACTACGCCGAATTGCAGGCAGGCGCGCGTGCCCCGCTACTAGATCGTGACGGAGATTGCACCTTCTAGCGGCACCACCGGGTTGGGCTAGCTGAGCGGAGGAGACGAAGTTGGCGAGCCGAGTCCCGCTACAACGGAGATCTCTACTGAAGCCGGTCCTGTTTGGGACGAGACATCGCGGAACAACTCAACATCCGTCTCACTCCACGCATCAGCGGTAGTCGCGAGCAGGATTCGCTGTGCTCGAAGCGCAGTCGCAACGCGCATGAGCTTCGACGATTGGGGCTTGCGGCGCCTCGAGCCAAACGAGCCCTTGGACTTGGCCTCAACAACGACGACGTCACCATCAACACAAGCCACCACATCGATCTCCGCCACTGGCTTTCCAGATTCCTGATCTAGAAACTCAAGCTCGGGCACATCCGCATATGCCCGCGCGCCAGCACGCAGGTGGTCCGCGGCCATCAGTACGACATCACCATTCTTGTCGACTAGTTCCCGAAGGTTCGAGTAGAGGTCATAGAACCAAGTCGGCTCAGCTGACTGACGTCTCCATCGACTAGATACGAGCGAATTCGTGGCGCCGCACTGGGGGCACTCGTACTGCTGTCCAAGTCGTTCAGCGCCAAGGAAGGATGGCCGCGCGCACTCTTCGCACCCGAGCACAAGGCCGCGTCGAAGTAGCCGGGAAGCGACGAGACGATCTACTAGGTCTAGACACTCCGTAGTTCCCAATCCGCTGAGCTGGGATCGAATGCCGGCGAACGTGAGGTACGGGTCCAACCCGACTACGACGACGTCAGGGTCGCGCTCACCGGGACCAGGACGCCGCGGACGCGGCGCGAACGAGCGGAACATGGCGAGGTGGTCGGGTGTCATGAGGTCGAGTAGATCTTGTCGACTCCCGATTCGGGAACGCACGAGCTCCGCCCTTCGTCCGGCATCCGAGAGCCGTACCCCGAGTCCGTTCACACGTGCCATCGCCTCGACCCAGGCGAGCATCGACGGCCGGCGGAGTCGCGGACGCCCGATCCGAGATGCAAACAACGCGTTCGACGGGACGAATCCCATTGAGCGTGGAGAGAACGAGACGCCGTCCCTGCTCGACCGAAGATTCACCTGGGGATACGGACCGTCGTCTACAACAAGCGCCGAGGCGGGAACGTCACGGCCGCGCGGAATGCGGTCATGCTCCAGCGTTGCATCGACGTACCAGTAGGGAATGTGTCCGGAGGACGAGCTGAATATCAAGTTCACCGGCACCGGCGTCTCCAGCCCGATCATTGCTTCCAATGAACCGTCCGAGGTGGTCGCCATCGGGAGTGAGACTTCGGCACCCACATGCTCATCGAGCACGAAGCTCACAAGCCCGGTGGACAAATCGGGTCGCCGAACTTGCAGGGTGTCTTGATCGTCCTTTAGGAGTACCCGTTGCCCGTTTGACTCAAAGTAGACCTCAAGATCGCTCCGCTGGAGCGACTCGGCCAGTGCTTTCAGTAACTCATCGCTCTCAGAAGCGGAGGTGAGGACGAGATGTTGAGCCCCACTCTCAAGTCGGGTTAGTACGGTCTGAACGCGCGGAGCGACTTGCCGCCGAAGACGATCCTTGTCTTCGGCGAGTTCAGTTGAGAGCCACATGGCTTGCCCCATCAGCCGGTCGTACGCAAGAGCAAGCGCGTAGTCACTCAATGTGTTGCCAACAACCATCGCGTATGCATCGAAGTTCATGCCCCTCGTCACCTGCATGAGGCGCTGGTTGGAGGTAAACCACCGTTCCGGAGACTCTCCTAGCTCACCTTCGCCCCACTTCAGCGCTTCAGCATGCTCGTTGTCTTGCTCTGAATAGACGAGCCAAGGCAGCAGTTCTCCGGGAGGCTCAGGCCGCGGATCTGGTTCCGTAGTCGCGATTCCGACCCTCATGGCAGCCATCAAGGCCTCATCTGAGCGCCAGTGCCGCGCTGCGGCCAGCACAGCGCCAGCTGGTTGGGGCGCTGGAGCAAGCGCCCCGGTCTCGACTCGGTCTCCCCGCTCCAGCCGGATGCGTCTAAGCACTTCTAGGTCCTCGGACTTGCGCCTCAGCCGCGCCGCGCGCAATGGTGAACACCATTGGGCCACCTGTGCACGTGCGCGTTCCGCAGCCAAGTCGGCATGGAAGATCCCGGCACTGCGAATGAGGCGCAATCGGCTCTCTTCATCTTCAGCGCCTTCGATCTTGATATGGCCCGGGTAAAGGTCCTCCCACGCTTGAAGCGACAACTCCAGCGTGACCACGTGGTCCGGATCGTAGGCTCGCACGATGTCGTGAAAGAGGGGCAACGGGGTTCCACTCGAGCTGTCAAACGGGACCACTATGAAGGCGACACCACCCCAAACCTCGCTTGCCGCGGTCAGCGCGAACATCACCCAGTCGCGCCAGTGAGCGTCATCCGGAACCAAGACAGCCACCCGCGGAGGGCGCAAACACATCGAAGACTTTACAAAGCCGACCTCAGCAGAATTCACCGTTGCATTGAACCGCACATCCAGCCTTAGTTCGAGTGCTCAATCCAAGCCAGCGGACATGAAAGGCGTCGCCGTCGCTGCGCGAAGCATGCGCGGCGAATACACACCTCGGAGAGTTCGCGATTTGCGCCAGGTGCTCCGTCGCCGTCGACTCCGCGAATCGCTCACGACGCATCAAGAGCCTGTGCAGGAAGCCCCTTCCCCGCAACCGAGGAGCGACCCCCGGGTCAGCGCTTGGTGGCGATGTTCACGAGCTTCGGCGCGCGCACGATCACGTTGGCGATCTCGCGGTCGCCGACCGAGCGCTGCACGGCCGCCGAAGCGCGGGCGAGCTTCTCGAGCTCGTCGGTCGAGACCTTCGGCGAGACCTCGAGCCGGTCGCGCACCTTGCCGTCGACCTGCACGACCGCGGTGACCGACTCCTCGACGAGCAGCGTCGGGTCGGCCTTGCGCCACTGCGCCAGTGCGACCGTCGGCTCGTAGCCGAGGCGCTCCCACATGTCCTCCGCCGTGTACGGCGCGAACAGGTTCAGCGCCATCGCCGTGACCTCGGCTGCCTCGCGGACGGCCGCGTCGCCCGCACCGGGACCGGAGTCGATGGTCTTGCGCGTCGCGTTCACGAGCTCCATGAGGCGGGCCACGACGACGTTGAACTTGAAGGCCTCGACCAGCCCCGGGGCATCCGCCAGGAACCGGTGGGTGACCCGCCGCAGGGCGACGTCGCCGCCCTTCCACTCGACGTCGGTCGGCGAGTCGACCTCGCCCGAGATGCGCCAGGCGCGCGCGAGGAACTTCGCCGACCCGACGGGCGAGACGTCGGCCCAGTCGATGTCGTCCTCGGGCGGGCCCGCGAACGCGAGCGTGACGCGCAGCGCGTCGGTGCCGTGGGCGCGCAGCTCGCCGGCGAACTCGACCAGGTTGCCCTTGGACTTCGACATCTTCGAGCCGTCCATGATCACCATGCCCTGGTTGAGCAGCGAGGTGAACGGCTCGGTGAAGCTCAGGTACCCGAGGTCGAACAGCACCTTGGTGACGAACCGGGCGTACAGCAGGTGCAGGATGGCGTGCTCGACGCCGCCGACGTACTGGTCGACCGGCGCCCACTTCTCCGCCTCGGCGGGGTCGAACGCACGCGTCGGGTCGTCGGCGTTCAGGTACCGCAGGTAGTACCACGAGCTGTCGACGAAGGTGTCCATGGTGTCGGAGTCGCGGCGGGCGTCGCCGCCGCACTCCGGGCAGGCCACGTTCGCCCAGTCGTCGGCCGCGCCGAGCGGGCTCGTGCCCTTCGGGCGCAGGTCGAGGCCCTCGGCGTCGGGCAGGCGCACCGGCAGCTGGTCCTCGGGCACCGGCACCTCGCCGCACTCGGCGCAGTGGATGATCGGGATGGGCGTGCCCCAGTAGCGCTGGCGCGAGATGAGCCAGTCGCGCAGGCGGTAGTTCTTCGAGGCGCGGCCCGTGCCGCGCTCGGCGAGCAGGTCGATCGCCTTGCGGATCGCGTTGCGCTTGCTCAGCCCGTCGAGCAGACCGGAGTTGATCATGCGGCCGTCGCCGGTGAGCGCCTCGCCCGTGTCGGCGGGGCTCTCCGACGGCGCCTCGTCGGGCAGCATCGGCACGCCGTGCTCGTCGAGCGGGATGACCGGGATCGCCCCGGTGATCGGCGCGTGCGTGTCGACGACCACGCGCACGGGCAGGTCGAAGGCGCGGGCGAAGTCGAGGTCGCGCTGGTCGTGCGCGGGCACGGCCATGATCGCGCCGTGGCCGTAGTCGGCCAGCACGTAGTCGGCCGCCCAGATCGGCAGGCGCTCGCCGTTGACCGGGTTGATCGCGTAGCGGTCGAGGAACACGCCGGTCTTCGGGCGCTCGGCGCTCAGGCGGTCGATCTCGGTCTCGGACTGCACCTGGTGCAGGTACGTCCCGAAGCGCTCCTGCACCTCGGGGCCCGCGCCGGCGGCCAGCTCGGCGGCCAGCGGCGAGTCGGGTGCGACCACCACGAAGGTCGCGCCGAACAGCGTGTCGGGGCGCGTGGTGAAGACGCTGATGCGCTCCTCGCGGCCCTCGATCTCGAACTCGACGTCGGCGCCGGTCGAGCGGCCGATCCAGTTGCGCTGCATGGCCAGCACCTTCGACGGCCAGCGGCCCTCGAGCTGGTTCAGGTCGTCGAGCAGGCGGTCGGCGTAGTCGGTGACGCGGAAGTACCACTGGGTCAGCGACTTCTTGGTGACCTCGAACCCGCAGCGCTCGCAGTGGCCGTCGACGACCTGCTCGTTGGCGAGCACCGTCTGGTCGTTCGGGCACCAGTTGACCTGGCCCTCCTTGCGGTAGGCGATGCCCTGCTCGTACAGCTTCAGGAACAGCCACTGGTTCCACGTGTAGTACTCGGGGTCGCTCGTGTGCAGCTCGCGCGACCAGTCGAACGACGGCGCGTAGGTGCGGAAGCTCGCCTTCTGCTGCGCGATGTTGTCGTAGGTCCACCCCTTGGGGTCGACGCCGCGCTTGATCGCGGCGTTCTCGGCGGGCAGGCCGAACGAGTCCCAGCCGATGGGGTGCAGCACGTCGAAGCCCTGCTGGCGCCAGTAGCGCGCCACGATGTCGCCGTAGCCGAACGCCTCGGCGTGCCCCATGTGCAGGTCGCCCGACGGGTACGGGAACATGTCGAGCACGTACTTGCGCGGGCGCGTGTCGCCGGGCCGGCCGGCGCGGAACGGGTCGAGCGCCTCCCAGCGCGGCAGCCACTTGTCCTGGATGGCGGCGAAGTCGTACTGGTCGGCGTCGCCGGACGGGCTGTGCGTGGTGTCGTGCTCGTGTGCCACGTGACTCTCAATCATGGGGGGATGCGCAGTGGGGATCGCGGGCACGCCGAAGCGGCCGATCCGAGCCACCAGCCTACCCACTCCGCGCGGGTGAGCAGCCTCCTCAGCGCCCGTCGGCCGCGACGCCCAGCACGGCGAGCAGCGCGCGGGCCTTCAGCCGGGTCTCCTCGACCTCCTCGGCCGGGTGCGACAGTGCCGTGATGCCCCCGCCGGTGCCGATCGAGACGGTGCCTGCGGCGACCACGATCGTGCGGATCACCATGGCGAGATCGGCGCTGCCGTCGATGCCGATGCGCCCGAACGCGCCGGAGTAGACGCCCCGCTGCCCGCCCTCCAGCTCGTGCAGGATCCGCATCGCCGACTCCTTCGGGGCCCCGGTCATCGACCCCGCCGGGAAGGCCGCGCGCACGGCGTCGAGGGCGGTGAGCGGATGCCGCAGCCGAGCCGTGACCGTCGACACCAACTGGTGCACGTGCGGGTACTCCTCGACCGCGAGCAGGCTCGGCACCGCGACCCCGCCGACCTCCGCGACCCGGGCGAGGTCGTTGCGCATGAGGTCGACGATCATCAGGTTCTCGGCGCGCTCCTTCTCGCTCGCGAGCAGCTCGGCGCGCAGTTCCGCGTCGCGCACCGGGTCGGCGCCGCGTGGGCGCGTGCCCTTCATGGGCTTCGTCGACACCGTGCCGTCGACACCGACCTCGAGGAACTGCTCGGGCGACGCGCTGAGCAGCGCGACCCCGGCGAGCCGGAGGAACGCCCCGTGGTGGCTCGGGCTCGACCGGCGCAGCCGCAGGTACGCGGCCACCGGATCGACGTCGACGTCGACCTCGACGCGGTTGGTGAGGCACAGCTGGTAGGCGTCGCCGGCCGCGATGGCGGCCTGGCACCGCCCGATCATGCGCTCGTACTCGGCGGCATCGTGCCGCCAGTGCACGGCGGGGGGCACGGATGCCTCTGGCAGCGCCGCCACCGCGATCGGGTCGTCTCCCGTGCCGGGCGTGGTCGCGGGCAGCGCGGCGATCGCCGCCGCGGTCGCGCGCGCCCACGTCTCCCCCGGCTCCGTGCCGCTCGCCGCGCGCTCGCCCGGGGCATCCGACCGCTCGAGCCACTCGAGCTGCACCCGGCGCGCGCCGTGGTCGAACACCACCGCGCGGTCGGCGAAGACGAAGGCCGCCTCGGGCGCCGTCGTCGGGGCGGCGGGCAGGCCGAGGGTGCGGGCGCCGAACTCGTACGCGAACCAGCCGATCCAGCCGATCGGGCTCGGTGCGCCCCGATGCTCGCGCTCGTCCGCGGCGCCCGCGGCGAGCGGCTCACCGAGCAGCGCGTACACGTCGTCGGGTGAGTCGTCGCCCGTCGCCGTGACGGCGCGGTCACCGGACGCGGCGATCGCGAGGATGCTGCGCCCCTCCGCGGCATCCGGGCCCGCATCGAGCCACGCGACCCGCTCGGCAGTCGCCCCCAGCGCCAGGAACACGCGCTCGGGGTCGCGCCATCCGGGCAGGACGAGGCTCCGGATCCGCGACGGCATCCCCTCAGCGTACGACGCGGGCGCGGGCGCTGCCGACCGCTCCGACGCGGGAGGTCAGGCGGCGGCGGGGATGCGCCCGTCGGCGCAGACGACCGTGCGGTCGACGAGCGACGGGTCGACGCGATCGTGCGAGATCAGGATGACCGTGCGGCCGTCGGCGCCCGCCGCGAGGAGGTCGGCGAGCAGCGCGTCGGCGCGCTCCTGGTCGACGTTCGCGGTCGGCTCGTCGAGCACGAGCACCGGGAAGTCGGCGAGCATGGCCCGCGCGAGCGCGATGCGCTGCGCCTGCCCGCCCGACACGAGTGCGCCGCGCTCCCCCACGGACGCGTCGAGCCCGCCGCGCTCTCGCACCCAGTCGCCGAGGCCGACCCGGTCGAGCACGGCGAGCAGGGCGGCGTCGTCGGCGTCGTCGCGCGCGAACAGCAGGTTCTGGCGGATGTCGGTGTCGAACAGCCACGGCCGCTGCTCGCAGAGCCCGATGCGCTCGCGCAGGCGATCGGCGTCGACCTCCGACGCCTCGACGCCGTCGACCCGGAACGACCCCTCGTACGCGAGGAAGCCGACGAGCACGTGCGCGAGCGTCGTCTTGCCGGCGCCGCTGGGGCCGCGCACCAGCACCCGCTCGCCGGGCCGCACGACGAGGTCGACGCCCGCGAGGGCCTGGCTCGCGCCCACCCCGGCGAGGTCCGGCCACGAGGCGCACACCTCGCGCAGCTCGAGCATCGGCGGGCCGTCGGCGGCCGGCAGCTGCTCCGGCGCGGCGACGGGCGTCGGCAGGCCCGCCGGCAGCTCCTCGGGCACCGCGCCGTCGACCCGTTCGGCGCTCCGCCGCACCGTCCGCCAGGTCGCCCAGGCGACCGGCACGACGCCCGCGACCTCGAGGATCGCGAGCGGCACGAGCACGACGATCGCGAACTCGGGCCCGCCGAGCGCACCGTCGGCGAGCGGGCCGGCCGCCGCCTGGATCGCACCGAGCACCGCGGCGCCCGCCGTGACGGCCACGGCCGCCCCGGCGAGGCCCGATCCCACCGCTGCCCGCACACGTGCACGCCGGAGCCGGGCGTCGACGTCGGCGACGCGCGCGAGCGACCCGCCCTCGGCGTCGTAGGCGACGAGCGTCGGCAGCGCCTGCACGTGCGCGAGCACGGCATCTGCGAGCTCGCCGCGCAGGGGCGCCACGCGGCGCTCGGCCCGCGCCGAGAGCACGCCCTGCCCCGCGGTCGCGACCAGCAGGCCGAGCACGAGGACGAGCGCGATCACGAGCGCCGCCCCCGGCGCGAGCCAGGCGATGCCCGCCAGCGCGAGCACGATCGCGACCACGGCGCCGGCGACCGGCTGCACCACGCGGAGCGGCAGGTCCTGCAACTCGTCGACGTCGCCGGTGAACCGCGCGAGCAGGTCGCCGCGACGGGTGGCGGCGAGTCCGTCGGGCGCGAGCGGCACGATGCGCCGCACCATGCCGACCCGCAGGTCAGCGAGCTGCCGGAACGCGGCGTCGTGCCCCGTGAGCCGCTCGAGGTAGCGGAACACTCCGCGGCCGATCGCGAACGCGCGCACACCCACGACGCCGAGCGACAGGAACAGGATGGGGGCTGCTCGGCCGCGCGGGCGATGAGCCAGGCGGATGCCGCGAGGAGCGCGATCGTCGACCCGGCCGAGAGCGCGCCGAGCAGTACGGGCAGCGCGAAGCGCCGCGCGGGTGGCATCGCGAGGCGCAGCGACCGGTTCCGTTCAGCCGACATGCGTCACCGCCTCGATGCGCACCACGCGGTCGGCCGCCTCGAGCACGGCCGGGCGGTGGCTCACGACGAGCACGGCGCGCCCCTCGCTGGCGAGCCCGCGCAGGGTGCGCACGAGCGCCGCCTCGCGCTCCGGGTCTGTCGCCGCGGTCGGCTCGTCGAGGAGCAGCAGCGGCAGGTCGCGCGCCCGCAGTCGGTGCAGCGCCCGCGCGATGGCCACGCGATCGGTCTGCCCGCCCGACAGCCCGTCGCCGCGGGCGCCGATCGGCTGCTCGGGCGCGACGTCGTCGGTCGCGGCCTCGCGCAGCGCCCGACGCACCGCCTCCGGGTGCGGCTCGGGATCACCCAGCGCCACGTTCTCCGCGACCGTGCCGGGCAGGAGCACGGCCTCCTGGCCCGCCCACGCGAGCCGGTCGCGGCGGGACGCGGCGTCGGAGCGGCCGCCGACGCTGATCGCCCCCTCGTGCGGCACGAACCCGAGCACGGCACCCAGCACCGACGACTTGCCGGCGCCGCTTGGTCCGCCGAGCGCGACCAGTTCGCCCCGCCGAAGCACGAGGTCGAGGCCGTCCACCGCCGCTCGTTCGTCGTAGGCGATCGACACGCCGCGCAGGTCGAGCACGACGTCGTCGTCCGACGCGGCGCCTGCGGCGACGGGACCGCTCGCGGCGGCATCCGCCCCGTCCTCGTCGGGCGCGTCGATGAGCGCGAGCACGTTCCGCGCCGCCGTGATGCCCTCGGCCGACGCGTGGAACTGCGCGCCGACGTTGCGCACCGGCAGGAAGACCTCGGGCGCGAGCAGCAGCACGAACAGGCCGGCGGCGAACGCGACGGTGCCGTCGACGAGCCGCAGTCCGATCGAGACCGCGACGAGCGCGACCGACAGGCTCGCCGCGAGCTCGAGCACGAACGAGCTGAGGAACGTCACGCGCAGCACGCGCATCGTGCGCACCCGGTAGTCGTCGGTGTCGGCGCGGATGCGCGCCTCCTGCCGGTGCTGGCGACCGTGCACGATGAGCGTCGACAGGCCGCCGACCAGTTCGAGGAACTGGCGCGACAGGTGCGTGAGCGCCGCCCACTGGCGTTCCTGCACGGCGCGCGTGACCAGCCCGATGAGCACCATGAACACGGGCACCAGCGGCAGCACGATCACGAGGATGAGCCCCGACAGCGGGTCGGCGACGAGCACCGCGAGCACCAGCGTCGGCACGACCACGACGGTCGCGACGAGCTGCGGCAGGAACCGGCCGAAGTACGGCTGCAGCGCGTCGAGCCCGCCGCCGACCGCGACCGCGGTGTCGACCGTCGAGTCGACCCGACGCCCGGGCGACCGACCGAGCGCGCGCAGGGCCGCCACGCGCAGCTCGGACGCGACGGCCGCGGCGCCGATCGCGCCCGCGGCATCCCACCCCCACGCCACGAGCGCGCGCACCACGACCGCGGCGGCGAACCACGCCGTCCAGGTCGACAGCGACGCGAGCGACGCACCGTCGATGAGTCCGACGACGAGCGACTGGAGGCTCCACGCGAAGGCGAGGATCGCCAGCGCCTGCGCCCCGGCGAGCACGGCACCGACGAGCAGGTACCAGCGCGCCGAGCGGGCGTGGCGCAGGAGCGCGGGATCGAGCGGGCGCACCGTCAGTGCGCGGCGGCGGGGATGTGCTCGCGGGTGAGCCGCTTGCGGAAGATCCAGTACGTCCAGCCCTGGTAGGCGAGCACGAGCGGCAGGAAGATCAGCGCCGTCCAGCTCATGATCGTGAGCGTGTAGTCGCTGCTCGACGCGTTCTCGATCGTCAGGCTGTTCGCCGGGTCGTTGCTGGCCGGCATGACGTCGGGGAACAGCGCGCTGAACAGCGCCAGGACCGCCGTGCCGATCGTCACCGCCATGAGGCCGAACGACCAGCCCTCCGCACCGCGCGCGTTCATCAGCCACGAGCCGATGAGGCACAGCGCGGCCACGGCGGCGAAGCCCCAGAACCAGGCGCCGCCGAACGCGAGGCCGGTCCAGACCAGGAACGTCGCCGCCACCACGATCGTGATCAGCCCCGAGCGCACCGCGAGCTTCCGCGCCCGGTGGCGGATCTCGCCGTCGGTCTTGAGCGAGACGAACACCACGCCGTGGGTGAAGAACAGCAGCAGGGTCGTCAGGCCGCCGAGCAGTGCGTACGGGTTCAGCAGGTCGATCAGCGTGCCCGTGTAGTTGTGCCCCTCATCGAGCGGCACGCCCTGCACGATGTTCGCGAACGCGACGCCCCAGAGCAGCGCCGGCACGGCCGAGCCGACGATGATCATCCAGTCGAAGCGCTTCTTCCACTCCGCCTCGGGTCGCTGGTGCCGGTACTCGAACGAGACGCCGCGCGCGATGAGCGCCAGCAGGATGAGCAGCAGCGCGAGGTAGAACCCGCTGAACAGCGTCGCGTACCACTCGGGGAACGCGGCGAACAGCGCCGCGCCCGCGACGATCACCCAGGTCTCGTTGAGGTCCCAGACCGGGCCGATCGTGTTGATGAGCACGCGGCGGTCGGTGTCGTCCTTGCTGAGGAACGGCAGCGACATGCCGACGCCGAAGTCGAAGCCGTCGAGCACGAAGTAGCCGACGAACAGCGCGGCGACGATCCAGAACCAGAGCGTTGCGAGATCCATGATCGCCTCCTAGTAGACCGTGGTGGTGGGCTTGACGACACCCGTCTCGGGGTCGGGTTCGTCGAGCTTCGGGGCCCCTTGCGGATCGCACGGATGATCAGGCCGAACTCGACCACCGCGAGCGCCCCGTAGACCAGCGTGAACGCGATCAGCGAGATGAGCACCTCGAGGCCTGTCACGTTCGGCGACACCGCCGACTCGGTGGGCAGCAGGCTGAACACGATCCAGGGCTGCCGGCCCATCTCGGTGAAGACCCAGCCGACGCTCATCGCCGCGAGCGACAGCGGGAACGACCAGATGGCCACGTTCCACACCCACTTCTGCGTCGGCAGCCGGTCGCCGCGGGTGAGCCAGAGGCCGACGACCGCGACGAGCGTGTGGGCCATGCCGAGGCCGATCATCCAGCGGAACGACCAGTAGGTGATCCAGATGATGGGCGTGTAGTCGCCGGGGCCCCAGAGCTCGACGTACTCCGCGTTCAGGTCGTTGATGCCCTCGACGCAGCCGTCGAGCGTGTGGGTCGACAGCAGCGCGAGCAGGTACGGCACGCGCAGCGACCAGATCTCCTCGGAGCCGTCGGGCGTGCCGATGGAGAACAGCGAGAACGAGGCATCCGCCCCGCAGGCCGTGTCGTACAGCGCCTCGGCGGCGGCCATCTTCATCGGCTGGGTCTGGGTCATGGCGATCGAGAGCTGGTCGCCGAAGAAGAACGTCGCGGCCATGGCGACGACCATCATCCAGAGGCCGAGCTTCAGGGCCGGGCGCATCGCGTCGACGAACTGGCGGCGCTTCAGGTGCCAGGCGGCCGCCGCGATGATGAGGCCCGCGGTGACCATGAAACTGCCCGCGATGGTGTGCGGGAAGGCCGCGAGCGCGACCGGGTTCGTGAGCACCTCGCCGATGGAGACGAGCTCAGCCCGGCCCGCCTCGGCGTTCATCTCGTAGCCGACCGGGTTCTGCATGAACGCGTTCGCGGCGATGATGAAGTACGCCGAGAGGATGGTGCCGACCGCCGTCGCCCAGATCGTGGCGAGGTGCAGCCCCCGTGGCAGCTTGTCCCACCCGAAGATCCAGAGGCCGATGAAGGTCGCCTCGAGGAAGAACGCGAGCAGGCCCTCGAGCGCGAGCGGGGCGCCGAACACGTCGCCGACGAAGCGGGAGTACTCCGACCAGTTCATGCCGAACTGGAACTCCTGCACGATGCCGGTGACGACGCCCATCGCGAAGTTGATGAGGAACAGGGTGCCGAAGAACTTCGTCAGCTGCAGGTACACGACCTTGTCGGTGCGCACCCACGCGGTCTGGAAGATCGCCACCGTGGTCGCCATGCCGATGGTGATCGGCACGAAGAGGAAGTGGTAGACGGTCGTCAGTCCGAACTGCCAGCGGGCGAGCAGCAGCGGATCCAGCAGTTCGTTCACGAGCCCTCCCGGCCGATCGTCGGATCACGTCCTCGCGTTACTCTACGCAGCGTAGAGCATTTGCCGGAAAGCCGGTAGCCTTGCTGCATGGCGAGTCTGGGCGAGTTGGAGGCGGCGGTCATGCGCGCCCTCTGGGCGGCCGACGAACCGCTGCCCGCGCGCGAGCTGATCGCGCAGCTCTCCCGTCCGGCGACCCAGGCGACGGATGCCGGTGCCGCGACGCCCGCACGCACCCCGGCCCTCACGACGGTGCTGACCGTGCTGTCGCGCCTCGAGTCGAAGGGCATGGTCGCCTCCGACCGCTCGGTGCGCCCGCGACGCTACCGACCGACGGGCACGCCGGCCGACCACACGGCCGAGCTCATGCGCGAGCTGCTCGACGAGGCATCCGACCGCGAAGCCGCCCTCGCGCGATTCGTGGGAACCGTCGACCCGCGCGAGGCCGACACCCTGCGTCGCCTGCTCGGCTGACCACGCGCATGCTCCTCGTCGCACTCGTGGGCGCGCTCGCGCTCGCGCTCGCCTGGCCCGTGCCGCTCGTGCTCGAACGCGCACGCTGGACCCTCCGCGCACCCGCCCTCGCACTGCTGCTCTGGCAGGCGATCGCCCTCGGCGGCGGCATCGCCATGATCGGCTCGCTGCTCGGGCTCGCGCTGCTGCCGTTCCCGGGCGGGCTCGCCGAGGCGGTCCCCGTGCTCGCCGCGCACCTGTGGGTGGGCCCGCTGCCCGCCGCGGTCGGCGTCGTGCACATCGCCGCGCTCGCCGCAGCCGGCATCCTCTCGGCCCTCCTGCTGCTGACCCTGGCCGCCACCGCCGTGCAGGTCGAGCGCGACCGTCGACGGCACGTCTCGCTCGTGGCCCTGCTCGGACGCGCCGACCCGCAGCGCCCCAACACGATGGTGCTCGACCATCCCGTGCCGGTCGCCTACTGCCTGCCCGGCGTGACGACGGTCACCGTGCTCTCGGAGGGGCTGATCGAGACACTGCCCCCGCGCGAGCTCGACGCCGTGCTCGCGCACGAGTCCACCCACCTGCGCCAGTACCACCACCTCGTGCTGCTCGCCTTCCGCGCCTGGAACCGCGCCCTGCCGTGGTTCCCCATCGCCAACCGCGCCGAACGCTCCGTCTCGCGCCTCGTCGAACTGCTGGCCGACGACCGCGCCGTGCGCGAGGTCGACCGGGAGGTGCTCGCCTCGGCGGTCGAGCGCATCGGGTCGGCGTGGGGTGCCGCGGAGGCGTCCGGCACCGCCGCCGGACGAGCCGTGGTCGACCGCGCGATGCTGGAGCTCCGTCGTGCGCGCCTGACGGGCCCCGCGAGGCCGCTCCCCCGGCGGCGACCGCTGCAGTGATCGCCCTGTCGGCGGCGATCGTCGCGTTCCCCGTCTTCTCTGTGCTGACGTTCATGTCCGGCACGTAGCCTGCGTCACGTGAACGAGCTGCTGGACGCCGTGCTCGACGCGGTCGCGTCGGTGGACCCGGTGCTGCGCACCCTGCTCGCGGGCGTCGCGATCATGCTCGAGACCTCCGTGCTCATCGGGCTCATCGTGCCCGGCGACACCATCGTGATCGTCGCCAGCACCGGCGTCGAGGACGCCGTGCAGTTCGTGGCGCTCGCGATCGCCGTGATCCTGGGCGCGCTCGCGGGCGAGAGCATCGGCTTCGCGATCGGGCGCTGGTTCGGCCCGCACCTGCGCGCGAGCCGCGTCGGCCGCTGGATCGGCGAGGCGAACTGGGTCCGCGCCCAGAACTACCTCGGCAGCCGCGGCGGCATCGCGGTGTTCCTCTCCCGCTTCCTGCCGGTGCTGCACTCGCTCATCCCGCTCACGGTCGGCATGAGCACCATGTCGTACCGCCGCTTCATGGCGTGGACCACGCCGGCGTGCATCATCTGGGCGTTCGCCTACGTCGGCGTGGGCTCGGCGGCCGCCGAGGGCTACCGCGCGCTCTCGGCGGAACTGCACTGGGCCGGGTACCTGTTCGTCGCCGCGATCGTGGTGTTCCTGCTCGTGATCCTCGCTGTGAAGCGGGTGCTCCACCACCTCGAGGCGCGGCACATGCACGCGCACGAGGTCGAGGAGCCCGCGGCGCCGCGCACGGCCGCCGCGGACGCGGACGCCGAGCCGGGAACGGCGACGGGGCCGGACACCGGGCACTCGTCCCCGGCGTCCGGCCCCGTGCGGCCGCGCGACCTCGCCTAGACGAGACCCTGCTCGGCCAGCCAATCGGCGGCGATGTCGCTCGCGGAGCGCTGCTCGTCGACGCTCTCGGAGTTGAGCTCCACCAGCGCCTCCGCGGTGAGCGCGGCGCTGACCGCGTTGATGACGTCGGCCACCTCGGCGTCGACGCGGTCGCTCACGACCGGCACGACGTTCGAGGCGAGGAACAGGCCCTCCGGGTCCTCGAGCGTCACGAGGTCGCTCGTGGCGATCGCGGGGTTGGCGCTGAAGATGTTCACGAGCTGCACGTCGTCGTCCTGCAGCGCCTTGATGGTGAGCGGGCCGCCGCTGTCCTCGATGGCCGTGAAGCCCACCTCGACGCCGTAGACGTCCGCGAGCCCGTCGGGCCCGTAGGGGCGCGTCTCGAGCTCGGAGTTGCCGCCGAGGGTGAGCTCCTCGGGCACGTCGGCGAGGTCGGCGAGGCTCGTCACGCCGTACTCGTCGGAGAACGCCTGCGTGACGTTGTACGAGTCCTGGTCGGTCGCGGGCGCCTGGTCGAGCACGCTGAGCCCCTCGGGCAGGGCGCCCATGAGCTCCGCGTAGACGTCGTCGCTCGTGGTCGCCGTGGTGTCTGGCGCGTAGTACTGCAACAGGTTGCCCGTGTACTCGGGGAACACGTCGATCGCGCCCGACTCGATCTCGGGGATGTAGACCTCGCGCTGCCCGATGCGGAACTCGCGCTCGACCTCGAAGCCGTTGGCCTCGAGCGCCTGCGCGTAGAGCTCGGCGATGATCTCGTTCGAGTAGTAGTCCTGCGAGCCGACGACGAGGGGTCCGGATGCCTCGCCGGAGGCGTCTACCCCGTCGACCGACTCGCTCGTGCCGCAGCCCGCGAGTGCGACGACGGCTCCGACGGCGACGGCCGCGAGTGCGACGCGGCCCCTTCCGGTGTACTGCATCAGTGGTGCTTCCCTTCGGTTGCGGACGACCCCGCGGGTGCGGGGCCGCCGGTGGTCGCGGGCCGCCGGGTCGGTCGGCCGCGGGTCGTGCCGGATCGCGACGCCCGCACGCCGGCGGGGACCACGATCCGTTGGAGGATCGCGAAGAGCCCGTCGAGGACGAGCGCGAGCGCGATCACGAGGATGGAGGCCGCGAGCATGAGCGTGTAGTCGCCCGTCTTCAGCCCCAGGAACAGGATGCCGCCGAGGCCGCCGGCGCCGACGTATGCGGCGAGGGTGGCCGTCGCGACGACCTGCAGCACGGCAGAGCGCACGCCGCCGATGAGCGTGGGCAGCCCGATCGGAGTCTCGACGCCGAGGATGATCTGCCGCTCGGTCATGCCCATGCCGCGCGCGGCATCCACGGTGCGGCGGTCGACCGACTCGATCGCCGAGTACGTGCCGGCGAGCACCGAGGGCACGGCGAGCACGACGAGCGCGACGGCGGGGCCGGCGACGCCGATGCCGAGCCAGAGCGCGACGAGGGTGAGCACGCCGAGCGAGGGCAGCGCGCGGAGCCCGCCGGAGAGCGCCACCACGACCTCGCGCCCGCGGCCGGTGTGCCCGACGAGCATGCCGAGCGGGATCCCGACACCGCACGCGATGGCGACGACGCCGAACGTGATGAGCAGGTGCTGGAGCAGCAGCACGCCGATGCCGTCCGGCCCCTCCCAGTTGACGGGGTCGAGCAGCCAGGCGAACGCGTCCGCGAAGAGGTTCATGCCGTCGCCTCCTCGCGCTCGTCGGTGCGGGTGGCGGATGCCGCTGCGCCGGCGCGCGTCCACGGCATGGCGAGGCGCCCGGCCACGACGAGCAGGCCGTCGATCGCGAACGCAAGCAGCATGGTGGCGATGATGCCGGCCCAGATCTCGGCCTGGATGCCGCGCTGGAACCCGTCGGTGAAGAGGCTGCCGAGGCTCTGCACGCCGATCACGGCGCCGACCGTGACGAGGCTCACCGTGCTGACCGCGACGACGCGGAGGCCCGCGAGCAGCACCGGCCCGGCGAGCGGGAGGTCGACCTGCCAGAAGCGGCCCCAGCCCGAGTAGCCGACGCCGGTCGCGGCCTGCCTGATGTCGCGGTCGACGCCGCCGAACCCGTCGGCCACGGAGCGCACCATGAGCGCGATGCCGTAGAGCGTGAGCGCGATGATGACGTTGAGCTCGCTGCGTCGGGAGGTGCCGAGGATGGCCGGGAGTGCGACGAACAGCGGCAGCGACGGGATGGCGTAGATGAGCCCGATCACGCTGAGCAGCACCCCGCGCGACCACTCGTAGCGCCACGCGACCCACCCGATCGGCACGCTCAGCACGAACGCGAGCACGATGGGCGGCACCGCGAGCCGCAGGTGCACGAGTGCGAGCTCCCCGATCAGGTCGAGGTTGTCGACGATCCAGCTCACGGAGTGAGCACTCCCGCCGGCCGGCCGTCGGCGTCGACGACCACGCGCCGCCCGTCGACCTCGGTCACGGTCAGCGCGCGCTTGCCCCGGTCGGCGCCGACGAAGCCCGCCACGAAGTCGTCCGCGGGGTGGGCCAGGATCTCCGCAGGCGATCCGCTCTGCACGATCTCGCCGCCGGTCTTCAGGATGATCACCTGGTCGCCGAGCAGGAAGGCCTCGTCGATGTCGTGCGTGACGAACACGACGGTCTTGCCCAGGTCGCGCTGCAGGCGCAGCAGCTCCTGCTGGAGCTCGGCCCGCACGATCGGGTCGACGGCGCCGAACGGCTCGTCCATGAGCAGGATGTTGGGGTCGACGGCGAGCCCGCGCGCGACGCCGACGCGCTGCTGCTGGCCGCCCGAGAGCTGGCCGGGGTACCGGTCGGCGAGGCTGCGGTCGAGCCCGACCGTGTCGAGCAGCTCGAGCGCGTGCGCACGGGCCTCGCGCTTGGGCGTGCCGCGCAGCAGCGGCACGGTGGCCACGTTGTCGATCACCTTCCGGTGCGGCAGCAGGCCGGAGTTCTGCATGACGTAGCCGATGCCGCGCCGCAGCCGCACGGGGTCGACGCCGGCGACGTCCTCGCCGTCGATGAGCACCGCACCCGAGGTCGGGTCGACCATGCGGTTGATCATGCGCAGCAGCGTGGTCTTGCCGGAGCCGGACGAGCCGACGAACACCGTCGTGCGGTGCGGTGGGATCACGATGTCGACGTCGGCGACCGCCAGGGTGCCGTCGTCGAACCGCTTGGACACGCCTCGGAACTCGATCACGATCTCGGCCCTCCCCGGAGCGCATCTCGCCCGGCCGTCGTACCACCTGAACACCATTCGGAGCGGCACGCAAGAACGGATGCACCCGGCACGCCGTTCTGTCAGTCACCCTATGGAGCGCCGCCCACACCGGGCGCTGCTGCCGATTACGAAGCGGTGACGATACGGATGCCCCCGAGCGGACGTCGTCAGGCGACCGAGGTCGTCTCCCGCACCTCGTTCAAGCCGATCGCGTCGGCGAGGTATTCCCGGAGGATCGACAGGCACTCCCCGATGTACCACTCGTCGCCGGCCGGGTCGGCCGCGAACGACCGCGCGAGCAGCGCGTCGGCGACCTCGATCGCCACGTCGAACCGCCGACGCAGCGCACTGTCGCCCGGCACCCCGAAGTGCGCGGCCACGAAGTCGGCGAGGTCGTGGGCGAACACGGCGGCCAGCAGCCCGTCGTCGCCGATCGCGCGGTCGCGCTCGACGACCCGCACCACGCGGAAGCCCGGCTCCTCGCGGTAGCACTCGACCGCGGCGAGCACGCTGCGCTCGACCACGTGCCACGGGTCGGTCAGCTCGCCGTCGGCGATGTCCGCGGCGAGCCGCTCGCGGAACCGTCGCACGCACCGCTCGCGGAGCGCGCGGAGCACGGCGAGCCGGTCGGGGAAGTAGCGGTAGACGGTGCCGATCGACGCGCCCGAGCGCTCGGCGACCTGGGCGGTCGTGATGAGCTCCGGACCGAGGTCGTCGACGATCTCCGCCGCGGTGTCGAGCAGCGAGTCGAGGCGCTGCGTCGCCCGCTGCTGTGCGGGGGTCACCCGGATCGCCGTGGACGCTCCGTTCGATCCGCGGAGCAGGTCGCCTGTCGGCACGGTACCTCCTGACATAGACGCCCACTCTACCCCCGTTTGCGGGATAGCGGCCAAGCTGACCACAGGCCGCTCCGTGTCGCGATGCGGGCGTGCGAGACTGGATGAATGCGCACGCCCGATCACCCCGCGCCCGACGCGGTGCGCGTCCATCGGGCGGCGCGCATCGAGGACTGGTTCCACGGCATCCGCGAGCGATCGGCCCGGCGCCGCGGGCACGTGCCGACCATCGTCCCCTACGCGGGGTACGGCTCGGTCGACTGGGTGCGCATCCTCTGCCGGGTGCTGCTGAGCAAGCCCGCCGGCTCCCGCGGCAGCGCGCGCACGCGCGCCCGGCGCGAGCAGGGCATCCGCGGCTGGCGCAGCTTCACGAGCGTCCCGGTCGGCGACGTGGCCGTGCGCATCCGCATCGGCGGCCAGGAGCTGGAGGTCGTGGCCGACCGCGGCGGCGTGGTCGACGCGAAGGTGCCCGTCTCCCTGCCGCCTGGACGCCACGAGGCGGTCCTCTCCACCGACGGCGGCGTCGACCAGCACGCCCCGATCGACGTCATCGCGCCGGACACGAAGCTCGGCATCATCTCCGACGTCGACGACACCGTGATGGTCACGGCGCTCCCCCGACCGCTGCTCGCGGCGTGGAACACGTTCGTGCTCGACGAGCACGCGCGCATGCCCACCCCGGGCATGGCGGTGCTGCTGGAGCGGCTCTCCCGCGCCCACCCCGACGCGCCGGTCATCTACCTGAGCACCGGCGCGTGGAACGTCGCACCGACGCTCACGCGCTTCCTCTCGCGCAACCTGTACCCGGCGGGCACGCTGCTGCTCACCGACTGGGGCCCCACGCACGACCGGCTGTTCCGCAGCGGACGCATCCACAAGGAGGACAACCTGCGCCGCCTGGCGCACGAGTTCCCCGACATGCGCTGGGTGCTGATCGGCGACGACGGCCAGCACGACGAGTCGATCTACGGCGAGTTCGCGGCGGAGCATCCCGAGAACGTCGAGGCGATCGCCATCCGGCAGCTCTCGGCGGGCGAGGCCGTGCTCGCGGGCGGGCGCTCGCGCGCCGAGCTGCACGGCGTCAGCGCCCCGTGGATCTCGGCCAACGACGGCGCGACCCTCCTGAAGCGCATGGAGGAGCTCGGCCTGCTCTGACCCGGCGGGTGCGACGGGGGGCGAGCGGATGCCCCGGAGCGGACCGCCGACCGTCAGCGCGCGGCGCGCAGTCGGGCGAGGCCGCGGTTCACGGATGCCGCCCACAGCGGGCCCCGGTAGATGAACGCGGTGTACCCCTGCACGAGGTCGGCGCCCGCGTCGAGGCGCTCCTGCACGTCCTCCGCGGTGTCGACGCCGCCGACCGAGATCACGCACAGCTCGGGCGGCACGACCGCGCGGATCCGGCGCAGCACCTCGAGCGACCGCGCTGCGAGCGGTGCGCCCGACAGGCCGCCCGCCCCGGCCGCCTCGACGACGGACCGCGAGGTGCGCAGGCCCTCGCGCGAGATCGTCGTGTTCGTGGCGATGATGCCGGCGAGCCCCGCGTCGACCGCGAGCCGCGCGATGCGCTCGACCTGCTCGTCGGTGAGGTCGGGGGCGATCTTCACGAGCAGCGGCGTGTCGCCCGCCTCGTCCCGCACGGCCGCGAGCAGCGGCTCGAGCGACTCGAGCTCCTGCAGCCCGCGCAGGCCGGGCGTGTTCGGCGAGCTGACGTTGACGACGAGGTAGTCGGCGAGCGGTGCGAGCACCTTCGCGCTCCGCCGGTAGTCGCCGATCGCGTCCTCCACGGCGGTCACGCGGCTCTTGCCGATGTTGACGCCGAGCACCGGCCCGCGACCGGGCCTGCGGCGCAGCCGCGCGATGCGCAGCGCAGCGGCATCCGCCCCGCCGTTGTTGAACCCCATGCGGTTGATCACGGCACGGTCGGGGATCAGCCGGAACAGTCGCGGCGTCGGGTTGCCGGGCTGGGCGTGCGCGGTGAGCGTGCCGACCTCGACGTGGCCGAACCCCAGCTGCCCGAGGCCCGTGATGCCGAGCCCGTCCTTGTCGAACCCGGCGGCCAGGCCGAACGGCGACGGGAACGTGCGCCCGAGCGCCTGCACCCGCAGCTCCGGGGCCGGGCGCGTGAAGCGCGCGACCACGCGGCCGAGGCCGAGCCACGGCAGGCGCCGGATCACGCCGAAGGCGAGGTGGTGCGCTCGCTCGGGGTCGATGCGACGGAGGACCAGGGAGAAGAGGATGCGATACATGCCTCGGAAAGGCTACCGGAGCGAGGCGGTCACTCCGCGGAGCGTGCGGGCAGGCGGCCGTGCTCGGCGCGCAGCTGCGCGATCGCCTCCTCGAAGTCGTCGAGCGACTCGAACGCCTGGTACACGCTCGCGAAGCGCAGGTACGCCACCTCGTCGAGGTCGCGCAACGGTGCGAGGATCGCCAGGCCGATGTCGTTCGCCTCGATCTGCGAGGCGCCCGTCTGGCGGATCGTCTCCTCGACCTTCTGCGCGAGCACCGCGAGGTCGGACTCGGTCACCGGCCGGCCCTGGCAGGCCTTCTTCACGCCCGTGACGACCTTGTCGCGGCTGAACGGCTCGACGACGCCCGAGCGCTTGATGACCACGAGGCTCGCGGTCTCGGTGGTGCTGAACCGGCGCCCGCAGTTCGGGCACTGGCGACGACGACGGATCGAGAGCCCGTCGTCGGTGGTGCGGGAGTCGATCACGCGCGAATCGGGGTGACGGCAGAACGGGCAGTACATGGTTGCTCCAGTCTACGAGCGCGTCAGCCGCCGAAGCGGGCGCGCACGGCCTCGGCGTGGGCCGGCAGCTGCTCGTCGAGCGCGAGCGCGTCG
Organism: Agromyces mangrovi; assembly: GCF_030296695.1. Taxonomy (NCBI): domain Bacteria; kingdom Bacillati; phylum Actinomycetota; class Actinomycetes; order Micrococcales; family Microbacteriaceae; genus Agromyces; species Agromyces mangrovi (ex Wang et al. 2018). The sequence goes on along the minus strand of NZ_AP027737.1, from coordinate 3,282,766 downwards.
ATGCCCGCCGCGACGGCCGAGAGGCCGCGCTCGTCGTAGCGCACGACCTGCTGCGGGCGCAGGAACGTCGCCGCCGACAGGCCGGCGCTGAACCGGGCGTGCCCGCCCGTGGGCAGCACGTGGTTCGAGCCCGCCGAGTAGTCGCCGAGGCTCACCGGCGAGTACGGGCCGATGAAGATCGCCCCGGCGTTCTCGATCAGCCCGAGCACCGCGTCGGGGTCGTCGACCTGGATCTCGAGGTGCTCGGGACCGAACGCGTTCGCGAACGCCGCCGCCTGCGCGAGGTCGTCGACGAGCACGGCCGCCGACTGCTCGCCCGTGAGCGACGCGCGCACGCGCTCGGCGTGACGGGTCGCGCCCTGCCGAACCGCGAGCCGCTCGCCGACGCGCGCCGCGAGGTCGGCGTCGTCGGTCACGAGCACCGCCGCCGCGAGCTCGTCGTGCTCGGCCTGGCTCACGAGGTCGGCCGCGACGAGGTCGGCATCGGCGCCGCCGTCGGCGATGACCAGGATGTCGGTGGGACCCGCCTCCGCGTCGATGCCGACCGCGCCGCGCACGACGCGCTTGCCCGCGGCGACGAACCGGTTGCCGGGCCCGGTCACGACCTGCACCGGCTCGAGACCCGCGTCGGGCACGCCGTGGGCGAACGCGCCGATCGCACCCGCGCCGCCCATGGCGTAGACCTCGTCGACGCCGAGCAGCGCGGCGATGCCGAGGATGGTCGGGTGCACCCGCCCGCCGTGGTCGGGCTGCGGGGGCGAGGCGATGGCGATCGAGCCGACGCCCGCGACCTGCGCGGGCACGACGTTCATGATCACGCTCGACGGGTAGACGGCCTTGCCGCCGGGCACGTAGAGCCCGACGCGGCCGACCGGCTGCCAGCGCTGCTCGACGACCGCGCCCTCGCCGAGCTCGGTCCGCCCGGGCGGCGGCACCTGCGCGGCGCTGGCCTCCCGCACGCGGCGGATGGACTCGCGGGCCGCGTCCGCCACGGCCGGGTCGAGCGCGGCGACGGCCTCGTCGAGGTGCGCACGCGGCACGCGGAGCTGCTCGGGGCGCACGCCGTCGAAGCGCTCGGACTGGTCGAGCAGGGCGACCCCGCCGCGGGCGCGCACGTCGGCGATGAGCTCCGCGGCGATCGCCTCGGCCGCCGAGACGTCGCTGCGCGAGCGGGGCACGAGGGCGAGCAGTTCGGCGGCGGTAGGCTGGGCCCCGCGGAGGTCGATCGTCTGCATCATGGCCCGGCCAGCCTACCGCCAGCACCGAAACGAACGGACATCCGTGAGCGCCTCCCCCGACGACCTCGACGCGTTCCGCCAGGCCTTCCGGCGCCACGCCGCGGGCGTCGCGATCGTGACCGTGCAGGGCCCCGACGGCGCACCGGAGGCGTTCACCGCGACCTCGGTCGCCTCGCTCTCGGCGGTGCCGCCCCTGGCGACCTTCAACATGGCGCGGTCGGCGTCCGTCTGGTCCGCCGTGGCCACGGCAGGGCACGCGGTCGTGCACATGCTCGGCGCCCGCAACCGCGCGCTCGCGGAGCGCATGGCGGGGCCGCGCGAGTCGCGGTTCGACGGCGTCGCGTGGCGACCCGGCCCCGGCGGCGCGCCCGTGCTCGCGGGCGCGACCGCGTGGATGGGCGGGCGCATCCTGGAGCGCTTCGAGGTGCACGAGAGCGCCCTGGTCGTGCTGCGCGTCGACCAGGGCGAGATCGGCGAGGCGGATGCCCCGCTGCTGTACCACGAGCGCAGCTATCGCGCCCCGGGCGACGTGGTCTGAGCCGCCGGGGCGCCGGCCGCGCCGGCCGAACCCACCGGGCCGTCAGACCAGGCAGTTCGGGCCGAGCAGGCTCTTCAGCTCGCCGTAGAGGTCGGGCGTGACGCGCACCGGGAACGGCAGCTCGAACACGCGGGCGGTGCCGCCCTTCACGAGCTTCAGGTGCACCTCGGTACTGCCGGAGTGGCGTCCGAGCACCTCGCCGAGCGCCACGACCGTGTCGGTCGTCGCGCGCTGGTCGGGCAGCGAGATGACCACGGGCCCCGACTCGTCCTCCTGCCCGAGCTCGGGCAGCACGATGCTGTACGCGTGCAGGTTCATGCCGTCGTCGCGCATGCTCACGCGGCCGCGCACGACCGCGATGCGGTCGGCCTGCAGGTCGGGCGAGAACTCCTGGTACGCCTTCCCCATGAACATGACGGTCAGCTCGCCCGAGAAGTCCTCGACCTGGATCATGCCGTACTGGTTGCCGCTCGAGCGCGCGACGCGGTGCTGCACGCTCGTCACGAGACCGGCGATGGTGGCGGTGTCGCCGTCCTGCGTGGCATCCGACGACACCAGGTCGGTGATGGTGGTCGACGCGTGCTTCGCGAGCGGCACCTCGAGCCCCGCGAGCGGATGGTCGGAGACGTACAGCCCGAGCATCTCGCGCTCGAACGCGAGCTTGTCGCGCTTGGTCCACTCGGGCCGGTCGGGCACCTGCGCGACGGGCGCGCGCTCGTCCTCCTCGAACAGGCTGTCGAAGTCGAACCCGACGTCGCCGTTGGCCTCGGCCCGCTTGTCCTTCACCGCCGACTCGACCGCCGACTCGTGGATCTCCACGAGCGCGCGACGGGTGTGCCCGAGCGAGTCGAACGCGCCGGCTTTCGCCAGCGACTCGACCGTGCGCTTGTTCGCGACCGGGATCGGCACCTTCTTCAGGAAGTCGTGGAACGACTCGAACCGCCCCTCCGCCTCGCGGGCGCCGCGGATCGCCTCGACGACGTTGAAGCCCACGTTGCGCACGGCGCCGAGGCCGAAGCGGATGTCCTCGCCGACGGCGGCGAAGAACCCGATCGACTCGTTGACGTCGGGCGGCAGCACCTTGATGCCCATGCGACGGCACTCGTTGAGGTACATGGCGAGCTTGTCGCGCGCATCGCCGACGCTCGTGAGCAGCGCGGCCATGTACTCGGCCGGGTAGTGCGCCTTCAGGTACGCGGTCCAGTAGCTGAGCACGCCGTAGGCGGCCGAGTGCGCCTTGTTGAAGGCGTAGTCGGAGAACGGCAGCAGGATGTCCCAGAGCGTCTTGACCGCGGCATCCGAGTAGCCGTTGTCGTGCATGCCCTGCTGGAAGCCGGCGTACTGCTTGTCGAGCTCGGACTTCTTCTTCTTGCCCATCGCCCGCCGCAGGATGTCGGCCTGGCCGAGGCTGAACCCGGCGACCTTCTGCGCGATCGCCATCACCTGCTCCTGGTAGATGATGAGGCCGTAGCTCGTGTCGAGGATGTCCTTCAGCGGCTCGGCCAGCTCGGGATGGATCGGCGTGATCTCCTGCTGGCCGTTCTTGCGGAGCGCGTAATTCGTGTGCGAGTTCGCGCCCATCGGTCCGGGGCGGTAGAGCGCGATGACCGCCGAGATGTCCTCGAAGTTGTCGGGCTTCATGAGGCGAAGGAGCGACCGCATCGGCCCGCCGTCGAGCTGGAACACGCCGAGGGTGTCGCCACGGCCCAGCAGTTCGTAGGCCTCGCGGTCGTCGAGCGCCAGGTCTTCCAGCACCGGGCGGAAGCCGCGGTTGGCCTCGATGTTGTCGAGCGCGTCGTCGATGATGGTGAGGTTGCGCAACCCCAGGAAGTCCATCTTGATGAGGCCGAGCGACTCGCACGCCGGGTAGTCGAACTGCGTGACGATCTGGCCGTCCTGCTCGCGCTTCATGATCGGGATGATGTCGATCAGCGGCTCGCTCGACATGATCACGCCCGCCGCGTGCACGCCCCACTGGCGCTTCAGGTTCTCGAGCCCGACGGCCGTGTCGAAGACGGTCTTCGCCTCCGGGTCGGTCTCGATCAGGGCGCGGATGTCACCCGCTTCCTTGTACCGCGGGTGGTCGCGGTCGAAGATGCCCGACAGCGGGATGTCCTTGCCCATGACCGCGGGCGGCATCGCCTTGGTGAGCTTCTCCCCCATGCCGAACGGGAAGCCGAGCACGCGCGACGAGTCCTTGAGGGCCTGCTTCGCCTTGATCGTGCCGTAGGTGACGATCTGCGCGACGCGCTCGTCGCCGTACTTGTCGGTCACGTACTTGATGACCTCGCCGCGGCGCCGCTCGTCGAAGTCCACGTCGAAGTCGGGCATCGAGACGCGGTCGGGGTTCAGGAAGCGCTCGAAGATGAGGCCGTGCTGGAGCGGGTCGAGGTCGGTGATCTTCATCGCGTACGCCGCCATCGAGCCGGCGCCCGAGCCTCGGCCGGGGCCGACGCGGATGCCGTGGTCCTTCGACCAGTTGATGAAGTCGGCGACGACGAGGAAGTACCCGGGGAAGCCCATCTGCACGATGACGCCGACCTCGTAGTCGGCCTGCTTCCGCACCGCGTCGGGGATGCCGCCGGGGTAGCGCTCGTGCAGTCCGTTCTCGACCTCCTTGACGAACCAGCTCTCCTCGTTCTCGCCGTCGGGCACGGGGAAACGCGGCATGTAGTTCGCGCTCGTGTTGAACTCGACCTCGCACCGCTCGGCGATGAGCAGCGTGTTGTCGCACGCCTCGGGGTATTGGTCCCACGTACGGCGCATCTCGGCGGCCGTGCGCAGGTAGAAGTCGTCGGCGTCGAACTTGAAGCGGTTCGGGTCGTCGAGCGTCGACCCCGACTGCACGCAGAGCAGTGCCGCGTGGCTCTTCGCGTCGTGCGCGTGCGTGTAGTGCAGGTCGTTGGTCGCGACGAGCGGCAGGTCGAGTTCCCGTGCGAGCCGGATCAGGTCGCCCTGGATACGGCGCTCGATGCCGAGGCCGTGGTCCATCACCTCGCAGAAGAAGTTCTCCTTCCCGAAGATGTCGCGGTAGTCGGCCGCGGCCCGCACGGCCTCGTCGTACTGGCCGAGCCGGAGCCGGGTCTGCACCTCGCCCGACGGGCAGCCGGTCGTCGCGATGAGGCCCGTCCCGTAGGTCTCCAGCAGCTCGCGGTCCATGCGCGGCTTGAAGTAGTACCCCTCGATCGACGCGAGCGAGTTGAGCCGGAAGAGGTTGTGCATGCCCGCGGTGTTCTCGGCGAGCAGTGTCATGTGCGTGTACGCGCCGGCACCCGACACGTCGTCGCCGCCGCCGTTGCCCCAGCGCACGCGGGTCTTGTCGCCGCGTGCGGTGCCCGGCGTCAGGTACGCCTCGGTGCCGATGATCGGCTTGATGCCGACATCCGTCGCCTGCTTCCAGAAGTCGTAGGCGCCGAACACGTTGCCGTGGTCGGTCATCGCGATGGCGGGCTGGCCCTGCTCCTTCGCCGCGGCCACCAGCTCGCCCACCCGGGCCGCCCCGTCGAGCATCGAGTACTCGGTGTGGACGTGGAGGTGGACGAAGCCATCGTCGGTCACGGCGCTCCCGGAGGGGTCTGAGGTGCGAGTGGGGGTACCAGACTAATCGTGCCGCACGACATCGAGCGCGTGCGCGAGGTCCGCCGGGTAGTCGGATCGGAACGTGACCCACTCGCCGTCCGCCGGGTGCGCGAAGGACAGCTCGACCGCGTGCAGCCACTGCCGGGTCAGCCCGAGGCGGGCGCTCAGCGTGGGGTCGGCGCCGTACATCGCGTCGCCGGTGCACGGATGCCGCTGGGCCGCCATGTGGACGCGGATCTGGTGCGTGCGGCCCGTCTCGAGATGCACCTCGACGAGCGATGCGTACGGGAACGCCTCGATCGTCTCGTAGTGCGTGACCGCGTGCTTGCCGGCCGCGGTGACCGCGAACTTCCAGTCCGACCTCGGGTGCCGGCCGATCGGCGCGTCGATCGTGCCGCGCAGCGGGTCGGGCAGGCCCTGCACGAGCGCGTGGTACACCTTGTCGACCTCGCGGTCGTGGAACGCGCGCTTCAGCGCGGTGTACGCGCCCTCCGACTTCGCGACGACCATGAGGCCGGACGTGCCGGCGTCGAGGCGGTGCACGACGCCCTGGCGCTCGGGTGCGCCCGAGGTCGAGATGCGGAAGCCGGCCGCGGCGAGGGCGCCCACCACGGTCGGGCCCTCCCAACCGAGCGACGGATGCGCCGCGACCCCCGCGGGCTTGTCGACCACGACGATCTCGTCGTCGTCGTGCACGATGCCGAGGTCGGGCACCGCGATCGGCTCGACCGTCGGTGCGCGCGGCGGCTCCCACGACACCTCGAGCATCGCCCCGCCGCGCAGGCGGTCGGACTTGCCCGCCTCAGCGCCGTCGAGCCGCACGCCGCCCGCCGACGCGATGTCGGCTGCGAGGGTGCGCGAGAAGCCGAGCAGCTTCGCCAGGCCCGCATCGACGCGGACGCCGTCGAGGCCGTCGGGCACCGGCAGCATCCGATGCTCCATGTCAGCCCTCGCGCGTGCCGGCTGCGCTCACCCGGGGTCCGGCTGCCTCCGGGCCCTCGGGCTCGGTGGTCTCGTCCGCCTCCTCGGGCCGGTCGACCGCGGCCTCCGGGTCGCCCGACTCGGCGTCGGGCGCGTCCTTCCGCGGCGGCGCCTGCCGCTCGCCGTCGAGGCCGACGCCGCGGATGGTCAGGATGAGGAACAGCACCATGCTCGACACCACGGCGATGTCGGCGATGTTGTAGATCGCGGGCAGCATCCACGGCGTCGAGATGAAGTCGATCACGTGCCCGACGCCGAAGCCCGGCTCGCGGATGAGGCGGTCGGTCAGGTTGCCGAGCACACCGCCCAGCAGCAGCCCGAACACCACGGCCCAGGCGAGCGAGCGGATGCGGCCGGCGAACCAGATGATGAAGGTCAGCACGCCCGCCGCGAGGATCGTGAAGACCCACGTCATGCCGCTCGCGATCGAGAACGCCGCACCGGGATTGCGGACGAACTGCCACTGCAGCACCTCGCCCAGCACCGGCACGATCTCACCCTCGGTGAGGTTCGTGACGACGAGCTGCTTCGTCAGGAAGTCGAGGCCGTAGATCGTCGCGGCGATCGCGACGAGCAGGACCAGCGCACTGAGTCGGACCCGCGCGGTGCGCCGAGCGTTAGCCTCCAAAGGCCTGGTACGTCGGAGCCTGCGGCGGTGCGTCGACCGCGCCCGCAGCACTCATGGGCGCGTAACCGCCCTGCTGCGGAGCGCCCGGGCTGACCGGGGCGGCCTGATCGAGGTCGCGCAGCTGGCCCTCGATGTACGACTTGAGCTTCTGGCGGTAGTCGCGCTCGAACGAACGGAGCTCGTCGACGCGCTTCTCGATCGCCGCGCGCTCCTGGTCGAGCTTGCCGATCTGGGCGCGCTGCTTCGCCTCGGCCTCGGCGACGACGCGCGCGGCGGTCGCGTGGCCCTCGGCGATGAGCGCGTCGCGCTTCTCGATGCCCTCGCGCACGTGCTCCTCGTGGAGGCGGCGGGCGAGCTGGAGCAGGTTGGTCGTGCTGGTCTGCTCGTCGACCTCGGAGACCGGGGCGGGCGCGGCCGGGACGGCGACCGTCGGCGGCTGCGGAGTGGGCTCGGCGTACGCGGGCGCCGGCGCAGCGGCGGGGGCCGGTGCGGGGGCGGGCGCGGGCTGCTGGGAGGCCTTCTGCTCGGCCTGCGCGAGCCGCTGGCGCAGCTCGTCGTTCTCCTGGTTCAGACGGCGCAGCTCGACGACGACCTCGTCGAGGAAATCGTCGACCTCATCCTGATCGTAGCCCTCGCGGAACTTCGTCGCCTGGAACCGCTTGTTGACCACGTCTTCGGGAGTTAGCGCCATGGCGTTCCAACCTCACAATGCTCGATCTGTCTGATCACGTTCAGCTAACGGTAGCAAACGGTGCGCGGACCGCGCGGCCCGTATCAGGCTCGCGCGTCACGGTTCGCAGCACATCGTCAGGCGAGCCGCGAGATGCCGCCGACGATCCACAGCAGCACGATGACGACGAGCATGGCGATGCTCCAGCCGAAGTCGAATGCGACCTGGCCCACCCGCAGCGGCGGCACGATGCGCCGGAAGAACTTCACCGGCGGGTCGGTGACCGTGTACACGGCCTCGACGACGACGAGCCACCCGCCCTGCGGGCGCCACGATCGGTTGAAGGTGCGCACGAGGTCGAGGACGAAGCGCGCCCACATCGTGAAGAAGTAGATGAGCAGGACGTAGTACAGGAGGGTCGCGATGAACGCGATGGCACCCACGGCCGATCAGGCGTGGCTGAAGAACGACGCCTCGACGTCGCTCTCGACCTCGCTGCTCTCCCCGGAGACCACGACGTGGGCGGGCGAGAGCAGGAACACCTTGTTCGTCACGCGCTCGATCTTGCCATGGAGGCCCTGCGAGAGGCCACTCGCGAAGTCGATGAGACGGCGTGCGTCGCCGTCCGACATCTGGGAGAGGTTGATGATGACCGGCACGCCGTCGCGGAACGACTCGGCGATCACCTGGGCGTCGCGGTACTGCCGGGGGTGCACGGTGAGGATCTCGTTCATGTCCGCCTGCTGTGAGCTCGGGGTGGGTGCCGCGGTGGGCTTCCGCAGCGGGGTCACTGGGGCGCCGCCGCCCTTGGGTGCCGGGGCGGCCTGCGCCACCGGAGCAGGCTGCGGCGCGGCCGCGGGGGCCTCCTGCTCGAGCTCCTCATCGGCGAGGCCGAGGTAGACCATCGTCTTCCGAAGCGGGTTCGACATCGCAACCTCCGTGTGTCGTCGTCTCTTCGAGGTTAAACGGCCTGCGGCCGATTTCCCGTGATTGCCGTGCCGATGCGTAGGTGTGTCGCGCCCGCGTGCACGGCCTCGCGGAAATCCCCGGACATGCCGATGGACAGGTCGCGCGCGTCGGGCGCGACCTGCGCGACGAGCAGTTCGGATGCCTCGCGCACGCGTGCGAACGCACGGGCCGGCTCCTCCCCGAGCGGCGCGACGGCCATGAGCCCGCGCAGCCGGAGCCCGGACGCCGCCTCGGCGGCCTCGGCGACGCGGAGCACGTCGTCGCCCACCGCGCCGCCGCGCCCCGGGTCATCGGTCAGGTTGACCTGCACGAAGCAGTCGACGGATGCCTCGTCGGAGGCGAGCACGTCGACCAGCTCGACGCGGTCGACCGAGTGGATCGCAGAGGCGTACGCCCGCACCTGCCGGGCCTTCTTGCGCTGCAGCTGGCCGACGAAGTGCCAGCGGAGGCCGAGCGGCTCGAGCTCGTGCGCCTTCGCCTGCGCCTCCTGGTGCCGGTTCTCCCCCACGTCGTGCACGCCGAGCCCGGCCAGCTCGCGCACGAGCGACACCGGCTGGAACTTGGTGACGACGATCGTGGTGATCGCATCGGGGTCGCGACCGGCCTCGCGCGCGGCATCCGCCACCTGCGCCTGCACCGACGCGAGCCGGCCGGCGAGCGTGGGCTCGCTCATCGCGCGCCCGCCTGCGGACTCACTTGAGGAAGTCGGGGATGTCGAGGTCGTCGGGCTGCTCGTCGAACGCCGGGTCGCCCACGATCGCGTCGGCCGTCGCGGTCGGCTGCTCGGCGGTCGACCAGGACGCGCTCTCGACGAGCTCCTCGATCGAGATCTCGGTCTCCGTCGTCGCCGCCGCGGCCGCGCCGCCCGCGCCGATCGCCGCACCGCCGAACGCGCCCGCCTCGAGCTCGTCGCGGATGGACGACGGCTCGCCGCCGTCGAACCCGGCCGCGATCACTGTCACGCGCACCTCGTCGCCGAGCGTGTCGTCGATGACGGCGCCGAAGATGATGTTCGCCTCCGGGTGCACGGCCTCCTGCACGAGCCGGGCCGCGTCGTTGATCTCGAAGATGCCGAGGTTCGACCCGCCCTGGATCGACAGCAGCACGCCGTGCGCTCCGTCGATCGAGGCTTCGAGCAGCGGTGACGCCACGGCCAGCTCGGCCGCCTTGATCGCGCGATCCGCGCCCCGCGACGAACCGATGCCCATGAGCGCGGACCCCGCGCCCTGCATGACCGACTTGACGTCGGCGAAGTCGAGGTTGATGAGCCCGGGCGTCGTGATCAGGTCGGTGATGCCCTGCACACCGGCGAGCAGCACCTGGTCGGCCGTGGCGAACGCCTCGAGCATCGAGATGCCGCGGTCGCTGATCTCGAGCAGCCGGTCGTTGGGCACGACGATGAGGGTGTCGACCTCGTTCTTCAGGGTCGCGACGCCCTGCTCGGCCTGGGTCTGGCGGCGCTTGCCCTCGAAGCTGAACGGCTTCGTGACGACACCGATCGTGAGGGCGCCGATCGACTTGGCGATGCGCGCCACGACCGGGGCGCCGCCGGTGCCGGTGCCGCCGCCCTCGCCCGCGGTCACGAAGACCATGTCGGCGCCCGCGAGCGCCTCCTCGATCTCCTCCGCGTGGTCCTCCGCGGCGCGACGGCCGACCTCGGGGTCGGCGCCCGCGCCGAGTCCGCGCGTGAGATCCCGCCCGACGTCGAGCTTGACGTCGGCGTCGCTCATGAGCAGCGCCTGGGCGTCGGTGTTGATCGCGATGAACTCGACCCCGCGCAGGCCGAGCTCGATCATGCGGTTCACCGCGTTCACGCCACCGCCGCCGATGCCGACGACCTTGATGACTGCGAGGTAGTTCTGGTTTGTCGACACTGTCCGGCCCTCCGTGCGTCACTCTCAAGTCTCAACCTCAGGTGTAAGGTTAAAGTTTTGCCGAGTATGCAATTTCCCTGACCTCGACGGTAGGCGCGCCCGTGCCCGATCGGCGCACGACGCGCCGCGTGTCGCGATCCGGGTCAGCCCACGACCGCGCTGCGCGGCGACGACACGTCGTAGCGCGAGACGGTCGACGGCGGCGCGGCCTCGACCAGCGCCTCGAGCACCGCCGCCTTGAGCACCGATTCCTCGGCGCTGCCCCACACCACGCTCGCTCCCCCGGCGAGTTCGAGTCGCACGTCGTCGGCCGTCGTCGCCGACGCCGACAGCACGCTCGCGCGCAGCTCGTCGGGCAGCGACCGGATCACCGCGCTCGCCGATCGGAACCCGTCGCCGGCGAGGCCGCCCTCCGCGTCGACGAGCGGAAGCCCCTCCGGGCGCACCGGCTGCTCCTCGAGCACGATGCCGGCGCCGTCCACCACGCGGAATCCGCCGCCGCCCGCGACCACCGCGATCGGCGTGCGTTCGACGAGCCGCACCACGAGCGTGCCGGGCGGCCGCCGCTCGATCGCCCAGGTCTGGATCGCCGAGAACTCCGCGAGCGCCTCGCCGACCGCCCGGTCGTCGACGAGCGGGAGCGGGGTGCCGCGCTGCGCGTCGAGCGCGGCCTGCACCTCGTCGGCCGTGACCCGTTCGCCCGCACCCTGGACCACGATCTCCTGCACCGCCATGAGCGGCGAGTACGCGGCGGCCGTCAGCCCGCCGACCACGAGCACGACGCTGCCGATGCCCACCGCCCACGCGATGCGCCGGTTGCGCTGCCGCTTCGTGAAGCGACGCATCTCGGCGCGCTCGTAGCGCTTGCGCCGGCGGGTCGCGCGACGCACCTCGCGCTTCGCACGCCACCCGGCGAGGCGACCCCCGTTCCCGGACGGCTCGGCGTCTGTCGGCTCGGCGTCGATCGTCGCGGCGAACCGCGACGGCTCGTGATCCTCGAGCGCGGGGTCCTCGGTCGTCGGTCCGCCCGGCCGCACGATCGGGATGGGTTCGGTGAGCTGTGCGTCGGCGGACGACGGTGCCGACGAGGACGACGGCGAGTTGGATGCAGCGGGCGGCACCCGCGACGGCACGCGCGAGGGCGCGGGCGGGGTCCGCGTCGGCGCGGCCGGGCGAGCGGCCTCGGTGCGCGCGTCGTCGCTCGCGGCGGCATCCGCCTCGCCGGCTTCGGAACCCCGCGCGGGCGCGTTCACGCCGGTGCGCGGACGTGCCCGGCCGTCGAAGCCCTGCGGACGCCTCACGCCCGGAGCATCCTCAGCCCCGCTCCCGCTCGAGCGAGCCGAGCAGCTGGGGCACGATGCGGTACACGTCGCCGCAGCCGAGCGTGATGACGTAGTCGCCCTCGCGCGCGATGCGCGCCGTGTGGTCGGCCGCCGCCTGCCAGTCGGCGATGAACGCCACCTTCGACGGATCGTTGAACCGGTCGGCGACGAGCTGGCCGGTCACGCCGGGCTCCGGGTCCTCGCGCGCGCCGTACACGTCGAGCACCACGGTCTCGTCGGCGAGGGTCTCGAGCACCTCGGCGAACTCGCCCGCGAACAGCCGGGTCCGGCTGTACAGGTGCGGCTGGTGCACCGCGATGATGCGCCCCTCACCGACCACCGTGCGCGCGCCGGAGAGCGCGGCCGCCACCTCGGTCGGGTGGTGGGCGTAGTCGTCGAACACGCTCACGCCGCCCACCGTGCCGTGCAGCTCGAACCGGCGGCCCGTGCCGCCGAACTCCGAGATCGCCGCGAGGGTCTCCGCGGGCGGGAAGCCGAGCCCCACGAGCACCGCGAAGGCACCCGCCGCGTTGATGGCGTTGTGCACGCCCGGCACCGCGAGCCGGGCCCGGTAGGTCGCGCCCTCGTGGTCGATCGCGAACGACACCGGACCGTCGGTCTCGATCGAGTGCACGCGCACGTCGGCCGAGTCCGCCTCGCCGAAGGTCAGTACGCGCCGGTGCGACAGGCGGTCCTTCACGCGCAGCGCACCCGGGTCGTCGGCCGAGATGACCACCAGCTCGCGCGCGCGGTCGGCGAACGTCACGAACGCGTCCTCGAACGCCTCGAACGAGCCGTAGTGGTCGAGGTGGTCGGGGTCGACGTTCGTGACCAGCGCGACCGACGTGTCGTAGAGCAGGAACGAGCCGTCGGACTCGTCGGCCTCGACCACGAACCACTCGCCCGAGCCGCGAGCCGAGCTCGTGCCGAGGGCCTGGATGACGCCGCCGTTGACGAAGCTCGGATCCTGTCCGAGGCCGATCAGGCCGGTGATGATCATGCCGGTCGACGTCGTCTTGCCGTGTGCGCCGGCCACGGAGATCAGCCGCTGGGAGCGGATGAGCCACGCGAGCGCCTGCGAGCGGTGCAGCACCGGGATGCCGTGCTCGAGCGCGTACCGGTACTCGGGGTTGTCCTGCCAGAGCGCGCCGGTCACGACCACCGTGTCCGCGTCGCCGACGTGCGCGGCGTCGTGCCCGATCGACACGCTCGCACCGAGCTCGCGCAGCGTGCGCACGGTGTCGGAGTCCCGCACGTCCGAACCCGTCACCCGGTGGCCCGCACCCAGGAAGAGCCGCGCGATGCCGCTCATGCCCGCCCCGCCGATGCCGACGAAGTGGACGGCACCGATGGACTCGGGCATCTCGATGGAGGTGTCGGGCTTGATCGTCACGTGGGCTGGGCTCTCTCTGGTCGGCGGATCGACGCCGGGGCGTCCGTGGTCAAGGCTACGCGCGTCGTGCGAGTCAGGGGTTCCCGCGCCGAGCGCCTCGTCGACGAGCGCGACCATGCGGTCGGTGCCGTCGATGACCCCGGCGGATGCGGCTGCCACGGCCATGGCCGCGACGCTCGAGCCGTCCGCCAGCAGCGGCACCACGTTGCGGTCGACCCAGCTCGGCACGAAGTCGGCGTCGTCGACGAGGATGCCGCCGCCCGCCTCGACCACGCCCGCCGCGTTGAAGCGCTGCTCGCCGTTGCCCACGGGGTACGGCACGTACACGGCCGGGATGCCGAGCGCGGCGAGTTCGCTCACCGTCGCAGCCCCCGCGCGGGAGAGCGCGAAGTCGGCGATCGCGAGCGCGAGGTCCATGCGGTCGCAGTAGTCGATCATGCGGTAGCCGTCGAGGCCCGGATCGGTCACCTCGGACGACCGGCCCGTGATGTGCAGCACCTGCCATCCGGTGGCCCGCAGCGCGAGCGCCGAACCCGCGACCGTGGCGTTCAGCCGACGGGCGCCGAGCGAGCCGCCCGTGGCGAGCAGCACGGGTCGGCCGGCGTCGAGCCCGAAGAACTCGGCGGCCTCCGCGCGCGCGGCGGCACGGTCCATCCGCTCGATCTCGCTGCGCAGCGGCATGCCGACGAAACGCGCGCCGTGCAGCGGCGTGCCCTCGAACGCGACGCCGACGGTCGCGGCGAACCGGCTGCCGAGCCGGTTCGCGAGCCCGGGCTTCGCGTTCGCCTCGTGCAGGGCGACTGGCACGTGCTCCGACCGGGCCGCGAGGTACGCGGGCGTGGCGACGTATCCGCCGAAGCCGACCACGACGTCGACGCCGTGCTCGCGGATGAGCTCGCGGACGGTGCGGATGCTGCGCCGGAACGTCGACGGGAACGCGATCGCCGCCCGGTTCGGCCGTCGCGGGAACGGCACCTTCGGAATGGTGAGCAGCTCGTAGCCGCGCGCCGGCACGAGGCGCGCCTCGAGTCCCTCGGCCGTGCCGAGCACGAGCACGAGGGCATCGGGGTCGCGTTCGCGCAGGCGATCGGCGACCGCGAGCAGCGGGTTCACGTGGCCGGCGGTGCCTCCGCCGGCGAGGAGGTACGTGGTCATCGCGCGGTCGCCCGCTTCCGTGCCCGGGCCGGGGCGGGCGCGGACTCGCGCGCGACCGAGAGCACCACGCCGATGCCGACCAGCGTGGTCAGCAGGGCCGTGCCGCCGGAGGACACGAGCGGGAGGGGAACGCCGAGGACGGGGAAGACACCGAGCACGACACCGATATTGACACACGCCTGACCGATCACCCAGACGAGCATCGCGGCGGTCACGGTGCGTCCGAACATGGTCGGCGCCTGCCGCATGATGCGGGCGAACGCGATCGCGAGCACCACGAGCAGGCCGAGCACGACGACCGCGCCGATGAGGCCGAGCTCCTCGCCGATGATCGCGAAGATGAAGTCGTTGTCGGCCGCCGGAAGCCACGACCACTTCGCCGTGGAGTTGCCGAGGCCGACCCCGAAGATCCCGCCGTTGGCGAGGGCGAAGGTGCCGTGCTCGGTCTGCCAGCACGAGTTGATGTAGTCGTCGCAGGTGTGGCTGAGGAACGCGCCGATGCGCTGCATCCGGTTCTCGCTGGTCACGGCCGCGAGGGCGAACGCGCCCGCGCCGAGCAGCACCGGCACGACGAGCAGCCGCAGCCGCACGCCGATGAGGAACAGGGTGCCCAGCAGCATCCCGCCCATGATCATGACCGTGCCGAGGTCGCCGCCGAGGAGCACCAGGCCGATCGCGCCGCCGCCGACCAGCAGGATCGGGAGCACGCCGCGGCCGAACTCGCCCAGCACCGGCTCCTTGCGCGTGGTCATGAGCCCGAGCCAGAGCACGAGCGCGAGCTTGATGGCCTCCGACGGCTGGAACTGGAACCCGCCGAGGTTCAGCCAGTTCGTGTTGCCGCCGACCGTCACGCCCATGGGCGTCGCGACCACCAGCACCTGCAGCCCGCACGCGATCGCGAGGGCCGGCCAGGCGACGGCCATCCAGAACCGTTGCGGCAGGCGGCTGACGACCAGCATGAGCGGGATCCCGACCAGCACGAACACGCCCTGGCGCATGAACTCGCCGAAGAAGCCCTCGTCGGCGATGTACGAGTCGACGGTCGACGACGACAGCACCATGACGAGGCCGAACACGACCAGGAAGATCGTGGTGCCGAGCAGGGTGAAGTAGTTCGCCGACTCGGCGCGGAACATGCGCCCGAGCCGGATGCGGGCCGCGGAGATGCCGCCCGGGCGGTCCTCAGCCGGGGAGTCCGGGCGTGCGTGGGGCGGAGCCGTCATCCGCCTCACCTCCCAGGTACTCGCGCACGGCGCCGGCGAAGCGGCGACCCCGGTCGGCGTAGTCGGTGAACTGGTCCATCGACGCCGCCGCCGGTGCGAGGAGCACCGTGTCCCCCGCCCGTGCGAGGCCGGCGGCCGACTCGACCGCGCGACGCATCACGTCACCAGTGTCGGCGGTGTCGACCTCGACGACCTCGAGCCCGGGGGCGTGTCGCGCGAACGCCGCGACGAGGGCGGCGCGGTCGACGCCGATCACGACGGCCGCGCGCAGCCGGTCGACGTGGCCCGCGACGAGCGCGTCGATGTCGACGCCCTTCAGCAGGCCGCCGACGATCCACACCACCGACGGGTAGGCGGCGAGCGACGCCTGCGCTGCGTGCGGGTTGGTGGCCTTCGAGTCGTCGACCCAGGCGATGCCGTCGGCCGCGGCGACCCGCTCGATGCGGTGGGCGTCGAGGCGGAAGGTCGCGAGCGCGTCGTGCACGGTCGCGGGCGGCACGCCCACCGACCGGGCGAGCGCGGCCGCGGCGAGGATGTTGGCCACGACGTGCGGGGCCGCGAGCCCCGCCTGCGCGAGCTCGTCGAGCGTGGTCAGCTCGAGCGCGGTGTTGCGACGGTCGTCGAGGAACGCGCGGTCGCACAGCACGCCCTCGGCGATGCCGAAGTCACTCGGACCCGGCACGCCCAGGTCGAACCCGATCGCTCGCGCCCCCTCCTCGACCTCGGCGTCGCGCACCATCTGCTCCGTTGCGGCATCCGACTTGTTGTAGACGCACGCGACGCGCACGTGCTCGTACACCTTCGCCTTCGCCGCACGGTAGGCCTCGGCGGAGCCGTGCCAGTCGAGGTGGTCGTCCGCGATGTTCAGGCACACGGATGACACGGGGTGCAGCGCGCCCGGACCGTCGAGCGGCAGGTGGTGCAGCTGGTAGCTCGAGAGCTCGACCACGAGCACGTCGAACCCGCCCGGGTCGCGCACCGCGTCGAGCACCGGCACGCCGATGTTGCCGCACGGGGCCGCACGCAGCCCGTGCGCGGCGAGCATCGTCGCGGTGAGCTGCGTGGTCGTGGTCTTGCCGTTGGTGCCCGTGACGAGGATCCACTCGGCGGCCGGCTCGACCTTGTCGCGGACGCGCCAGGCCAGCTCGATGTCGCCCCACACCGCGACCCGCTCGGCCGCGGCCCACTCGAGCACCGGGTGGTCGGGGTGGAACCCGGGCGAGGCGATCACGAGCTCGGGGTCGAATGCCACGACCTCCGCGGGCACGGCATCGAGCGGATGCTGCAGCAGGCGCGCGCCGATCACCTCGAGCACGCGCACGCGATCGTCGTCGACCGCGGGCGCCACCACGAGCACCTCGGCGCCGAGCTCGGCGAGCGTGTCGGCGGCCGCGAAGCCCGTGACGCCCGCGCCCAGCACGACCGTGCGCAGGCCCGACCAGTCGGAACGCCAGCTCGTGAGACCGTCGAGCCGCGAGGCATCCGTCATCAGTTGGCGAGCCATTCGAGGTAGAAGGAGCCGACTCCGGCCGCAACGAGCAGGCCGGCGATGATCCAGAACCGCACGACGATCGTGACCTCGGCCCAGCCCTTCAGCTCGAAGTGGTGGTGGATCGGACTCATCAGGAAGATGCGCTTGCCGCGGGTGAGCTTGAAGTACGCCCGCTGCACGATGACCGAGCCGGTCTCGATGACGAAGAGGCCGCCGATGAGGATGAGCAGCAGCTCGGTGCGGCTGACCACCGCGAGCGCCGCAAGGGCGCCGCCGAGCGCGAGCGAGCCCGTGTCGCCCATGATGATCTTCGCCGGGTTGGTGTTCCACCAGAGGAAGCCGAGCACGGCGCCGACGATCGCGGTCGCGACGATCGCGATGTCGAGCGGATCGCGCACCTCGTAGCAGCGGTACCCGTCGCTCGGGTTCAGGTTCTCGGAGAAGCAGGACTGGTTGAACTGCCAGAAGCCGATGATCACGAACGAGCCGATCGCGAGGATCGAGGCGCCCGACGCGAGCCCGTCGAGCCCGTCGGTGACGTTCACGGCATTGGACGCAGCGGCCGTCAGCAGCGTGATCCAGAGCACGTAGAGGATGACGCCGACGATCGTGCCGAACACCATGAAGTCGAGCGGCAGGTCTCGGATGAACGAGATGCTCGTGGAGGCGGGGGTCTCGCCCTGCGCGTTCGGGAAGCCGAGGGCGAGCAGCGCGAACACCGCGGCGACGATCACCTGGCCGGCGATCTTCGCCCAGCCGCCGAGGCCGAGGCTCTGCTTCTTGCGGGTCTTCAGGAAGTCGTCGACGAAGCCGACGATGCCGAGGCCCACCATCATCAGCAGCACGAGCAGGCCCGACGCGGTCGGCAGCTCGTTGAAGACGAGCGTCGCCGTGAAGTACCCGAACAACGTGCCCAGGATGAAGACGATGCCGCCCATGGTGGGCGTGCCGCGCTTGACGTGGTGGCTCTTCGGGCCGTCGTCGCGGATGAACTGGCCCCAGTTCAGCTTCGTGAACAGCCGGATGAACAGCGGCGTGAGGAACAGTGTGAAGGAGAGCGACAGCGCTCCTGCGGTCAACAGTGTTCTCACGCGAACCATTCTCCCAATCGGTCGCCGAGGTGGCGGAGACCCGCCGAGTTCGACGATTTCACCAGCACCGTGTCACCGGGACCGGCGGTCTTCGCGACGAGGTCGAACGCCTCGTCCTGCGTCTCGACGAAGGCGCTCTCGCCGTCCCACGACCCCTCGTTGATCGCCGTGATGTGCAGGCGCCTCGCACCCGCGCCCACCACGACGAGCTGCGAGATGCCGAGCCGAACGGCCTGCAGGCCGATGCGGTCGTGCTCCTCGCCCGAGAACTCGCCGAGCTCGCTCATCTCGCCCAGCACCGCGATCGTGCGGCCGCCCGACCGCCCGAGCTGCGCGAGCGTCTTGAGCGCCGCGGCCATCGAGTCGGGGCTCGCGTTGTACGCGTCGTTGATCACCGTGATGCCGTCGCGACCGCCCATGAGCTGCATGCGCCAGCGCTCGGCGAGCGTGACCTGCTCGAGACGGGCGACGGTGTCGTCGAGCGCGACGCCGAGCTCGGTGGCGACCGCGATCGCCGCGAGGGCGTTCATGACGTGGTGCTCGCCGAGCACGCGGAAGCGCACGTCGGCGCCGCCGACCCCCGCCACCTCGACGCGGAAGTCGGTGCCGCCCGCGTGGGCGACCACGTCGGTGGCGCGCACGTCGGCGTCCGCTCCGAACCCGAACCGCACGATGCGCGCGCTCGTGCGGTCGGCCATGCCGGCCACGCGCGGGTCGTCGGCGTTCAGCACCGCGACGCCGTCCTCGGCGAGGGCCTCGACCATCTCGCCCTTGGCGCGCACGGTCTGCTCGATGCCGCCGAACTCGCCCGCGTGGGCGAGGCCGACCTTCAGGACCACGCCGATGTCGGGGCGGGCCATGCGGGTCAGCCGTGCGATGTGGCCGACGCCCGAGGCGCCCATCTCGGCGACGAGGTACTTCGTCGACTCGGTGAGCTCGAGCATGGTGACCGGTGCGCCGACCTCGTTGTTGTACGAGCCGCGCGGCGCGACCGTCTCGCCCTCGGGCGACAGGATGGCGCGCAGCAGGTTCTTGGTCGTCGTCTTGCCGTTCGAGCCGGTGATGCCGACCACGCGCAGGTCGCCGCCCGCGCGCACGCGGCGCACCACCTCGGTCGCGAGCGCACCGAGGCCGACGACGGCGTCCTCGACGACCACCTGGGGCACGTCGAGCTCCAGCGAACGCTCCACGATGAGCAGCGCGGCGCCCGCGGCGACCGCGTCGGGAGCGAACACGTGCCCGTCGGTCACCTCGCCGGGCTTGCAGACGAAGACGTCGCCGGGGCCGACCTCGCGGGAGTCGGTGTGCACGGCACCGTCGACCACCCGCTCGCCGTGCGCGGCGTCGACGAGACGCCCGTCGACGGCGCGCGCGACCTCATCGATCGTCAGGGCGATCATCGTCCTGCTTTCTCACCAGTGCGCTGGCAGTTCGGGCGCTTCGGCGCCGGAGGGAATCGTCCGAGATGTCTTCAGCACCTGGCTCATGACCTCCTGGAAGACGGGAGCCGAGGCGGCGGACGAGTTCATCTTAACGGGATCCATGATGCTCACCGAAACGACGTACTCGGGGTCGTCGGCGGGCGCGAAGCCCGACACGGAGACGAGGTAGCCGCTCTGGTATCCGCCGTTCCCGTCGGGCACCTGGGCGGTGCCCGTCTTCGCCGCGACACGGTACCCGGGCACGTTCCAGCGGTCGGCCAGCCAGCCGTCGCGGTACACCTGCTCGAGCATGAGCGAGGTGTCCGCCGCGGCCTGCTCGGAGATGACCCGGGTTCCCTCCGCGGCCTCCTGCTCGACGGGTTCGCCGTCTGCCCCGAGGCATCCGTCGACCAGCGTGACGGGCATGCGCACGCCGCCGTTCGCGATCGTCTGGTACACGCTCGCGATCTGGATCGCCGTCGTGGTGAGGCCCTGGCCGAACATGGTCGTGTACTTGGTCTGGTTGTCCCAGTTCCGCCAGTCGTGCAGGATTCCGGGGTCCTCGGCGAGGAACCCGACCTCGGTGCGCTGGCCGATGCCGAACGCCTCCATGTACGAGAAGCGCTCGGAGTCGGAGAGCCGCTCGCCGAAGAGCGACATGCCGGTGTTCGACGAGTCGACGAGCACGCCCGAGAGGGTCATCCGCTCGTCCTCGTGGAAGTGGCTGTCGTTGACGTTCGCGCCGTTCGCGGGCAGGTAGCGGTACGGCGCGACGACGCCGGGCTCGTCCTCCCCCGCGTCGACGACCGCCGCTGCCGTGAGCGTCTTGAACGTCGAGCCCGGCTCGAACGATGCCGTGAAGGCGCGCGAGCCGCGGTCGACCGACTCGGTCGCCGCCGGATCGTTCGGGTCGACCGTCGGCACATCGGCGACCGCCAGGAGCCGGCCCGTCTCGACCTCCATGACCGTCACGGTCGCCCACTGCGCCCCGGTCGCCGCGACCTGCTCGGCCGCGACGCGCTGCACGAACCACTGCAGGTCGGAGTCGATCGTCAGCTGCAGGTCGCCGCCGTCCTTCGCCTCCTCGAGCACCACGGTGCTGTCGGGGATGGGCGTGTAGTCGCCCGCACCGTAGAGGTACTGCTCGCGACCGTCCTGGCCCGCGAGGCACGAGTCCTCGCTCAGCTCGAGCCCCGCGAGGGCGTCGCCGTCGTCACCAGTGAAGCCGATCAGGTTGCCCGCGACCGACCCGTTGGGATAGGTCCGACTCGGATGCCGCCACGGCACGACCCACGGGATGTCGAGCGCCTCGACCGCCTCGTACGTCCCCACGTCCACCAGCTTCGACACGTAGGCGAAGTCGGAGTCCGGATCCTCCGCGAGCGCGGCCTCGATGATGCCGAGCACCTGGTCGCCGGTGAGGCCGACCACCTCGCCGAGCTCCGCTGCGGTCCGCTCCAGCGGCACCTCGACGACCTCGCCGTCGACCTCGCGCTCGAGGGTCCCGCCTTCGCCTTCGACGGCGACAGCGCGATGTCCCACCGCATGACGCTGTCGGCCAGCACCACGCCGTTCGCGTCGACGATGTCACCGCGCGCGCCGTACACCGTGCGCGGCGCGGAGCGCAGGTCCTCGGCCTGCTCGCTGAGCGAGGCCGCGCGCACGACCTGGATGTCGACCAGGCGGGTGACGAAGACCGAGATGAGCCCGAGCAGCACCGCGGCGAAGACGAGGGTGCGACGGGAACGCGAGCGGCTCGTGGTCACGGGGTGCGGTCCTTCCGTGCGCGTCCGGTCAGTGGGTGCTGGGTGTGGGCAGTCCGTCCTCGAACGACGGTACGTCGGGCTCCGCCTCCCCGCGGTCGCCGCGCCGGAGGCGCCCTGGTCGGTCACCGGCGCCGGGGCCGAGCCCGACGGCGTCTCCGGGGCGGCGGCCTGCTCCTCGGTGACGAGCGGCACGCCGGAGATGAGCGTGTTCGGCACCAGCACGGCCGATGCACCCGCCGGCGCCGCGGCGGCGGGCACCGGCTCGCCGAGCACCGCGCCGTCGGAGAGGCGCAGGTAGACGGGGTCGGCGGTCTGCACCATGCCGAGCGATTCGGCGTTCGCCGCGAGGAACTGGGGCGACTCGACTCGGTCGAGCTCCTCGGCGACCTGCTGGTGGGTGCGCGAGAGCTCGGTCTGCTCCGCCTGGAGGGCGTCGATCTCGTACGCGCCGTGCGTGACCGCGACGCTCAGCAGCAGCTGCGCGGCGACGATCAGCGCGGCGCCCGTGATCGCGACGACGGCGTAGACCAGGCGCGGCCGGGAGCGGCCGGGCGCCGGCTCGGGTGCCGGCCGCAGCCGCGGGTTCGGCCGCGCGTCCGGCCGTTCGGCCGGTCTCGCGCGCCCCAGGATCTGTGCGCTCATGCGTTCCCCCTCGTGCGTTCCACCGCGCGCAGCCGGACGGGCTTGGCGCGCGGGTTCGATTCCTGCTCGGCCGGGCTCGCGAGCTCGGCTCCCCTCGTGAGCAGACGGAATCTCGGCTGGTGCTCGGGCAGCTCCATCGGGAGCCCGGGCGGTGCGGTCGACGTGGTCGCGGCCTGCAGCGCCCGCTTGACGATGCGGTCCTCGAGCGACTGGTAGGCGAGCACGACCATGCGCCCGCCCACCGCGAGCGCCTCGAGCCCGGCGGGCACGGCGTGCTCGAGCACCGACAGCTCGGCGTTGACCTCGATGCGCAGGGCCTGGAAGACCCGCTTGGCCGGGTGGCCCGCGCGCTGGACGGCGGCCGGCGTGGCATCCGACAGGATCTCGACCAGGCGCCCCGAACGGGTGATCGGCTCCTGGGCGCGCGCCCGGACGATCGCCCGCGCGTAGCGCGCGGCGAGCTTCTCCTCGCCGTACTCGTGGAAGATGCGGCGCAGGTCGGCCTCGCCGTACTCGGCAAGCACCTCCTCGGCGGTGATGCCCGTGGACGCGTCCATGCGCATGTCGAGCGGGGCGTCCTTCGCGTAGGCGAAGCCGCGCTCGGCGCGGTCGAGCTGGAGCGACGAGACCCCGAGGTCGAACAGGATGCCGTCGACGGCGGGGAACCCCTCGCCGTCGATCGCGTCGAGGATGCCGTCGTAGATCGTGTGCACGGGGCGCAGGCGGTCGCCGAACCGGGAGAGGCGCTCGGAGGCGATGCCGAGTGCGTCGGTGTCGCGGTCGAGGCCGATCACGGTGAGCTCGGGGAACCGCTCGAGCAGCGCCTCGGTGTGGCCGCCCATGCCGAGCGTGGCGTCGACGAGCACCGCCCCGGGGCGCGCGACGGCGGGCTCGAGCAGCTCGATGCAGCGCTCGAGCATGACGGGTGTGTGGATGCGTGACAGGTCGTCCATGATGTTCGCGGGCCGACCCCGGGTCCCGATTCCCATCCGGGTCGTCCTGGTGCGGGGAAGTGCACCAGGCTGATCCGGCTGGGAATCGGGAGCCGGGCTCAGAAGAGCCCCGGGATCACCTCCTCGGCCGTGTTCGCGAAGACCGCCTCCTGTTCGGAGAGGTACGTCTGCCAGGCGCCGGCGTCCCAGATCTCGACGCGGCTGCCGGCGCCGATGACGGCGAGGTCGCGCTCGAGCCCCGCGTACTGGCGCAGCGGGGACGGGATGGTGACGCGGTGCTGCTTGTCGGGGGTCTCGGCGCTGGCGCCGGAGAGGAAGACGCGCATGTAGTCGCGGGCCTGCTTGCTGGTCACGGGCGCCTGCCGGATCGTGTCGTGGATCGTCTCGAACTCGCGTGCGCTGAACACGTACACGCAGTGCTCCTGGCCGCGGGTCATCACCAGTCCGTTGGCGAGCTCGTCGCGGAACTTGGCGGGCAGGATGATGCGCCCCTTGTCGTCGAGCTTCGGCTCGTGCGTACCGAGGAACACTGCATCACCCCCATTCCTCCGGCCGGAACCAGGTGGCTCCACTTTACTCCACTTTCCACCACAATCAACGGAAGCCGAGCCATTTTCAGGGTCCACACGTGCAAACACCCCCGCGATCACTGGGATCACGGGGGTGGAGGGAAATGGAGCGAAGTGCAGGTTCCGGATGCCGCGTGGAGGCGCCGGGCGCACTCGTCAGCGGGCAGGGTGCGGCGTCAGACCTCCCGGAGACGCGAACGAGGGCCGACCCATGGCGGATCGACCCTCGGTGGAGCGGAGTGGAGCGAGGCTAGTCGCGGTCCTCCTGGCGGCGGTCCCAGCGCTGGTTCATGCGGTCCATGAACCCGGCGGAGCCGGACGAGCGGGCGGGGCGCTGGCCGTCGGCGAGGTCGGAGAGCTCCTCGACGGAGACCTTCCGCGACGGCGAGATCGCGAGGAGCACGCCGGTGAACATCAGCGCGAACCCGATGATGCCGATGAACAGCAGCTGCGTCGCGACTCCGGCGATGAGCGCACCCACGCCGGCGACACCCAGCAGCACGCCGAGCACGACGGAGCGGTAGTTGGGTCGGCCACGTCGCCCACCCACCGTCGCCACGAAGTCGGCATCGTTGCGATAGAGGCTGCGCTCCATCTCCTCCAGGAGGCGCTGCTCCTGCTCTGAAAGCGGCATCTCATTCCCTTCAGCCTCGGGATCGACGCATCGTATCCCGATTCTAGCGCCGCCACGCGCCAGTAGGCTAGGCGCGTGCCGGAAAGCTCCCATCTCGTCGACCTGGTGCACGCCCGGATCGACGAGTTCCTCACCGAACGCCACTCCATTCTCGTCTCGATCAGTCCCGACCTCGATCCGATCGCGACGTTCTCCCGGCGGTTTCTCAGCGGCGGCAAGCGCTTCCGGGCACTGTTCTGCTACTGGGGCTGGCAGGCCGTGCACGGCCGCTCCGACGGATTCGACCCGTTCGGCTCGGACGACGACGGCGACGCGGACCCGGCCGGAGTGGTCTCGGTGGCCGCCGCACTGGAGTGCTTCCACGCCGCGGCGCTGGTGCACGACGACATCATCGACCACTCCGACACCCGCCGAGGCGCCCCGAGCGCGCACCGGGAGTTCGGCGCGCTGCACCGCGACGCGGGCTGGGACGGCGACGCCGACGCGTTCGGCGAGGCGGCGGCCATCCTGGCCGGCGACCTCCTGCTCGGCTGGGCGGACGACCTCATCCAGGCCGGGACGGCCGTCGCGGGCGACCCGGCGCACGCCGCCGCTGCTCGCAGCGAGTTCCAGCGCATGCGCGCCGAGGTGACCGCCGGGCAGTACCTCGACATCCTCGAGGAGCAGGCCTGGCGCAGCCAGCCGGAGTCGCAGCTGCGTGCGCGCGCGGAACGCGTGATCGTCTACAAGTCCGCCCGGTACAGCATCGAGGCACCGCTCCGGATCGGCGCCGCGCTCGCCGGCGCCGACCCCGCGCAACTGGCCGCGCTGAGCGCGTTCGGGCTGCCCCTCGGCATCGCCTACCAGCTGCGCGACGACCTGCTCGGCGTCTACGGCGACCCGGCGACGACCGGCAAGCCGAGCGGGGACGACCTGCGCGAGGGCAAGCGCACCGTGCTCGTCGCCGTGGCGCGCGAACGGCTCGCCCCCGGCCAGCGACGGCTGCTCGACGAGCTCCTCGGCGACCCCGGGCTCGACGCCGCGCAGATCACGATGCTGCAGCAGACGCTCCGCGACTGCGGCGCGGTCGACGAGGTCGAGGAGCTCATCACGTCGCGCGTGGCGGAGGCCGTCGACGCGCTCCAGGGCGCACCGCTCAGCCGCGCGGCGCGCACCGAGCTCACGGCACTCGCCGAGACGGTGGCCCGCCGGGACAGCTGAGTTCGCTCAGGCCAGCGCCTGCGCGACCCGGCGCACCTCGGTCTTGCGACCGTTGCGGAGCGCCTCGATCGGCGTGGTCTGCAGGCTGTCGTCGACGGAGACGAGCCACTCGACCGCCTCGTCGTCGCTGAAGCCCGCGTCGCCCAGCACCATCACGGTGCCGCGCAGCTCGTGCACCGGCTCGCCGTCGCGCACGAACGAGTCGGGCACCTTGAGCACCCCGTCGACGCGCCGCGCGACGAGCTGGCGATCGTCGAAGAGCCGGCGCACCCGGCTCGGCGTGATGCCGAGCAGCTCCACGAGATCCGGAACGGTCAGCCAGTTGGTCGCCTCGAGGGCCTCCTCAGTCACGTCTCCAGCGTGCCACGCTCCGGGTCGTCGCGCACCCCGTGGTGCGGGATTCCGCGACGCGCCCGGGCGTGCGTTGCCCGCGGGCGGCGGATCTGCGAACGTTGGCCCCGTCAGCCGATCGGGGGTTGGGATGACGGGGAACGAGCGCCACGGGGGCACCGGCGCCGACGCGCACGCGGAGCACGACGGCCACGCGCACGGACGCCACGAGGCGCCCGACACGCACCCGGTGCTGCGCACGCTGGCCACGCTGCCGACCGCCGTGATCGGCACCGTCGCGGGCGCCTTGCGATTCGGCGCGCACGCAGGCGGGACGGCGCACGGCCGGCACGCGCGGCAGCCGGCGAACGGGTCCGCCGACGGCGGCGCGACCGGGGGCCGCGGCAACCCCCGTCGCGACCCGACCCGACGGGCCTCCGGCACCACCTACACCGTCGTCGACGGCGACACCGCCTCCACGATCGCCGCACGGTTCGGCATCCCGACCGCATCGCTGCTCGCCACGAACGGGCTCGGCTGGTCGAGCCCCTCGCTCCCGGCTGCGAACTCGTCCTCGACGTGCCGGAGGGCGGCGCCCACCACGCGGACCACGCCCACGACACGGGCATCCGCCGCTGCACCGTCGCCGAGGGCGATTCGCTCGAGGACGTCGCGCATCGCAACGGCGTCGACCTCGACGCCCTCCTCCGCATCAATGGGCTGCACCCACGCAGCCTCGTCGCCGGCGGCCAGTCGCTCGTGCTGCCGGGCTCGGCGGGCGCCCCCGCCGCGTAGCGGTCACGATGGCGTCTCGATGACGCGCGCGGGCGGTGTTTCGGTCCGACGCCCGCCCCGCGGATTCGTACACTCGAACGGTGACCACCATGCCCGCGGACCCCATGGTCGGCCGTCTCGTCGACGGCCGCTACCAGGTGCGCTCGCGCATCGCGCGCGGCGGCATGGCCACGGTCTACCTCGCGACCGACCTCCGCCTGGAGCGGCGGGTCGCGATCAAGATCATGCACGGCCACCTCGCCGACGACAACACGTTCAAGACGCGCTTCGTGCAGGAGGCGCGCTCGGCCGCGCGACTGTCGCACCCCAACGTCGTGAACGTCTACGACCAGGGGCAGGACTCCGACATGGCGTACCTCGTCATGGAGTACCTCCCCGGCATCACGCTGCGCGACCTGCTCAGGGACTACACGAAGCTCACCCCCGAGCAGTCGGTCGACATCATGGACGCCGTGCTCTCCGGCCTCGCCTCGGCCCACAAGGCCGGCATCGTGCACCGCGACCTGAAGCCCGAGAACGTGCTGCTCGCCGACGACGGGCGCATCAAGCTCGGCGACTTCGGCCTCGCGCGCGCCGCGAGCGCGAACACGTCGACGGGGCAGGCGCTGCTCGGCACCATCGCGTACCTGTCGCCCGAACTCGTCACGCGGGGCGTCGCCGACGCCCGGAGCGACATCTACGCCGTCGGCATCCTGCTCTACGAGATGCTCACGGGCGAGCAGCCGTACGTCGGCGAGGCGCCGATGCAGATCGCCTACCAGCACGCCAACGACACGGTGCCCACCCCGAGCTCGAAGGAGCCGTCGGTGCCCGCGGAGCTCGACGAGCTCGTGCTCTGGGCCACCGCCCGCGACCCCGAGGAGCGCCCGGCGGACGCCCGCGCGATGCTCGAGCAGCTGCGCGCGATCGAGCCGGTCGTCCGCGGTACCGGCACGGCCACCGGGCAGGCCACCGCGGTGATCCCCGACGGCGCCGGCACCGGCGTGCCGGACTCCACCGCCGCGACCACCGTGCTCGGCGAACGGCGCGCCGCCGTCGCCGCGCCGAGGAAGAAGCCCGCCGCCTCCGGCGTCGCCGCCCTCGAGGACCAGACGCGTCGGCGCAAGCGCCGCGGGTACTGGCTGTTCGCGCTGGTCCTGCTGCTCGCGGGACTCGCGGGCGGCACCGGGTGGTACTTCGGCAGCGGCCCCGGGGCGCTCACGACGGTGCCGACCGTCAGCGGCCTCTCCCCCGAGGCCGCCGCCGCCGCGCTCGCCGACGCCGGATTCGAGTCGGCCCTGGGCGAGCAGCACGATCCCGAGATCGAGGAGGGACTCGTCTCGGGCACCGACCCGGAGGGCGGCACCGAGGCGCGGCGCGGCGGCACCGTGCAGATCCTCGTCTCCCTGGGCCCGCGGATCCTCGCGGTTCCCGACGTCACCGGGATGCAGGAGGACGACGCCCGCGACGCGCTCGCCGACTTCGACGTCGCCGAGGAGACCGACGTCCGCTACTCCGACGTCGACCGCGGCGGCGTGATCGCCGTGCTGGACGCCGACGGCGAGCGGGTCGGCGCCGAGTACCCCGAGCAGGGCGCCCTCTCCCTCGTCGTCTCCGCCGGCGGCATCCCCTCGGTCGTCGGCACCCCGTCGGCGGAGGCCGAGCAGCGACTGGCGGATGCCGGCCTCGACGTGTCGTTCGCAGAGGCGCAGTTCAGCAACGACGTCGCCGCCGACCTAGTGCTGTCGGCCGCGACCAGCACCGACCCGGTGCGCCCGGGCGACCCGATCGTGCTGACCGTGTCGAAGGGGCCGGACCTGGTGCCGCTGCCCGACGTGGTCGGCGAGAACCTGGCCGACGCGATCGACACGCTCGAAGCCGCCGGGTTCGACGTGCAGTACAGCTTCCCCGAGGCGTTCGTCGGGCTCGCCACCGTGAAGTCGATGAGCCCCGGCGGCGGCACCGAGCAGATCCGCAACTCGACGGTCACGCTGGTGGCGACGCTCGAACTCTGAGTCGACGAGCGGATGCCGCGTGCCGGCGTCGCCGGGAGGCATCCGCTCCCCGACGACCGTGATCAGCGGGCGAGTTCCTCCGCGACCAGGAAGGCGAGCTCGAGCGACTGCATGTGGTTGAGGCGCGGGTCGCAGAGCGACTCGTAGCGCGTCGCGAGGGTCTCCTCGTCGATGTGCTCCGAACCGCCGAGGCACTCGGTGACGTCGTCGCCGGTGAGCTCGACGTGGATGCCGCCCGGGTGCGTGCCCGCGTCGCGGTGCGCCTCGAAGAACCCCTTGACCTCGTCGACGACGTCGTCGAAGCGACGCGTCTTGTAGCCGGTGGGGGTGGTGAGCCCGTTGCCGTGCATCGGATCGGTGACCCAGAGCGGGTTCGCGTCAGCGGCCTTGATGGCCTCGAGCAGCGGCGGCAGCGCCTCGCGGATGCGGCCCGCACCCATGCGCGTGATGAAGGTGAGCCGGCCCGGCTCGCGCTCGGGGTCGAGCTTCTCGATGAGCGCGAGCATGTCGTCGGGCGTCGTGGTCGGCCCGAGCTTCACGCCGATCGGGTTGCGCACGCGCGACAGGAAGTCGACGTGCGCGCCGTCGAGGTCTCGGGTGCGCTCGCCGATCCAGAGGAAGTGCGCAGACGTGTCGTACGGGAGGCCCGTGCGCGAGTCGATGCGGGTCATCGGGCGCTCGTAGTCCATGAGCAGGCCTTCGTGACCGGTGAAGAACTCGGTGCGCTTGAGCTCGTCGAAGTCGGCGCCGCACGCGTCCATGAACCGCACGGCGCGGTCGATCTCCTTCGCGAGCGTCTCGTAGCGGGCGTTCGCGGGGTTCGCCGCGAAGCCCTTGTTCCAGGCGTGCACCTGGCGCAGGTCGGCGAACCCGCCCTGGGTGAACGCGCGGATGAGGTTCAGCGTCGAGGCCGCGGTGTGGTAGCCGCGCAGCAGTCGCGACGGGTCGGCCGTGCGCGACTCGGGCGTGAAGTCGTAGCCGTTGACGATGTCGCCGCGGTACGCCGGGAGCGTCACGTCGCCGCGCGTCTCGGTGTCCTTCGAGCGCGGCTTGGCGAACTGGCCGGCCATGCGCCCCATCTTCACGACCGGCATCGACGCGCCGTAGGTGAGCACGACCGCCATCTGCAGCACGGTCTTGACGCGGTTGCGGATCTGGTCGGCGGTGGCGCCCGCGAAGGTCTCCGCGCAGTCGCCGCCCTGCAGCAGGAACGCCTCGCCGCGCGCGGCGGCCGCGAGCTTGTCGCGCAGGCGGTCGACCTCGCCCGCGAACACGAGCGGCGGCAGCGTCGCGAGCTCCGCCGATGCGGCCGCGACCGCCTCCGGGTCGCCCCACTCGGGCTGCTGCTTGATCGGGAGCGCGCGCCACGCGTCGAGTCCGGCGATGACGGAGTCAGCGGGCTGCACGACGGGTTCGACGACCTGGGTCACGGCACTTCCTGGGTGGTGCGGGCGCGGGAACGCGCGGGTGGACGATGAGCGCCGCCGCTCCGGGCGACTGGACGAGCCTACCGCGTCGGAGCGGCGCGCTTCTCCTTGACCGAGCTCGCATAGACGTCGACGTACTCCTGGCCGCTCAGCTCGCGGAGGCGGTACACCAGCTCGTCGGTCACGGAGCGGAGCACGAAGCGGTCGGACTCGAGCCCCTCGAAGCGGCTGAAGTCGAGCGGCTCGCCGATGACGACGCCGATGCGCCGCACCTTCGGCAGGCGCGTGCCGATGGGCATCACCTCGTCGGTGCCGATCATCGCGACCGGCACCACGGGCACGCCCGACTCGAGCACCATGCGGGCGACGCCGGTGCGACCGCGGTACAGCCGGGCGTCGGGGCTCCGGGTGCCCTCGGGGTAGATGCCGAGCAGCTCGCCACGGCCGAGCACGCGCAGGCCGGTGTTGAGGGATGCCTCAGAGGCCTTGCCGCCCGACCGGTCGATCGGCAGCTGGCCCGTGGCCTGGAAGAAGAGGCGCGTGAGCCAGCCCTTGATGCCCCGGCCCGTGAAGTACTCGCTCTTGGCGAGGAAGACGACGTTCCGGTCGACGACCAGCGGCAGGAAGATCGAGTCGATGAACGACAGGTGATTGCTGGCGAGGATCGCACCGCCCGACTTGGGCACGTTCTCGAGGCCGATCACCCACGGGCGGAAGATGCCGAGCACGAGGGGCCCGACGACGATGTGCTTCATGATCCAGTAGAACACCGTCACCCCTTCCCGTCGGCCCGCATCAGCATACCGATCAGCCGCGCCGCTGGAACCACACGCGCGCGAGGTCGGCGGCGCCGACCACGCCGGCGTCGTTGACCAGCTCGGCGATCGCGAACTCGGGCTCGGGGTGGTAGCCCTGTGCCGGGAGGTGCTCGACGAAGGCCCGGCGCACCGGCTCGAGCAGGCGCTCGCCCGCCGCGGACACGCCACCGCCGAACACGAACAGCTGCGGGTCGAGCACCGCTGCGAGGCTCGCGCAGCCCTGGCCGATCCATCCGCCGAGCTGGCGCAGCGCGGCGTTCGCACCGGGGTCGCCCTCGGCGATCAGGTCGCCGACGCCGCGCCCGTCGAGCTTGCCGCGCTCGGCGCGCACGCGCGCGAGCCCGAGGCCGATGCCGCCGCCGTCGGCGATCTCGCCGGCCATGCGCATGAGGGCGCGGCCGGACCCGTACTGCTCGAGGCATCCGCGCTGCCCGCACCCGCAGGGCAGGCCGCCGGGTACGAGCCGCATGTGGCCGAGCTCGGCGCCCGCGCCGAACCCGCCGCGGAAGAGCGTGTCGCTCGCGACGATCGCACCGCCCACGCCGGTGCCGATCGTGAGCATGCACATGTCGCTCACGAGGCGCCCGGCGCCGAAGCGGAACTCCGCCCAGCCGGCGGCGTTGGCGTCGTTCTCGATCACGACGGGAAGCGAGACGCGCGCCTCGAGCTTCTCCCGGAAGGGCTCGTTGCGCCAGTCGATGTTCGGCGCGTAGTAGACGACCGACTGCGACGCGTCGATGAAGCCCGCGGCGGCGACGCCGACCGCGACCGGGTCGGTGCCGTCCGCGAGCTCCCGGATCATGGCGACGACCGCATCCTCGAGGCCGGCGACGTCGCCTGCGGGTGTCGGGACGCGCGACTGGCGCACCATCGCGCCGAGCTCGTCGACCACCGCCCCGGCGATCTTGGTGCCCCCGATGTCGATGCCGATCGCGTGCACGCTGGGAGCCTTTCGCCGGTTGTGGATTGAGCGCAGGTCCCGACCGAACCGGGGGGACGCTGAACTAGAGTGTAGTTAATGAACTCTGCCGAGCGACGTCGGCCCGAATGACGGGACGACCCGCCCCCACCGGTGCCGAAGGAGCTACCGTGATCCAATTCGATTCGCCCGCCCTCGTGCCCGCCGATCCCGAGGCAAACGCCACCGACCTGCTGGTCGACCGGGTCGCGGCGAGCCCCGACGCGGTGCTGTTCTCGCTGCCGAACGGCGACTCGTGGTCTCCCGTGACGACGCGGGAGTTCTACGACCAGGTCGTCGCCCTCGCGAAGGGCTTCGTCGCGGCGGGCATCGAGCCCGGCGACAAGGTCGGCCTCATGTGCAAGACGCGGTACGAGTGGACCCTCATCGACTTCGCGATGTGGTTCGCCGGCGGCGTGCTCGTCCCCGTCTACGAGACGAGCTCGCCCAGCCAGGTCAAGTGGAACCTCGGCGACTCGGGGGCCGTCGCCGCGATTCTCGAGACGCCCGACCACTTCGCGCGCTTCGACGAGGTGCACCCCGAGCTCCCCGACATCCGCTCGGTGTGGCAGATCGACCTCGGCGACCTCGACAAGCTCGTCGCGAGCGGCTCCGAGGTGCCCGACGAGGAGATCGAGCGCCGCCGGAAGATCGCGGTCGGCTCCGACATCGCCACGCTCATCTACACGTCGGGGTCGACGGGCAAGCCCAAGGGCTGCGTGCTCACCCACGCGAACTTCGTCGAGCTCTCCCGCAACGCCGCGGTCGCGCTCAAGGAGGTCGTGATGGACCCGAACGGCGCGTCGACCGTGCTGTTCATCACGACCGCGCACGTGTTCGCGCGCTTCATCGCGGTGCTCTGCGTGCACGCGGGCGTGCGCGTCGGCCACCAGCCCGACACGAAGCAGCTGCTGCCCGCGCTCGGGTCGTTCAAGCCCACATTCCTGCTCGCCGTGCCGCGCGTGTTCGAGAAGGTCTACAACGTCTCCGAGCAGAAGGCCGAGACCGGCGGCAAGGGCAAGATCTTCCGCGCCGCCGCAGACGCCGCGGTCGCGTACTCGAAGGCCGGCGAGGCCGGCTCGGTGCCGCTCGGCCTGCGGCTGAAGTTCGCCGTGCTCGACCGCCTCGTGCTGAGCAAGCTGCGTGCGGCGATGGGCGGCAACGTCCGCTACGCCGTCTCGGGGTCCGCCCCGCTCGGCCCGCGCCTCGGCCACTTCTACCACGCGCTCGGCATCACCATCCTCGAGGGCTACGGCCTCACCGAGACCACCGCGCCGGCCACGGTGAACCTCGCCGAGAAGTCGAAGATCGGCACGGTCGGCCCGGCGCTCCCGGGCGTCTCGGTGCGGCTCGCCGACGACGGCGAGATCCAGGTCAAGGGCATCAACGTCTTCCAGGAGTACTGGAAGAACCCCGAGGCCACCGCCGAGACGTTCGACGGCGACTGGTTCAAGACGGGCGACATCGGCTCGCTCGACGACGACGGCTTCCTCACGATCACCGGTCGCAAGAAGGAGATCATCGTGACCGCGGGCGGCAAGAACGTCGCGCCGGCCGCGCTCGAGGACCCGATCCGCGCGAACCCGCTCATCGGCCAGGTCGTCGTGGTCGGCGACCAGAAGCCGTTCATCTCGGCGCTCGTGACGCTCGACCCCGAGATGCTCCCCGTGTGGCTCAACAACCACGGCGAGGACGCGGGCATGAGCATCGAGGACGCCAGCACCAACCCGGCCGTCCTGGCCGAGGTGCAGCGCTCGATCGACCAGGCCAACGAGGGCGTCTCGCGTGCCGAGTCGATCCGCAAGTTCGTGATCCTCCCGACGGAGTTCACCGAGGACAGCGGGCACCTCACGCCGAAGCTCAGCATCAAGCGCAACGTGATCGTCGCCGACTTCGCCGACGAGATCGAGCGCATGTACCTGACGACGGCACCCATGACCGAGGGCCACTCGATCGCGGGCTGACCCGAACGAGTCGAGCGGATGCCCGGAGCCGATCGGTTCCGGGCATCCGTCGTCTCAGGCGGCGATCGCCCGCAGCGGCGGCCGGCCGGCGTGCGCGGTCAGAACCAGTCGGACTCGCGCACCTCGCGCATCGCGATGCGCCGCTCGGGCTTCTCGAGTCGGTCGAGGTAGAGGATGCCGTCGAGGTGGTCGGTCTCGTGCTGCAGCGCCTGGGCGAGCAGCCCCTCCCCTCGATCTCGATCGTCGACCCGTCGAGGTCGATGCCGCGGACCCGGGCGAACGGATGCCGCGGGGTGGGGTGCCACAGACCGGGCACCGACAGGCAGCCCTCGCCCAACGGCTCGACCTCGCCGCTCACCTCGACCAGCTCGGGGTTGAGCACGTACCCGACGTCGCCGTCCACGTTGTAACTGAACGCGCGCAGGTTCACGCCGATCTGCGGCGCGGCGACACCGGCGCGACCGGGGACCCGCACGCTGTCGAGCAGGTCGGCGACGAGCGCGCGGACGCCGTCGTCGATCGTCTCGATCGGGGCGGAGGCGGACTTCAGGACGGGGTCGCCGAAGAGGCGGATGGATCGTTCCGGCACCGGGTCAGCGTACCCGCTCTTCGGGGATGCCCTCGACGACGAGCGCCGCCAGCTCGCGTGCGGCCTCGCGCGTGATCGGCCGCAGCTGGTCCCAGTGCACGACCGAGCCGGCCGCGAGCTGCGGGTCGTACGGGATGCGCACGATCTCGCGGACGCGCGACTGGAAGTGCGCCTCGATCTCGTCGACCTTCACGAGGTGGGTGCCCTGCGTCGCGAGGTTGATCGCGACGACCGCATTCTTCACGAGGTCGCCGAAACCGTTCGACTCGAGCCAGGTGAGCGTCTCCGAGGCGAGGCGCGCCTCGTCGACGCTGCCGCCCGACACGACGACGATCGCGTCGGCGCGCTGCAGCGTCGCTCGCATCACCGAATGCACGATGCCGGTGCCGCAGTCGGTCAGCACCATCGAGTAGTACCGCGCGGCGAGGTTCGCGACCACGTTGTAGTCGTTGTCGTCGAACGCCTCGGACAGGTTCGGGTCGGTGTCGGACGCGAGGATGTCGAGGCGCGTGCCGTCGCGGGAGACGAAGCGCGAGAAGTCGGTGTAGCCGCCGATGGTCGACGCCTTGCCGACGACGTCGCGCACGGTCTCGCGCGTCTGCCGGTCGACGCGCTCGGCGAGCGTGCCACGGTCGGGGTTCGCGTCGATGGCGATCACCCGGTCCTCGCGGGCGTTCGCGAGCGCCATGCCCAGCAGCGTCGTGACGGTCGTCTTGCCGACCCCGCCCTTGCGCGTCAGCACCGGCACGAAGCGCGCTCCGCCGAGGAACCGGCGCTGGATGCGCGTGTTCATCGCCTTGTGGGCGCGCACCTTGGCGGAGTCGCCGAGGTTGATGGTGTGGAACGACGCCTCGTAGAGGAACCGGTTCAGGCCGCCCTGCGGTGCCGGTCGGCCCGCGCGGTGCGTGTCGATGAGCCGGTCGGGCGTGAGCGAGTCGGAGGTCTCGGGCAGGTCCGCCGGGACGGCCGGCTCGAGCTCGGCGGGTTCGTCGGCGTCGAGCTGGGCGACGGCGGCGCGTTCCCGCTCCCGCTCGCGCCGCTCGTCCGCGGCGAGGAGCGCGCGGTACGGCGAGGACTCCCGCGCGCCGAGGCGTCGGGCGCTCTCGGCCGATGCGAGCGGGATCGACTGGGTCGGCGTCGCACGCCCCTCGAGCTCGCCGGGGTTGACCGCGACGTCGTCGATGGCGACGGCGGCCTCGTCCTCCGGGATCTCGCGCACCGGCGCGGGCGGCAGGTCGACCTGGATCGTCAGCCGCTCGGGCAGGCGCGACGAGTGCGCACCGGTGCGCGCGGACGCGCCGCCCCGGTGGTCCGTGCCCGCCCCGCTGCGGTCCGTCTCGGTGTCGTTCCGGTCGTCGGCCACCAGTCCCCCTCTCGTCGCCGTGGTTCTCGGCACAGCCTATCGCGGCCGCACCACCACGATGAGGTCGCCCGCCTCGACCTGCTGGGTGCGCGGGATGGCCAGCCGCTCGACCACGCCCGCGACGGGCGAGGTGATCGCGGCCTCCATCTTCATCGCCTCGATCGACGCGACGGCCTGTCCCGGAGCGATCTCGGCGCCCTCCTCGACCTGCAGGGTCACGACGCCCGAGAAGGGCGCAGCGACGTGGCCGGGCTGCGAGGCGTCCGCCTTCTCCGCCGCACGCGACTCGACCGTGATGCTGCGGTCGCGCACGAACACCGGGCGGAGCTGGCCGTTGAGCGTGGTCATGACGGTGCGCATGCCCTTCTCGTCGACCTCGCCGATGGCCTCGAGGCCGGCGTAGAGGCGCACGCCCCGCTCCATCTCGATGACGTGCTCGCTGCCGGGCTGGAGTCCGTACAGGTAGTCGAGCGTGTCGACGACCGACAGGTCGCCGAACAGCTCGCGGATCTGCTCGAACTGGCGCGTCGGCGCCGGGAACAGCAGCTGGTTGAGCATGGCCCGTCGCTCCGTGCCGCCCGCATCGAGCGCCGCCGACTCATCGCTCGTGAGCTCCGCGACCCCGACGCGCACGTCGCGCCCGGCGAGCACCTTCGAGCGGAACGGCTCCGGCCATCCGCCCGGCAGGTCGCCCAGCTCGCCCGCCATGAACCCGACGACCGAGTCGGGGATGTCGTAGCGCTCCGGGTTCGCCTCGAAGTCGGCCGGGTCGGCCTTGACCGCCGCGAGGTGCAGCGCCAGGTCGCCGACCACCTTCGACGACGGCGTCACCTTCGGCACCCGGCCGAGGATCGCATTCGCCGCCGCGTACATGTCCTCGATGAGCTCGAAGTCGTCGGCGAGGCCGAGCGCGATGGCCTGCTGGCGCAGGTTCGACAGCTGCCCGCCCGGGATCTCGTGGCGGTAGACGCGACCCGTGGGCCCGGGCAGGCCCGACTCGAACGGCGAGTAGACGCGGCGCACGGCCTCCCAGTACGGCTCGAGGTCGGAGATCGCCTCGAGGGAGATGCCGGTGTCGCGCTCGGTGTGCGCGAGGGCGGCGACGAGCGCCGAGGCCGACGGCTGGCTGGTCGTGCCGGCCATGGGCGCGCTCGCGACGTCGACCGCGTCGGCGCCCGCGCGACTGGCGGCGAGGAGGGTGGCGAGCTGGCCGCCCGCGGTGTCGTGCGTGTGCACGTGCACCGGCAGGTCGAAGCGCTCGCGGAGCGCCGACACGAGGCGCTCGGCCGCCGCCGGACGCAGGAGGCCCGCCATGTCCTTGATCGCGAGGACGTGCGCGCCCGCCTCGACGATCTCGTCGGCGAGGCGCAGGTAGTAGTCGAGCGTGTAGAGCGTCTCGGCCGGGTCGAGCAGGTCGGCCGTGTAGCAGACGGCGACCTCGGCGACCGAACCGCCCGTGGCGAGCACCGCGTCGATCGCGGGGCGCATCTGCGAGACGTCGTTGAGCGCGTCGAAGATGCGGAAGATGTCGACGCCGGTCGCCGCCGCCTCGTGCACGAAGGCGTCGGTCACGGCGGTCGGGTACGGCGTGTAGCCGACGGTGTTCCGCCCGCGGAGCAGCATCTGGATCGCGACGTTCGGCAGCGCCTCGCGCAGTGCGGCGAGCCGTTCCCACGGGTCCTCGCCGAGGAAGCGCAGCGCGACGTCGTAGGTGGCGCCGCCCCATGCCTCGACCGAGAGCAGCTCGGGGGTCATGCGCGCCACGTAGGGCGCGACCGCGACGAGGTCCTTGGTGCGCACGCGGGTCGCGAGCAGCGACTGGTGCGCGTCGCGGAAGGTCGTCTCGGTGACCGCGAGCGCGGTCTGCGCGCGCAGCGCGGATGCGAACCCGGCCGGGCCGAGCTCGAGCAGGCGCTGCCGCGATCCGGCGACGGGCTCCTGCGCGAGGTCGAGCGGCGGCAGCTTCTCGGCGGGCGCGACGGCCGTGGGCGCCGCTCCGTTCGGCTGGTTCACCGTCACGTCGGCGAGCCAGTTCATGATCTTCGTCCCGCGGTCCTTCGACTGGCGGCCGCGCAGGAGCTGGGGCCGCTCGTCGATGAACGAGGTGCTGAGGTCGCCCGCGACGAACGAGGGGTCGTCGAGCACGGCCTGGAGGAAGGGGATGTTCGTGGAGACGCCGCGGATGCGGAACTCGGCGAGGGCGCGCTTCGCACGGGCGACCGCGGCCGGGTAGTCGCGCCCGCGGCAGCTGAGCTTCGCGAGCATCGAGTCGAAGTGCGGGCTGATCTGCGCGCCCGGGTTGATGGTGCCGCCGTCGAGGCGGATCCCCGCGCCGCCGGGCGAGCGGTAGGTCGTGATCTTGCCGGTGTCGGGGCGGAATCCGGCCGTCGGGTCCTCGGTCGTGATGCGGCACTGGAGCGCCGCGCCGCGCAGGCGGATCGCGTCCTGCATGAGGCCGAGCTGGGCGAGCCGCTCGCCCGACGCGATGCGCATCTGCGAGACGACGAGGTCGACATCGGTGACCTCCTCGGTCACGGTGTGCTCGACCTGGATGCGGGGGTTCATCTCGATGAACACGTGCTGGCCGGCACGCTCGCCGGCGGTGTCGAGCAGGAACTCCACAGTGCCCGCGTTCACGTAGCCGATCGACTTGGCGAACGCGATCGCATCGGCGTAGAGCCGCTCGCGGATCTCCTGGGAGAGGTTCGGGGCGGGCGCGATCTCGATGACCTTCTGGTGCCTGCGCTGCACCGAGCAGTCGCGCTCGAAGAGGTGCACGGTCTCGCCGTCGGCATCCGCCAGCACCTGCACCTCGATGTGGCGCGGCCGCAGCACGGCCTGCTCGATGAACATCGTCGGGTCGCCGAACGCGCTGTCGGCCTCGCGCATGGCCTCCTCGAGGGCCGGGCGGAGCTCGTCGGCCGAGTTCACCCGGCGCATGCCGCGTCCGCCGCCGCCGGCGACCGCCTTGGCGAAGACCGGGAACCCGATCTGCTCGGCGCCGGCGACGAGCTCGTCCACGTCGGTCGACGGCGGCGTCGACGCGAGCACGGGCACGCCCGCGGCGATCGCGTGCTCCTTGGCGGTGACCTTGTTGCCGGCCATCTCGAGCACCGACCGGCCGGGGCCGATGAAGGTGATGCCGGCGTCCTCCGCAGCCTGCGCCAGCTCGGGGTTCTCGGAGAGGAACCCGTACCCCGGGTAGATGGCGTCGGCACCCGCCTCGACCGCGACCCGGATGATCTCGGACACGTCCAGGTAGGCGCGCACGGGGTGGCCCGGTTCACCGATCTGGTAGGCCTCGTCCGCCTTCAGGCGGTGCAGCGAGTTGCGGTCCTCGTAGGGGAAGACGGCGACCGTCTTGGCCCCCAGCTCGTAGGCCGCCCGGAACGCCCGAATGGCGATCTCTCCGCGATTGGCCACCAAGATCTTCGTGAACATGCACGCCTTTCGACCGGGGTCCGCGACACAGCGAACGTTTAGGTTCTCGAACCGTCCTAACGGTAACGTATCGGTCGTGCACGTACTCAGCGTCAGCTCCCTGAAGGGGGCGTGGGAAAGACCACGGTCACGCTGGGCCTCGCCTCCGCGGCCTTCGCTCGAGGCGTCAGCACCCTGGTCGTCGACCTCGACCCCCAGTCGGATGTCTCGACCGGCATGGACATCCAGGTGAGCGGCCACCTCAACGTCGCCGACGTGCTCGCGTCGCCCAAGGAGAAGATCGTGCGCTCGGCCATCGCGCCGAGCGGCTGGGCCAAGTCGAACCCGGCGTCGACGATCGACGTCATGATCGGCAGCCCGTCGGCGATCAACTTCGACGGCCCGCACCCCTCGATCCGCGACATCTGGAAGCTCGAGGAGGCGCTGGCCAACGTCGAGCGCGACTACGACCTCGTGCTCATCGACTGCGCGCCGTCGCTGAACGCCCTCACGCGCACCGCCTGGGCGGCCAGCGACCGCGTCGGCGTGGTCACCGAGCCCGGCCTGTTCTCGGTCGCGGCCGCGGACCGGGCGCTCCGCGCGGTCGAGGAGATCCGCCGCGGACTCTCCCCCGCCTCCAG
Source organism: Agromyces mangrovi (assembly GCF_030296695.1). NCBI lineage: Bacteria > Bacillati > Actinomycetota > Actinomycetes > Micrococcales > Microbacteriaceae > Agromyces > Agromyces mangrovi (ex Wang et al. 2018). The sequence goes on along the minus strand of NZ_AP027737.1, from coordinate 3,243,129 downwards.
CCGCTCGGCATCATCGTGAACCGCACGCGCGTGCAGTCCCTCGAGCACCAGTTCCGCATCAAGGAGCTGCGCGACATGTTCGGCCCGCTGGTGCTCTCGCCGCAGCTGCCCGAGCGCACGTCGCTGCAGCAGGCGCAGGGCGCGGCGAAGCCGCTGCACATGTGGCCGGGCGAGAGCGCAGAGGAGATGGCCGCGCACTTCGATCAGCTGCTCGACCGGGTGCTGCGCACCGCGCGCATCGGCGACTACGCCGAGCTGCCCCGCTCCTAGCGGCCACGTTCGGCCGGCACGGCGGCGCGGTCACCGGGAACGGTGACACCGAGCGGATGCCGCGGGGCGGCGCCCCTCAGGAGATGCGCCGCTCGCGCGTCGCGCGCCGCACCGCCAGTTCGTCCATCGGGTCGGCGGGGCTCGTGTCGAGGTCGACGAGCGTCGTCTCGACCTCGCGCAGCACCTTGCCGACGGCGATGCCGAACACCCCTGGCCTCGGCTGACGAGGTCGATCACCTCGTCGTCGGACGTGCAGAGGTAGACGCTAGCGCCGTCGCTCATGAGCGTGGTCTGGGCGAGGTCGTGCACGCCGGCCTCGCGGAGCTGCTGCACCGCGGTGCGGATCTGCTGCAGCGAGATGCCAGTGTCGAGGAGCCGCTTGACGAGCTTCAGCACGAGGATGTCGCGGAAGCCGTAGAGGCGCTGGGTGCCCGAGCCCGCGGCACCGCGCACGGTCGGCTGCACGAGCTCGGTGCGCGCCCAGTAGTCGAGCTGGCGGTAGCTGATGCCCGCCGCGCGTGCCGCCACCGCACCCCGGTAGCCGCCGTCGTCCTCGAGGTCGGGCATGCCGTCGGTGAAGAGCAGTCCGAGATCATAGCGCGCCTCGTCGCCCCGGCTGAGTTCGCTCATACGACCGCCCCTCGTTCCTCTGCCGCGCGCCGCTCGGGCGCATCGTCCACGCTACCCATCGCCAGTGGGCCGATCAATCACATCGGGCCGAACGTCTCGGCGTGTCGTGGCGATCAGCGGTACTGCCGGACGATCGCCGCCCGGATGAGGCTCGTGCGCACCGACTCGAGGTGCGCGGCGATCTCGAGGGCGCGCTCCGCCGCGCCGGCGCGGCTGGACGCGGCACCACGGCGGTGGATCGGCTCGACCGCGTTCTGGATCAGCACGGTCTCGCGCTCGGCGGCCGACCGCAGGCCGCGCAGGTGACGCGGCTCGATGCCGACCGTTCGCAGCTCGGCGAGACACCGCAGCACCACGAGCGCCTCCTCGCCGTACGTGGACGCGGCGGGCAGCAGCGACGCGGCCACGGCCTCGTCGAGCAGGGCGCGGTCGGCGTCGGCCTCGCGCACGAGTTCGTCGCGGCCGAGCCGGCGCGACCGGTCGAGGATGGTCGGCAGCGACTCGGGCACCGGCAGCTGCGGGTTGCGCCCGGCGTCCTGGTCGTCGAGGTAGGTGCGGATGACCTTCAGCGGCAGGTAGTGGTCGCGCTGCATCGACAGGATGAGCGTGATGCGCGCGACGTCGTCCTCGCAGAACTTGCGGTAGCCCGACTCCGAACGGGCGGGCGTGATGAGGCCCTGTTCCTCGAGGAAGCGCAGCTTGGACGGCGTCAGGTCGGGGAACTCGGGCGTCAGGCGCGCGAGCACCTGGCCGATGCCCAGGAGGGCGTCGCCGTCCGTGCGGGTGGATGCGGCGGACCGCGGCACTACTGGCTCGCCACGGGCGCCAGGTCGAGTCGCGAGGCGTAGAAGGTGAGCCGGTACTTGCCGACCTGCACCTCGGCTCCGTCGCTCAGGAGGGCGGTCTCGATGCGGACGCCGTCGAAGTACGTGCCGTTCAGCGAACCGAGGTCCTTGACCTCGAACGCGGTGCGGTGGCGCAGGAACTCGGCGTGCTTGCGCGAGACCGTCACGTCGTCGAGGAAGATGTCGGCGTCGGGGTGCCGGCCGACGGTGGTGACGTCGGCGTCGAGGAGGAACCGCGCGCCCGAGTTCGGGCCGCGTCGCACGATGAGCAGCGCGGAACCCGACGGCAGCGCCGCGATCGCCTCCTGCTCCTCCGCCGAGACGGCGGCGTCGAGCTGTGTCAGCTGCGCGGCCGCCTCCCGGCTGAAGCCGATGGTCGAGTCGACACCCTCGGGTGCGGTCGCTGCGGAGTCACCGGGCGTCGGTGCACCGGGTTCGGTCATGTCACTGTCGGCCACGTCTAACCTCCCTGGTCTTCCAGCGTATCGGATCCGCGGACGTCGGACACCCGCGGAATGCGGATGACCCGACGTGTCTCGAGCGCGTAGATCACTCCCGCCCACCAGTACAGGAAGGCGCCCCACAGCGTGATCGCCCAGCCGACCGGCGCGCTGACTGCATTCACCGCGGGGAATGCGATGCCGAGCAGGATCACCGGCAGCCCGAAGAAGAGGGCGAAGGTCGCGACCTTGCCGAGCAGGTGCACGGGCAGGGGCCCGTATCCGTGGTTGGCGAGCACGATGCCGAGCAGCACGATGCCGACGTCGCGCGCGACGATCACGGCGACGATCCACCACGGCACGAGGTCGCGGAAGGCGAGTCCGAGCAGCGCGGCGAAGATGTAGAGCCGGTCGGCGGCCGGGTCGAGCAGCTGGCCCAGCCGGGTGACCTGGCCGAGACGACGTGCGAGGTAGCCGTCGAGCAGGTCCGTCAGGCTCGCGACGACGAGCACGACGAGTGCCGCGATGTCCAGGCCGGCGACGATGAGGCCGAGGAAGACCGGGACGAGTGCCAGCCGGAGCATGCTCAGGACGTTGGGTATCGTCCACACCCGCGACGCGTCCACAGGCTCGCCCTCCCCAGCCACGGCCCGAGTCTATCGACCGTACGATTCCGTCATGGACCCCCTGTTCGCGTGTCCACGGCAGGCGCCGCGGTCGAACCGCGGGCGGTCAGGGAGCGTCCTGGCCGATCCGCTCCCGCAGGCCGGGCCAGGCGGCGGCGAACGCCGGGTGGAGCGCGAGGGAGTCGACGCGGTCGACGGGCACCCACGCGAGCTCGAGGCTCTCCGCATCCCCGATGACGGGCTCGACCGGCCGGGTCGCCTCGGCCACGACGGTGGTGTACGACCAGAAGCCGAGGTCGACGACCGAGGTGAATCGCACGCGAACGGATGCCCCGGGCACCCCGGCCTCCTCCCCCGCCTCGCGCACGGCGGCGTCGACGGGACCCTCGCCCTCGTGGCGCGCGCCGCCCGGGATGCCCCAGGTGCCCCCGTGATGGCTCCACTCCGCCCGGTGCTGGAGCAGCACGCCGCGAGCGGGATCGTGCAGCAGCAGCCCGGCCGCGCCGTAGCGCCCCCAGAACCGGGTGCCGTCGGGTCCGTAGACCCAGGCATCGCCACTGCGTCCGCTCACCCCTCCAGCCTGCCGCATTCAGGCGCCGCCCGGCGCCTCCGCCCGTTGCTCCCGGCTCGATCCCGTCAGCAGCGCCGCGTCGTACAGGTCGGACATGCGGTCGAGGAAGCCCGCGACCGCGCGCTGCTCCGCCGGCGCGAGGGCGCTCGCGATCTCGAGCATCTCGCGGTGCATCCGGCCCAGCGTCTCGCGGATGCGCGCGTGGGCGCCCGGTCGCGACCTGAGCAGTTGCACGCGCCGATCGACCGGGTGCGGCGTGCGCGAGAGGTAGCCCGTCTTCACGAGCCGCCCGACCAGTTTCGTGGTCGCCGCCGTGCTGACGTCGAGCGCGCGGGCGAGTTCGGCGCTCGAGAGCTCGCGATGTTCCTGCTCGGCTCGGATGACCATGCGGAGCGCCCGGAGGTCGGTCTCGTTCATGTCCATGTCGTCGCGTGTGCGTCGCTGCATGCCGCCCTCGGCGTCGCGGTAGCGTCGGAGCGCACGCAGGACCTCGAGGCCCCCGCCTCGCCGTCGCCGGAGGGCTCGTACCAGTACGAGTCCGCATCCGATCCGGGTGTTCCCTGCGTCACGAAGCACATGCTAGCGTGAATATCGCTAACTCGGTTAGCGATAAGTCCTGTGAGGGAGGATCGGGCACATGACGATGCATGACACGGTCGACGACGAGGTCGTCCTGCTGGACGAGGCGGGCGAGCCGATCGGCACCGCCCTCAAGTCCGCCGCCCACGGCCCGGACACGGCGCTCCACCTCGCCTTCTCCTGCCACGTGCGCAACCCGATCGGCGAGGTGCTCGTGACGCGGCGCGCGCTCGGCAAGGCGACCTGGCCGGGCGTCTGGACCAACTCCTTCTGCGGCCACCCCAAGCCCTCCGAGCCGCTGCTCACCGCGGTGCGCCGTCGCGCAGAGTTCGAGCTCGGCCTCGAGCTCACGTCGATCGAACTCGCGCTGCCCCTCTTCCGGTACCGGGCGATCGACGCCTCGGGCACGGTCGAGAACGAGGTATGCCCCGTGTACCTCGCCACCACCGACCGCGAGCCCGACCCGAACCCGCGCGAGGTCGCCGAGTACCGTTGGGTGGAGCCATCGGCGCTGGCAGCCGGCGTCGCGGCGACCCCGTGGGCGTTCAGCCCCTGGCTCGTGATGCAGGCACGAGAACTGGACCTCTACGGTGACTGACCCGACCCTGCCGACCGACCCGCTCGAGGCCGACCTGCGCGGGTTCTTCGCCGAGTCGCGATCGCGGGCCGAGCGCCTCGGCACGCACTACCGTGCACTCTGGGACGCGCTCGAGCGCGCCGCGTCCGGCGGCAAGCGCCTCCGACCGCGCCTCGTGCAGCTCGCCCACGACGGGCTCGGCGGGTCCGATCCGATCGCGGCCCGACGGGTCGGCCTCGCGTTCGAGCTGCTGCACACCGCCTTCGTCATCCACGACGACGTCATCGACGGCGACACCACCCGGCGGGGCATGCCCAACGTCGCCGGCTCGTTCCGCGAGCGCGGTCGCGAGCACGGCGCCGACGAGGCACGTGCGGCCCTCTGGGGCGAGACCGCCGCGCTGCTGGCGGGCGACCTCGCCCTCTCGGCCGCGCATCGGCTCATCGCCGAGCTCGACATCCCGGCGACGCGCCGCATGCAGGTGCTCGACCTGCTCGACCACGCGGTGTTCGTCTCGGCCGCGGGCGAGCTCGCCGACGTCACCAACACCGAGGCGGAGCAGCTCGGGATCGACGACGTGATCGCGACGCTCGAGCAGAAGACGGCCGTCTACACGTTCCAGGCGCCGCTGCAGGCCGGCGCCATGCTGGCCGGTGCGGACGAGCGTGCGGTCGCCGCGCTCGGCCGGTTCGGCCGGCTCGCGGGCATCGCGTTCCAGCTCGCCGACGACGTACTCGGCGTGTTCGGCGACGAGCGCGCGACCGGCAAGAGCACCCTCAGCGACCTGCGCGAGGGCAAGCAGACGACGCTGATCGCGCACGCGACGGGCACGGGCGAGTGGCCCGTCATCTCGCCGCTGCTCGGCAAGGCCGACCTCGACGAGGCGGAGGCCGCGTCGGTGCGGCGCGCGCTCGTGCAGGCCGGCTCGCTCGACCAGACCAACCGCATCGCACGCGAGCACGTGACGCTCGCCCTGCACGAGCTCGACACGGCGTCGGTGCCGACCGCGCTGCGCGACGAGCTCGCCGCGCTCGCCCGCTCCGCGGTGGAGCGGATGCGATGAGCCGAGACGACTCCCCCGGCACGTCGCTCGACCGCTACGACGAGACGGCGGAGGCCAGCGCCTCGGTCGTGATCGGCCGGTACTCGACCTCGTTCGGGGCGGCAGCGCGCCTGCTCGAGCCGACGTGCCGGCGCCGCATCCGCGTGATCTACGCCCTCGTCCGCATCGCCGACGAAGTCGTCGACGGCTCGGCGGCCGAGGCGGGCCTGTCGGTGGACGACCAGCGTGCCGCCCTCGACGCGCTCGAGGCGGAGACCGAGCGGGCGATGCGGACCGGGTACAGCACGAACGTGGTCGTGCACGCATTCGCGCGCACCGCACGAGCGACCGGCATCGACGCGTCGCTGACGGCCCCGTTCTTCGCGTCGATGCGCCGCGACCTCGACCCCTCCCCGTTCACCGCCGATGAGGTCGTGACGTACATCTACGGGTCCGCGGAGGTCGTCGGCCTGATGTGCCTCCGGGCGTTCCTGGCCGACGAGGGCGTCGACGAGGAGCGGCGTGCACGCCTCGAGGACGGCGCCCGGCACCTGGGCGCGGCGTTCCAGAAGGTCAACTTCCTGCGCGACCTCGCGGTCGACTGGCGCGACCTCGGCCGCAACTACTTCCCGGGCGTCGACCCGGAGGCGCTGACCGAGGCGGAGAAGCACGCGATCCTCGACGACATCGACGCCGACCTCACGATCTCCGGCCGTTCCGTTGCCGAGTTGCCCGTGCGGTCGCGGGCGGCCGTAGCGGCGGCGCAGGAGCTGTTCGCGCGGCTCGCGTCGAAGCTGCGCGCCACGCCGGCCGACGAACTGCTGCGCGCGCGGGTGCGGGTGCCCGACGCCGAGAAGTTCGCCATCGCGGTGCGCGCCGCGGTGACGCGGGGAGGCTCCCGATGACCGGGCGGCGCGCCGTGGTGATCGGCGGCGGCATCGCTGGGCTCGCGACGGCCGCGCTCCTCGCACGCGACGGGCACGACGTGACCCTCGTGGAAGCGCGCGACGAGCTGGGCGGCCGCGCGGGCTCGTGGGAGCACGACGGGTTCCGGTTCGACACGGGCCCGTCGTGGTACCTCATGCCCGAGGTCTTCGAGCACTTCTTCCGGCTGTTCGGCGAGTCGATCGACGACCACCTGGACCTCGTGCGGCTCGACCCCGGCTACCGGGTGTTCGCCGACGGGTACGACGAGCCGCTCGACATCGCGGCCGACCGGGCGTCGAACGTCGCCCTGTTCGACGCGGTGGAGCCGGGAGCGGGGCGCCGGCTCGAGCGCTACCTCGACTCGGCCCGCGAGACGTACGGCCTCGCGCTCGAGCGGTTCCTCTATACCAACTTCGACTCGCTCGGCCCGTTCGCCGACCGCGCGGTGCTGGCCCGCACGCCGACCCTCGCGCGGCTGCTCACCCGGTCGCTCGACGCGCACGCCGCTCGCACCGTGACCGATCGGCGCCTGCGCCAGGTACTCGGCTACCCGGCCGTGTTCCTCGGTGGGTCGCCGTACGAGGTGCCCGCGATGTACCACCTGATGAGCCACCTCGACCTCGAGCAGGGCGTGCAGTACCCGATGGGCGGGTTCCGCGCGCTGATCGACGCGGTCGCGGGCGTCGCCCGACGGGCGGGCGTGCGCGTGCGCACGGATGCTCCGGTCACGGGCATCCGAGTGGCCGACGACGGGTCGGCGGGGGTGTGACGGTGACGGATGCCTCGGGCGCGACCGAGCACCTCGACGCGGACCTCGTGGTATCGGCCGCCGACCTGCACCACACCGAGACCGAGCTCGTTCCCGAGCGCTTCCGCTCGCTGCCGGAGCCGGCGTGGGAGCGACGCGATCCGGGCCCGGGGGCGATCCTGGCGCTGCTCGGCGTGCGTGGCGAGCTGCCCGGCCTCACCCACCACAACCTCGTGTTCACCGACGACTGGCCCGCGAACTTCGACGCCGTGTTCGGCCCCTCGCCGAGCGTGCCCGACCCGGCCTCGTTCTATGCGTGCATGCCGAGCGCGACCGATCGGCAGGTCGCCCCGTCGGGCGACAGCAACGTCTTCGTGCTCATCCCCGTGCCCGCCGACACCGACCTGGGGCACGGCGGCGTCGACGGCGCGGGCGCTCCCGCCGTCGAGGCGGCGGCCGACCGCGCGATCGCACGGCTGGCGGATGCCGCCGGGGCACCCGATCTCGCGGATCGCATCGTCGTGCGCCGCACGATCGCTCCGGCCGACTTCGCGCGCGACCTGCACGCCTGGCGGGGCGGCGCGCTCGGCCCGGGCCACGTGCTGCGGCAGAGCGCGATGTTCCGCGGCTCGACGAGGTCGCGGAAGGTGCGGGGCCTCTACTACGCGGGCGGCACCACCGTGCCCGGCGTCGGCCTGCCGATGTGCCTCATCAGCGCGGAACTCGTCGCGAAGCGCCTCCGCGGCGACCGCAGCGCGTCGCCGCTGCCCGAGCCCGCGGCGGAGCGCGTGTGATCGGGTTCGCGTACCTCGGCGCACTCGTGCTGTCGCTCGGGGCGATGTGCGCGATCGATGCGCGCTTCCGGCTCGTCTTCTGGGACGCCCCGTGGCGGGCGGCAGCGGTGGTCGGCATCGGCGTCGCCGCGTTCCTGGTCTGGGACCTCGCGGGCATCGCGCTCGGCGTCTTCTTCCGCGGCGAGACGGAGTTCATGACCGGCATCCTCTTGGCCCCAGAGCTGCCGGTGGAGGAAGTGCTGTTCCTCACCTTCCTCTGCTACCTCACGCTCGTGCTGGTGCGGGGCACGAGCCGGCTCCTCGACCGCGAGCGGAGCGCCGCGTGACCTACCTCCTCCTGTGCATCCCGTTCCTCGCGGTCGCCGCGGGGCTCGCGGCGTGGGCGTTCGCCCGCCTCCCCGCCCGCGCGGGAGGGCGGTGGCGGCGGTGGGCATCGCCGCCGCCGTGCTGCTCGTGCTCACCGCGGTGTTCGACTCGATCATGATCGGCGTCGGCCTCGTCGCGTACGATCCCGCGCTGCGGTCGGGCGTCACGATCGGCCTCGCGCCGATCGAGGACTTCGCATACACCGTCGCCGCGGTGCTGGCGCTGCCCGCGCTCTGGATGCTGCTGCCCGGGCGACGGGCCGGTGCGCACACGAACGACCCCGCGACGCGCCCGGAGGCACGATGACCGCGACCCGCTCCACGCCGCTCGCGATGCGCCTGCTCGTGGCATCCCGCCCCATCAGCTGGGTCAACACCGCGTTCCCGTTCGGCGCCGCGTATCTGCTCACCACGGGGGCCGTCGACGCGCTCTTCGTCGTGGGCAGCCTGTTCTTCCTCGTGCCGTACAACCTGTTGATGTACGGCGTGAACGACGTGTTCGACTACGAGTCCGACCTGCGCAACCCGCGCAAGGGCGGCGCCGAGGGCGCGCTGCTGCCGCCCGAGACGCACCGGTCCGTGCTCGCGTGGTGCGCGGTCGTGACGGTGCCGTTCGTCGTCGCCATGGTCGTGCTGGGCGGCACGGATGCCCCCTGGTCGTGGCTCGTGCTCGCGGTGAGCCTGTTCGCGGTGCTCGCCTACTCGATGCCCCCACTGCGCTTCAAGGAGCGGCCGGTGCTCGACTCGATCACCTCGAGCACGCACTTCGTGAGCCCGGCCGTCTACGGCCTGGCGGTCGCGGGTGCGACGTTCACGCCGCAGCTGCTCGCACTGCTCGCGGCGTTCTTCCTGTGGGGCATGGCCAGCCACGCGTTCGGTGCGGTGCAGGACGTGGTGCCCGACCGGGAGGCCGACATCGCGTCGATCGCGACCGTGTTCGGAGCGAAGGCGACCGTGCGCATCGCGATCGGCATGTGGCTCGCCGCGGGCGTGCTGATGCTGTTCACGGCGTGGCCGGGGCCGCTGGCGGCGATCCTCGCGATGCCGTACGTGCTCGCCGCATGGCCGTACCGGTCGGTCGCGGACGACGAGTCCGGCCGCTCCAACCGCGGCTGGAGGATGTTCCTCTGGCTCAACTACGCGAGCGGGTTCGCGGTGACCATGCTCCTGATCGCCTGGGCGTTCGTGCGCGTAGGCTGAGGCGCATGCCCGATCCCTCGAGCGTGCGCGTCGACGCCTGGCTCTGGGCGGTGCGCCAGTACAAGACGCGCTCGGAGGCGACGGCGGCCTGCCGCGCCGGCCACGTGCGCGTGAACGGAGAGCGCGCGAAGGCCGCGCAGCCGGTGCGTCCCGGCGACGAGCTGCGGGTGCGCGTGCGCGGGTTCGAGCGCCACCTCGTCGTGCGGCGCACCATCGCCAAGCGCGTCGGCGCATCCGTCGCGGCCGAGGCGCTGGAGGACCTCACGCCCCCGCCGCCACCGCGCGAGGCGGTGCCGCAGGTGCCCGTGCGCGATCGCGGCGCGGGGCGTCCGACCAAGCGCGAGCGACGCGACCTCGACCGCCTGCGGGGTCGCTGAGGGCCGCGGCGCCTCGAGGCATCCGCCCGGCCGTCGACCCGGCCGCGGTCGTGGCAGACTGCCGACATGGCGACGACGCGCATCCTCTTCATCGGCGGCACCGGAGTGATCTCGAGGGCGGTGGTGGAACGCTGCCTCGACCTCGGGCACGAGGTGACGGTGCTCAATCGGGGCAGCACGACCCTGCGCCCGGTCCCCGATCACGTCGAGGCGCTGACGGCCGACGTGCGCGACGCGGACGCGGTCGGCGCGGCGCTCGGCACGCGCGAGTTCGACGTCGTCGCCGACTTCCTCTCGTTCACGCCCGACCACGTCGGCGGCTGGGTCGACCGGTTCGAGGGCCGTACCGGGCAGTACCTCTTCATCAGCTCGGCGTCGGCGTACCAGACGCCGCCCGAGCGGCTGCCGGTCACCGAGTCGACGCCCCTGCGCAACCCGTTCTGGCAGTACTCGCGCGACAAGATCGCGTGCGAGGACCTGCTCGTGGAGGCGTACCGCGACCGCGGCTTCCCCGCGACGATCGTGCGACCGTCGCACACCTACGACCGCACGATGCTGCCGACCATCGGGCACTGGACCGACATCGCGCGGATGCGGGCGGGCAAGCCGGTCATCGTGCACGGCGACGGCACGAGCCTGTGGACCATCACGCACGCACGCGACGTCGCGGTCGGCATCGCGGGGATCCTCGGGCACCACGCGGCCATCGGCGAGGCGTTCCACGCGACCGGCGACGAGGCGCCGACGTGGAACCAGATCTACGGCTGGCTCGCCGACGCAGCGGGCGTCGAGCCGCGACTCGTGCACGTGGCGTCGGAGACGATCGCGGCGGAGCATCCGGCGACGGGTCCCGGGCTACTGGGCGACAAGTCGCACTCGATGGTGTTCGACAACGCGAAGCTGCGAGCGCTCGTGCCGGGCTTCGGCAACACGATCCGCTACCAGGTGGGCGCGCGCGAGGTGATCGAGTTCCACGACGCGCACCCCGAGCTGCAGCGCGTGGACGAGGAGCTCGACCGGGTGTTCGACCGCCTCGCGGAGCGCGCCGGTTCGGCCGCACCGGCCTGACACCCCGCACGCGACGTAGGCTGGATGCCGTGGAACGCGAATTCGCCTGGGAGCCCGACGCCGAGCGCTACACCCTGCACCTCGACGGGCAGCTGGCGAGCGTGATCGACACGCACACCCTGGGCGACGCGATCTCGTTCTCGCGCGTGTTCACGTCCCCGCCGTTCCGCGGCAACGGGTACGCCGCCGAGATCGTCGCGTGGGCGACCGACCACATCGAGCAGACCACCGAACTGCGCATCGTGCCGACCTGCTGGTACGCGGCGTCCTGGTTCGACCAGCACCCGGGGCGCAGCGGACTACTGGCCCGCCGCGCCGGCTGAGCCCCCGCGCCGGCTGGGCCCTCGGCACCGGCCGGGCCCTCCGGGGCGCCAGTCCCGGTCGAGTCGTCCGCAGTCGCCGAACGCGCGTCCGCGTGCGCGGCCGACCCGATCAGCCGGTGCACGAATCCGAGCTTGCCGACGACTCGCTCGGGAATGACGAACGGGTAGAGGTCGCGCTTGCCGAGCGACCGATTGACCTGGTTCAGCGCGAGCGCGAGTGGCTGCCAGTCGGCGAGGATGCCCCGCATCGTGGCATCCGACGGGGCCAGCGACGGATGCGACACCAGGTCGCTCGCCTCCGGGAACTGCGTACCCGGCCCGCTCATCGACAGGCCGAACGCCGCCGCCGACTGCAGCGTGTCGGTGATGTGCAGGTAGTGCGCGAAGGTCTCGGCGAAGTCCTCCCACGGATGCGTGGTCGCGTACCGGGAGATGTACTCGCTGCCCCAGTCGTCGCGGCCCCCGGTGCCGTAGTGCGAGTCGAGCGCCTGCGCATAGTCGACCCGCTCGTCGCCGAACTCGGTGCGGAACGCGTCGAGCTCGGTGTCGGATGCCGCGACCAGCACCTGCCAGTAGTAGTGGCCGATCTCGTGCCGGAAGTGGCCCAGCATCGTGCGGTAGGCCTCGCCGAGCGAGGTGCGCAGCGCCTCGCGGTGCGAGTCCTCCGACTCGGAGAGGTCGATCGTGATGACGCCGTTGAGGTGGCCGATCATGACCTGCCGGTCGTCGGTCGACGCGTCCAGGTCGAACGCGAGCCCGCCGTCCGGCTGCTCGCGATGGCTCGTGATCGGCAGTCCGAGCTCGTCGAGCTGGAACAGGAGCCAGCGCTTGGCGTGCGTGGTGTCGACGAGCCAGCCGAACCGCTCGGGGTCGTCCTCCCCCGGCTGGTGTCGCGTGAGCCGGCACGAGTAGCACTCCGCGCGTTCGAACGACTCGGGCGCGAGCCAGTTGCAGCCCCAGTTCTCGTTGCGGCACCGCCGCCAGGCACCCGCGTCGTCGTGGAACCTGCCGTCGTCGCCGAGCATCACCATCTCGCGGAGGTGACGCGCGTAGGCGAGTTCGGCCCCGCATTCGAGGCAGCCCGGGCTGTCGAAGTAGACGATGTGACCGCAGTGCGGGCACGCGAAGATGCGCACGTGCTCACGGTACCGCGCAGCCCGGCGCAGCGGCACCCGGTGCGCCCGCGGCGCGTCGGCGGCAGACTGGGGGCATGATCGACGCGTACACGGCCGCGCAGGTGCGGGCCGCGGAACGCCCCCACCTCGAGGCGGGCGAGCCGCTCATGCAGCGGGCCGCGACCGCGCTCGCGGGGGTGGTGGCAGATGCCGCGGGGCCCGGCCGCTCGGGCGACCGACCGTCGATCGTGCTGCTCGTCGGCTCGGGCGACAACGGGGGCGACGCCCTGTTCGCGGGTGCGGAGCTCGCGCGCAGCGGGGCATCCGTCGCCGTCGTGCCGGTCGGGTCGCGCATGCACGAGTCGGGCCTCGCCGCCGCGATCGCGGCAGGTGCGGTGCGGATGCCTCCGGACGACCCCGAACTCGGTGCGGTGCTCGGCTCCGCCGACGTGATCGTCGACGGCATCCTCGGCACCGGCAGCGGCGCCTCGCCCGCGCTGCGAGAGCCGGCCCGCGGCGTCGTACGGCTCGCGCGGGAGGTGCTCGACCGGCCGGATCCGCCCCGGGTCGTCGCGACCGACCTCCCGAGCGGCATCCACCCCGACACCGGCGAGGTGCCCGACCCGGTGGTACTCCGGGCCGACGTGACCGTCACGTTCGGCGCGTGCAAGGCGGGACTGCTCCGCGCACCGGCCTCGGGCTACGCCGGAGAGGTGCTCGTCGTCGACATCGGCATCGGCGACGCGCTCGCGGGGGTCGAGCCCGAGCTCGTGCTGCCCGACTGATCGGGTCGCGGCGCGATCAGTACCAGCCGCGCGCCTCGGAGCTGGCCCAGGCGCCGCACGGCGTGCCGTACACGCTCGCGATGTAGCCGAGGCCCCAGCGGATCTGCGTGGTCGCGTTGGTCTGCCAGTCGGCGCCGGCGGTCGCCATCTTGCTGCCCGGCAGCGACTGCGGGATGCCGGTCGCGCCGCTCGAGGTGTTCACGGCCTGGTAGTTCCAGCCCGATTCGCGGGTCCAGAGCGAGTCGAGGCACTGGAACTGCGCGTCGCCCCAGCCGTACTGCGAGGCGGCGAGCTCGCGGGCGGTCGCCTTCGCGCCGGCCGGGGTGTTCGCGGCAGCGAGCGCGGCGGCCTTCGCGGCCTCCGCGCGCTCGGCGGCGACCTTGCGGGCGTGCGCCTCGACGGCCTCCTCGGTGGAGCTCACCTGCGCCTGGGTCTCGCGAGTCAGTTCTGCCACCTCGCCGACCTCGAGCACCTCGTAGTCGCCGAGCGACGCGACCGACGCGGCGAGCTCGTCGGCGTCGACCTTGCCCTCCGCGTCGGCGAGGAGCTCCTCGGCGACCGTGATCGTCGCACGTGCGTCGGAGTGCACGCGCGCCTCGGCGATCGCGTCGTAGGCGCCCAGCTGGTCGGCGTCGAGTCCGCGCGAATCGGTCTGGGCACGCGTGTCGGCCCGGGCCTGCTCGCGCGCGGCGGCGTCGATGCTCACGGCGAGGCCGGCGCCCAGGACGGCGGCGACGAGACCGCCCGCGAGGAGGCGGGCGCGGAGCGTGCGCCGACGGGTCGACGGGGTCGGGTCATGCTGGCGGTGGCGGGGGAACTGGTGGTGATCTGCTGCATACGTGACGAACGCCCGGGGGTATCGACGTCCCGGGCGAAGTCGCCAGTCTGCACGGTCAGTCTGGGCGGAACCTCCGCTGCGCCTGAACGAGTGGTGTGCGCGCCGGTCGTGCGCGCGGCGGCGAGCTACTCGGTCGAGCGTGCGCGGCTCGGCTGCACCCGCGTCGGTTCGCCGGGCATCTTCGGGAACTCGGGCGGGAACGGCAGCTCGCCGAGGCCGTCGTCGAGGTCGCGGGCCCACCACTCGAGCAGGGTGTCGATGCCGGCCGCGTACTCGTGCATGTCGGCCCACGGGTCGCCGACGTCGCGCAGGCGCTCGGGCACCGTGCGCACGGTGAACGCGCCCGGGTCGACGCCCTCGAGCTCGTCCCACGCGACCGGGCACGACACGGTCGCGCTCGGCAGTGCGCGCGGGCTGTAGGCGCCCGCCATGGTGCGGTCGCGGTTGGCCTGGTTGAAGTCGAGGAAGACCCGCTCGCCGCGCTCCTCCTTCCACCAGGCGGTCGTCACCTGCTCGGGCATCCGGCGCTCGAGCTCGCGCGAGACCGCGATGACGGCGTGTCGCACGTCGAGGAACTCGTGCTCGGCGCGGATGGGGGCGAACACGTGGATGCCGCGGTTGCCGGACGTCTTGGCGAACGCGGTGAGGCCCGCCTCGGCGAGCACCTCGCGCAGGGCCAGGGCCACCGGCACGGCATCGTCGAAGTCGGTGCCGGGCTGCGGGTCGAGGTCGATGCGCAGCTGATCGGGGTCGTCGCTCTGCCCTGCCCGTGACGCCCACGGGTGGAACACCACGGTGTTCATCTGGGCGGCCCAGACGGCGGCGGCCGGTTCGTCGATCACGAGCTGCGGATGCGACCTGCCGCTCGGGTACGTGACCGGCACCGCCCGCACGTAGTCGGGCGCCCCGCGCGGCGGGTTCTTGGAGAAGAACTGCTCGCCGTCGACGCCGCCGGGGAAGCGCTGCAGGGAGACCGGACGGTCGCCGTTGGCCGCGACGAACGGCGTGCCCACCTCGACGAGGTAGTGCGCGAGATCGAGCTTCGTGATGCCCTGCTCGGGCCAGATCACCCGGTCGGGGCTCGAGACCCGCACCGCTCGTTCGCCCGACGGCCCGGGAACCTCGACGATCACCGCATCCTTGCCCACGCGCGCCAGCATAGCCGCGCGCGCCGACGTCGATCGGGCGACGCCCAGCAGACACCCAGCGGAGCCACACCCCTCCCCCGGCGCACGCGGATACGCTGGGCGGGGAGGTGGTCGACCTGAGGATCATCAGCTACAACCTGCGCAAGCACGCGGCGATCGGCGAGCTCACCGAGCTCGCCGTCTCGAACGACGTCGACGTGATGTGCCTGCAGGAGTGCGACACCGACGACCTGGCCGACTCGGTCGCCCACCTGCAACTCATCGACGCGACCAGCACCAACCGACTCGGACTCGCGCTGTACGCCCGGGCCGACCGCTACACGGTGCAGGACACGAAGATGTTCAGCATGCACCGGTCACTCCACGACCGAGTGCTCTCCCCGCGCACGAGCGCCTGCTCGCGGCGCGCCTGCACGACGAGGCGATCGGCCACGACGTGCTCGTCGGCTCGTTCCACGCCGCCCCGCTGACCGCGTCGAACCGCCTGCGGCGCAAGCAGATCACCGCCGCCCACGAGGGCATGCGCTCGCTCGGCCACGACGTGCCGGCCGTCATGGTCGGCGACTTCAACTACCCGTGGTTCGTCAACGGGCTCGAGCGCCACGTCAACGCGACCGGCTATGACCTGCTGCGCAGCACGGAGCCGACCTACTTCCGCTACCGGTTCTTCTCGGGGTACTTCGACTTCGTCACCTCGACGGGCGTGCAGATCGATCGCGTGGACGTGCTGCCCGCCGGGGCATCCGACCACCGCCCCATCCGTCTCGCGGCGCACGCGCACCAGCACGCGTCCTGACGCCGCCGACGGCGCTCAGGGCTCGAGCGGCTCGATCAGGGATGCGTCGGAGGGGTCCGCCGTGCGCGAGTTGTTGACCCTGCGGTCGACCTCATGCGAGGCGATCGTCTCGGCCACCCGGTCCGAGACCTCGCCGAGCAGGTCGACCATGGCGCGCCGGCCGTCGTCGTCGAGCGGCGTCGCGTCGAGCCACTCGTCGTACCGGTCGGGCAGGAGGAACGCGGGCATGCGGTCGTGCACCTCGCCCGAGGCATCCTTCGCCGCCCGCGTGATGATCGCGGTCGACACCTGCCACTCGTCGTCGACCTTGCGCGCGGTCGCGATGCCCGCGGCGGCGAGCAGCCCGTCGCCGTGCAGGAAGTGCGCCTGCTTGTCGCCCGGCTTGCCGGTCCATTCGTAGTAGCCCCGCATCGGCACGATGCAGCGCGACGACGCGAACGCGCCCTTCCAGAGCCCGTTCGTCGCGACCGTCTCGATGCGCGCATTGAACTGCGGACGCTTCGCCTCGCGCAGGAACGACGGGTGGAAGTCCCAGATCGCCGGCACGACCGTGCGGCGCACCTCGCCCGTCGAGCGATCCTGCCGCTCGCGGATGATCGGCACGACGTCGGTCGGCGCGATCGAGTACGAGATGTCCCAGTCGCGGAAGTCGTTGCCGTCGAGCACGAACGCCTCGATGAGGTCGTTGGTCTCGTCGTCCATGGCGAATCGTCCGCACATGCCACCAGTCTGCACCCGGCCGCCGACACCGCGGCAGACGTCACGCCGGCGCAACACCCATGCGGTAGCCTCGCGCGGAGCGGTGCGCCCCGGTGCATCCGACCATCGCCACCGAGCCCCCGGAGTGCCCACCCCATGCGACGCCTCAGCCTCCAGCTCCTCGGCGTGATCGCCGCGACCGCCGTGCTCGCGGGCGCGCTGCTCGCGTGGGCGCTGCTGACGCCCGGCTATCGCGGCCCCGACGAGCCGCAGCACGTCTCGACCGCGCTGCGCCTCGCAACCGGCGGCGGCTACCCCGACCCGGTGTCCACCGAGCTCGACGACGGCGTGCGCGGCTCGTACGCCTCGCTCGGGTTCCCCAGCGCCGCGACGATCTTCGACAACGGCCGCCCCGTCGGCGCGAACGAAGCCGCGACGCTGCCCTCGACGAGCGACCTGCGCGCGGCGGGCGAACCCGAGGCCGACGAAGGCCTGCTCGATCAGATGACGCAGCATCCGCCCGCCTACTCGGCCTACCTGACCGCGTGGATCGCGGTCTTCGATCTCGACCATGCGCCGGTGAACACCCTGCTGCTCGTCCTGCGCCTGGCGTCGGCGCTCCTGCTCCTGCCGATTCCGTGGCTGATCGCGGCGACCGTGCGCGCACTCGGCCTCGCGCCGACCGCGCAGGTCGTCGGGGCGTTCCTGCCCGCCGCGTGGATCCAGTTCGTGCACATCGGCGCGCTCGTGAACAACGGCACGCTGCTCGCACTCGCGTCGAGCGTCTACCTGTGGCTGCTCGTGCGCGTGCTCGGCGGCGACCTCCGACGCCGCACGGCGATCGGCGTGGGGGCGGCCCTCACCGTCGCGCTCCTCACGAAGGGGTTCGCGCTCGCGCTCGTGCCCCTGGCCCCGATCGCGTACCTCGTCACGGCGCGCAGGCACGGGCGCGCCGCCTGGGTCGGCATGGCCATCGCGGCGGCGGTCGCGCTCGTCGGCGCGGCGTGGTGGGTGCGGAACCTCGTGGTGTTCGGCACCGTGCAGCCGACCGGTTCGAGCGGGCGTCCCTCCCCCGCGATCGAGTTCGGCGCGCTGCTGGAGTGGGTGCCGCAGTTCCTCCGCGCACTGTCGGGCTCGATGTGGATGAACCTCGGCTGGCTCGAGACCCCGATCGTGCCCGCCGCCCTGCACATCGCCGCGAGCGTCGTCGTGCTCGGCGCGCTCGCGCTCGGATCGTGGCGGCTCCGACAGGATGCCGCGGTGCTCGTGATCCTGCACGGCGCGTGGATCCTGCCGCTGTGCGTGTTCGCGCTCGGCAGCGCACGGAACTACCTGTACGCGGGCAACATCGTCGCCGCCCAGGGCCGCTACCTGCAGATGTCGGTGGTCGCCCTCGCGGTGCTGCTCGCGGCGGCGCTGGCACGGCCCCGGTGGTTCGCCGTCGCCGCCCCGCTGGTGGCGACGGTCGCCGCGACCGCGGGGCTGGCGTACGGGCTCCGGCACTTCTGGAGCCCGGCCACGCTCGCCACCGCGGCGAGCTGGTGGCCGGGCGGTACGGCGCTGCTCGTGGCATCCGCCGCCCTGCTCCTCGCGGGGCTGGTGCTCGGCGTGTTCGCCGGCGCGGGGATCGCGCGGAGCGCCCGACTCGAGCCGGTCGCGCCCGCGCCCGCGCGCACCTGAGCTCAGGCGTCGGGGACCGCGGCGGTCGCAGCAGGCCGGCGCACCGGCTGCAGGCGGAACAGGCGGACGACCCGGCCCGACTCCCGTTCGTAGCCGCGGTAGCCGGGCCACTGGCGCTCGATGCGCGCCCAGACGGCGTCGCGCTCGTCGTCGCCGATGAGCGTCGCATGCACGGGCATCCGCCGTCCGCGCACGTCGATCGCGGCGTCGGGGTGCGCGAGGAGGTTCGACGTCCACGCCGGATGACGGCCGCGCGCGAAGTTGCTGCCCGCGACGATCGCGCGCCCGTGCCCGTCGGGGCAGTACATGAGCACGGTCTCGCGCGGCAGTCCCGAGCGGGCTCCGGTCGTGTGCAGCACGAGGGACGGCACGAGCAGCGCGCTCACCTGGACGCGACCTCCGGTCGCCCGCGCGATGATCCGCTCGAGCGGCGGCAGCAGGGTGGGCGCCCAGCGTCGGAACAGGCGCGTGCGCGTGAGCGGCGCGACGACGGTGCGCACGGTGTCGCGAACGATCGGCATGACCGAGAGCGTAGCGCCGCCGGAGACGCCGAACGGCCCGGCGGAAGCTCCGCCGGACCGTTCGATCGGTGTCGTGCCGTGGTGCGGGTCAGTACCAGCCGACCGCCACCGAGTGGTTCCACGCGCCGCAGGGGGTGCCGTAGCGTCCGGAGATATAGCCGAGGCCCCAGCGGATCTGCGTCGCTGCGTTGGTCGCCCAGTCGGCGCCCGCGGTGGCCATCTTGCTGCCGGGCAGCGCCTGCGGGATGCCGTAGGCACCGCTGTAGGGGTTCTGGGCGTAGACGTTCCAGCCCGACTCCTTGTTCCAGAGGCTGACGAGGCAGCCGAACTGGTCGTCGCCCCAGCCGTACGACGAGCGCATCATGTCGCGGGCGATCGCCTGGGCGCCGCTCGGGTTGGCGGGCGCGGTCGGCGTCGCGGGGGCGGGCGCCGGCGCCGGCGCGGCGGCCGCTGCCTCGGCGGCTGCGGCCTCCTCGGCGGCCTTGCGAGCGGCCTCGGCCTCGGCGGCCTTGCGGGCGGCTTCCTCGGCCTTGCGCTTCTTCTCCGCCTCGATGGCCTTCTTCGTCTCCGACGTCACCGTGTCGGCGTGCTCGGTCGCCTGGTCGACGAGGAGGAAGACGCGCTCGGGGGCGAGCAGCTCGTAGTGCTCGAGGTGCGAGACGGTGGTCTCGAGGTCGGACGAGTCCGCGTAGCCGTCTGCCTTCTCGATCGCCTCCTTGGCGACCGTGATGGTGGCCTCGGCGTCGAGGTTCGCGCGCGAGGCGAGCACGGCGTCGTAGGCCGGCTGCTGGTCGGCCGACAGGCCGACGGCGTTCGACATCCAGGTCGTCGCGGCGATGCGAGCCTGCTGCTCGGCGACGACGCCTTGCGCCATGAAGCCGGTGCCGGTCATGGCACCCGCGGCGACCAGGGCGGTCGCGCCGATCAGGAGGCGGCGGTTGCGCGGCGACGAGGCGCGGCGGGAGCCGGTGCCGTCGGTCGTCTCGGCGGGCGTTGCGGGGGAACTGGTCTGGTTCTGCATACTGTCTTCGCTTCGGGAAACCTCATGAATGCACAGTGCACTCGGTTTCGGTTTGGTAACGATTGGGGTATTCAGGCGTACAAGTCGGGGACTCTGCCAGCCGAATCTGGGAGAAACCTCAATTTTGAGACGATTCAAGGCCCGATTCGCCGCTCCGAGGCATCCGTCACCCGCCGCGATCGGCATCGGCGCGCGGAACACTGGGGATGTCGCCCGGGCACTGCGAGAATGCCGACATGGCTGCGGAACACCCCTCGATCGCCCCCATGCTCGCCAAATCGGTCGAACGCGTGCCCGACGCCGACGCGATCGACGGCGGCTACTCGTACGAGCCGAAGTGGGACGGCTTCCGCGGCATCGTGCGCGTCTCGGGCGGCGAGGTCGAGATCGGCAGCCGTGGCTCGAAGCCGCTGACGCGGTACTTCCCCGAGCTCGTCGAGGCGTTCGCGCGCGAGCTGCCCGACCCGTGCGTGGTCGACGGCGAGATCGTCGTGCGCTCGGGGCCCGCGGGCGACGAGCGGCTCGACTGGGAGGCGCTCGGCCAGCGCATCCACCCCGCCGACAGTCGGGTGCAGAAGCTCGCCGCGGAGACGCCCGCCTCGTTCGTCGCGTTCGACCTGCTCGAGCTGGGCGGCGAGTCGCTCGTCGACCTGCCCTTCCGCGAGCGACGCGCCCGCCTCGAGCAGGCGCTCGGCGACGCGCCCCCGCCCGTGCACGTCACCCGCGTGACGACGGACGCCGACCTCGCGCGCACCTGGCTCGAGCGGTTCGAGGGCGCCGGGCTCGACGGCGTGATCGCGAAGCCCCTCGACGGCGCCTACCTGCCGAACAAGCGCGCGATGCTGAAGATCAAGCACAAGCGCACGGCCGACGTCGTGCTCGTCGGCTACCGGGTGCACAAGTCGGGCTCGGGCGTCGGCTCGCTGCTGCTCGGCCTCTACGACGACACCGGCGAGTTGCGCATGGTCGGCGGGTCATCGGCGTTCACCGACAAGCGGCGCCTGGAGCTCATCGACGAGCTCGAGCCGCTCGTGCTGCGCGAGGACGACGGCGAGGTCTCCGACGCCGCGACCGACCGCAGCCGGTTCTCGTCGGGCAAGGACACCTCGTTCGTGCCGCTGCGCCCCGAGCGGGTGCTCGAGGTCGGCTACGACCAGATGGAGGGGTGGCGGTTCCGCCACACCGTGCGCTTCCTGCGCTGGCGGCCCGACCGCGACGCAGAGTCGTGCCGGTTCGAGCAGCTCGAGGTGCCCGCGGCCTACGACCTCAGCGCGGTGCTCGAGCGCTGAGCGGGGCGCGGGCGCGCGGCATCCGTCGCCCCTCCTCGGTTGGGCGGTCGGATGCCCCAATCAGGCCGAGAGCGACGCGTAGCGCTTCTCCGCGCGGGCGCGGGCCTTCGCGGCCTCGACCTCGCGGTCCTTGGGCGGCGCGTTCGTGACGAGGTCGTCGAGCAGGTGCTGCGTGGCGTGCGCGATCTCGGCGACGGCGCGGTCGAAGGCCCGCTGGTTGGCCTTGGACGGCTTCGTCGAGCCGCTCACCTTGCGCACGTACTGGAGCGCGGCGGCGGTCACCTCGTCGTCGGTGGCGGCGGGCTCGAAGTTGTGGAGCTGGTGGATGTTCCGGCACATGCTGCGAGGCTACGCCGCGACCGGTCGGGTGTGAACCGGCTGCGGTCAGGCGTCCGCCGGCGCCGCCGCATCCGCTGGCTCGCAGATCACGAGCGGGATGTCGCGGGTCGTGCGCTTCCGGTAGTGCTCGTAGCCCGGGTAGGCGGCGGCGACGGTGGGCCAGAGCTCGGCCTTCTCCTCGGGCGTGGCCGTGCGGGCACGGTACGCGCGGGTCCAGTGCCGGGTGGTCAGCTCGACGTTCGGGTCGGCGACGAGGTTCAGGTACCAGGCCGGATGCCGGTCGGATCCGCCGCGCGAGGCGACGACCACGTACCGGCCGTCGTCGTCG
The DNA here is from genome assembly GCF_030296695.1 of Agromyces mangrovi. Classification (NCBI taxonomy): domain Bacteria; kingdom Bacillati; phylum Actinomycetota; class Actinomycetes; order Micrococcales; family Microbacteriaceae; genus Agromyces; species Agromyces mangrovi (ex Wang et al. 2018). The sequence continues at coordinate 3,221,188 of NZ_AP027737.1, read as the reverse complement.
TGGATCGGCGCGGTGAGCAGTGCCGAGCGCCGCTGTCCGGTGCGCCGGCCCGTCGTGTGCAGCTCGATGGTCTCCATGCTGCCGATTCGCCAGCCGAGCAGGCCGCCGGTGAGCCTGATGCCCCAGCGGTGCAGGCCCGTCATCGCACGCAGCAGGGTGTCGCCGTACATGCCGTCCTTGGCCATGCGACCAGCCTACGAGTGCGGCGGGCCGGACCGGCCGCCGCGCAACGGGTGCGGGAGAATCGGAGCATGCACGTGCAGGTGGTCCGCATCGCGGAGTGCCCAGGGTGGGAGCTCGCGGGAGCACGCCTCGAGGCGGCGCTCGACGGGATCGGCCTGCCGGACGTGCCGGTCGAGTACGTGCTCGTCGCCTCGGAGGCGGATGCCGCGGAGCTGGCGTTCGGAGGATCACCCACGATCCTCGTGGACGGAGTCGACCTGTTCCCCGGGGCGGGACGCACGACCGCGCTCGCCTGCCGGGTCTATCCCACCGAACGGGGACTCGCACCCTCCCCCACGAGCGCGCAGCTCGCGGCGGCGCTCCGCGAGCGCCTCGGCGTCGGCGGGCGGACATAGCCCGCGGGCATCCGCTTCGACTCACACGGAGGTCGCATGACCCGGTACGTCATCGACGCAGGCACCGCCATCAGGCTCGCGGGCGAGGATCTGTCGTCCGCCCCCGCGCACGAGCTGCTCGCGCCGACGCTGCTGCGCTCGCAGACGCTGTCGATGCTGCACGAGGCGGTGCATCGCGGCGAGCTGCGCTCGGGCGCGGCGCTCGACCGGCTCGGGCGCATCAAGCGCATGCCGATCCGGCTGCTCGGCGACGCGGTGCTGCGCAAGCGTGCGTGGGAGCTGGCGGACGCGCTGGGCTGGGCGTCGACCTACGACGCCGAGTACCTCGCACTGACCCAGTTGCAGGCGGACGCATTCGTCACAACCGACCGCCGGCTGGCGGAGCGGGCGCGTGGCACGGTCGAGGTGGCGGCGTTCGAGGTGCTGCTCGGGTAGGCGGGGTGCGGGCGGCGGGCCAGGGGCATCCGCTCAGCGCTCGTCGCAGTTCGCGAGGTCGGTCTCGGCGAGCGGTTCGCCCTCGGGGATGATGTAGGCGACCCAGAGCACGGTGTCCTCGGAGCGCTCGTTGCGGCCCTCGTGCACGTAGCCCGGGCCCTCGATGATCGACTCGCCCTCGACGTAGACGCGGACGCCGTCGGGGTGCGTCGGGGCGTGGTGGGTGAGCTCGCCCTCCTCGACCACCGCGACGAGGTACCCGTGGTGGCAGTGCTCACCCGTCGTCGCTCCGGGAGCGATGCGCACCCGACTGAACGTGACGCCGACGCTCGGGTCGCCGCTGACCTGGATCTGCACGGGGTCGTCCTGCGCACCCTCGGCGACCGGGGTCGCTTCGACGGGCGCGTCGCTCGCGACCGGTGACGCCATCGTCGACGGCGGGACGTCGGTCTCGACCGCGCAGCCCGCGGCGCCGAGCAGCAGCGCGCCGGCTGCGACGGCGATGAGTATGGTGCGGACGCTCCCCCGGGTCCCCATGGCGGAACCGTAGCGCGGCGACCGCCGCGCCCGCCACCGTGCTGGCCCGCACGCAGGCGTGGAGGGGGCACTTTTCAGGAGCCAGCGGCGGGTGGGCTGCGGATGTCTGCGCGGGGTGGGCGAGTAGTGGTCGATCGGTGCGTGAGAACGGTCGATCGTGCAGCGGTACGCCAGCCGCGGCCGAGCGGCTCCTGAAAAGTGCCGCCTCACCCGGCGCGGGTCAGCGGAAGCCGCGGCGGGCGCGCTGGCCGAACGCGTCGAGCGCGGCGAGCACGTCGGGCGCCGCCCAGCGTCGGTAGCGCGCTCCCCCGCCTGCCTGCACGAGCACGCCGGCCTCGACGAGCCGGTCGATCGACGTCTGCGCAGCGACCTCGCTGACCGACAGCTCGCCGGCGACCAGCTTCGTGTGGACCACGGGCTGGCGCAGCAGCAGGTCCTTGAGGCGGTGGGCCGACGAGTCGGCGCGGGCGCGCACCGCGTCGTCCCAGTGCGCGCGCGCCGAACGCAGGTCGCCGATGAGGCGCCGACCGTTCGCGACGGCGAGGAACGAGGCATCCGCCATCAGATCGACGATCGGCTCGAGTCGCCCCTCGCGGTAGGCGCCGAGCGCGTCGTAGTAGCCCTGCAGGTCGCCGAGCAAGCCGGCCGACACGGGCACGGTGACGTGCCGGGTGACGCGACCCGCCCGCAGCATCCCCTGCACCAGGGCCCGACCGGTGCGCCCGTTGCCGTCGGGGAACGGGTGGATCGTCTCGAACTGGGCGTGCGCGATCGCGGTCTGCACGAGCACCGGCAGGTCGGTGCGGCGCGCGAACGCCATGACGTCGTCCATGAGGGCGGGCACGTGCTCGGCGTGCGGCGGCACGAACTCGGCCGTGTGCGGGGCGAGCGAGCCGCCGCCGATCCAGACCTGGCGTTCGCGCCAGCCGCCCGTGATGCCCTCCTGGCTCTCGCCGAGCAGCGCGCGGTGCATCTCGATCACGGCATCGGTGTCGAGGCGGTCGGAGAGGTCGACGGCCGCCCGCATCGCCTGCGCGTTCGCCACGACCAGCCGGGCATTGGGCGAGTCGGATGCCCCGAGCTCGGCGAGTGCGACCTGACGCGCGCTCGCGGTGATGTGCTCGACCTCCGAACTCGAGGCGCTCTCCGAGCGCAGCAGGATCGCCGAGAACGGCGCCGCGACCGCGCCGAACTCGGCGTCGAAGCGGGTCAGCTCGTTGCTGGCGTCGTCGGCCGCGGCGAGGCTCTTGCCGGGCAGGTCGGGCGTGAGGTCGGCGATGCGGGGCACGACCGCCGCGCGGTACGGTCCGCGCGAGCGTGCGAGTTCGCGGCGCGAGGCGATCTCGCCGCCGTCGCGCTGCCACGGCCGCTCCTCGTACGAGATCGCGGGCCAGGCCCGCGTTTCCGTTGCCATGCGGCGATCTTACCAAAGGATATGTGGTGATTCTTTGGTCACGCTACGATCGACTCACACACTTCTGAGAGGAGCCGTGAGTGGAACGGTTCGACACCATCGTCGTCGGTGCGGGCGTGGCCGGCCTGACGGCCGCCCGCCTGCTCGCCCGGGCGGGGCGCACCGTCGTGGTGCTCGAGGCGCGCGACCGCGTCGGCGGCCGCGTCTGGACGGACCGCACCGGCCACCACCCGACCGACCTCGGCGCCTCCTGGATCCACGGCGTCACCGACGAGCCCGTCGCCGACGCGGTCACCGCAATCGGCATGCGCACCGCGGAGTTCACAGTCGGCAGCTACCAGCCCGACAGCCGCCCGATCGCGTACTACGGCCCCGACGGCCAGCGGTTGACGGATGCGGCGGCGCGGGCGTTCGCCGACGACATCCGCTCGGTCGACACCACCCTGCTCGAGACCATCGCCGCCTCGGCGCCGAACGACTCGTACCGCGACGTGACCGAGGCCGCGATCGCCCGCCAGGGCTGGGACGCCGACCGCGCCCAGCGCGTGCGCGAGTTCATGGAGCATCGCAGCGAGGAGCAGTACGGCGCGTGGATCGACGACCTCGCCGCGCACGGCCTCGACGACGACGTCATCGAGGGCGACGAGGTCGTCTTCCCCAACGGGTACGACGAGTTGCCCGCGCGCCTCGCGGAGGGCCTCGATGTGCGGCTGGGCCGCGTGGTGCGCCGGGTGCACTGGTCGCCCGACGGCGTCGAGGTCGAGACGGCGGATGCCACCCTGGCGGCCGCGACCGCCGTCGTGACCGTGCCGGTGGGCGTGCTGCAGTCGCCGGAGTTCGTGATCGAGCCCGCGCTGCCCGAACCGGTCGCGGGCGCGCTCGGCCGATTCGCGATGAACGCGTTCGAGAAGGTCTTCCTCGAGTTCCCGGAGCGGTTCTGGGACGACGGCGTCTACGCGATTCGCCAGCAGGGCCCCGAGAGTCGCTGGTGGCATTCCTGGTACGACCTCTCCCCGTGCACGGCACACCGACGCTGCTGACCTTCGCCGCCGGCCCCGCCGCCCGGGCGATCCGCGACTGGAGCGACTCCGAGGTCGCCGACTCGGTGCTCGCCCAACTCCGCCGCCTCTACGGCGAGCGCGTGCCCGCACCCACGCGCGTGACCGTCACCTCGTGGCAGGACGACCCGTTCGCCCACGGCTCCTACGCCTACATGACGCTCGGCTCCACCACCGCCGACCACGACGACCTCGCCACCCCGATCGGCGGCGTCCTCCACCTCGCCGGCGAGGCCACCTGGACCGACGACCCCGCGACCGTGCCCGCCGCCATGCGTTCGGGGCACCGTGCGGCCGAGCGCATCCTCGGCCGCGACGTGCCGATCGAGGGGCTCTGGGCGGGCACCGTGCACCTCGAGCGCCGGCTGAGCTGACCTCGCGGTGCCCTCCCAGTGACCTCGTCGTAGAGTGGTCGGGTGAGCTTCCAGGAGGTGGTCGGCGACACGTTCGCCGGCATCAGGGCGTGATGCCCTCGGTCGTGTCATCCGACGCGGCCGTCATCATCGACCCCGAGACCTCCGCCCGAGCGGCGCGCCATGACGCGCGCGGGCACCATCGAAAGCGAACCTCATGCTCACCCTCACCGAGAAGGCGCTCCGCGCATCATTCGTCAACGCCTCCCGCAAGGAGGTCGCCGACCTCACGCTCCCGCCCGGCTTCGACGCGATCGACTGGGATCGGCTCGACTACCTCGGCTGGCGCGACCCCAAGCTCGGCAAGCGCGCCTACGCGATCGTGCCGATGCTCGACGACGCCCTCATCGGCATCCTGCTCCGGCAGGCCGACCGGGCGCCCCGCTCGCGCGCCCAGTGCTCGTGGTGCAGCGACGTGACGCTCCCGAACGACGTCGTGCTGTACACCGCCAGGCGCTCCGGCAAGTCCGGACGCAACGGCGACACCGTCGGCACCCTCATCTGCGAGGACTTCGAGTGCTCGCGGAACGTGCGCCGAACCCCGACGCTCGCGTACGAGGGCTTCGACGTGGAGGCCGCACGCCAGGAGCGGATCGACGACCTGCAGCTCCGGGCCGCGTCCTTCGCGTCGGGCGTGTAGCCCACCGCCGGCTGACCCTCCCGGTGTCAGTCGGCCTCGCCGACGAGGCGGCGAAGGCTCGCGCGCAGCACGTCGAGCGCTGCCTCATCGCCGATGCGCTCGGTCAGCTCTGCCTGGAGCACCCGGGCGGCCTCGACACCCTCGGCGCAGAACGACACCCCGCGCTCGGTGAGACGCACGACCTGTGCGCGGCCATCGGTCGGGTCGGGCGTGAGCGTGAGGTAGCCGAGCGCGTCGAGTTCGTGGACGAGCTGACCCACCGCCTGCCGCGAGATCTCGGTGCGACTCGCGACCACCGTGATGCGCGTGCCCTCCCGGTCGACGGCGCCGAACACCGGCAGGTGCCGCATCGCGACACGCTCGTGCCCGCGTTCTGCCATGAGGGCCAGGAACCGCTCGTTGGCGACGCGCAGCGCCTCGCGCAGCAGGTGACCGACGTCCTCCGACGCCGCGCGCCGGAACTCCTCGACCTCTGGGGAATACACGACGCCCTCCCGTCGGTTGCGCAAGCAGATTGCGAAAGTAGGTTTCGCAACTCACCGCCCGCAGATCTGAGGAGAGAGTCTATGCCCCGCACCCGAACCGCGCTCACCGTCGGCACCGCACTTCCCGCGCCCGTCCTGACGCAGGCCGACGGCACCGCGACCACGATCGCCGAGCTCCTCGACGGCCACCCCGGCGTCATCCACTTCATGCGCACGTCGACCTGCCCCGCGTGCCTGTCGGTCGGCAAGCAGCTCGCGAGCCTGCACCGCAACGGCGACCTCGGCGACGCGCGGGTCGTCTTCCTCACGCCTGGTACCGATGCGGATGCCGCCCAGGCGGCCGCTCGCCTCGACGAGACCGTGCGGGTGGCCGCCGTGGGCGCGAACCACGCCGTGTTCGGCCTGCGGCGCTCGGGACAGTTCCAGGAGAGTGCGACCGCGGTCGTCGACGCGGACGGCACCGTGATCCAGGTCACGACCGCCGCGATGCCCGCGAAGAGCTTCGACCGCGCCGCGACCGTGGCCGCGATCGCGCAGCTCGCGACGCGCTAGTCGCCCGTCGCGGCGGGCCGACGCCTCAGTCGGCCCCCGCCAGGTCGGGTGCCGGAATCTCCACGGGCGCCGCGATCCCGAGGAACGCGACGATCTCGTGACCGCCGGGGTTCGTCTGGATCGGCACCTCGATCCAGTTGTTCGCCACCCAGACGTTGCCCGACTGGTCGACCGCGGCGCCCGTGTTGCGCACGAGCCCGTCGAAGTAGAACCCGCTGAGGTCGGGCGAGATGGGGTCGCCGGTGCCGATGCCGGGCGGGCAGCTCGAGGCATCCGCCCCGCAGAAGGCCGAGAGGCGCTTGCCGGCGAAGTTGGCGACCCACACGTTGCCGTCGCCGTCGGTCGTGATGCCCCACGGCAGCGTCGTGCCACCGCCCTGGTACTGCGTGACCGTGCTGCCGTCGGGCGCGACCATCGCGACCGAGCCGAGGTACGGGTCGGGGCCGACGCCCGTGTAGACGCCCTGCGCGTCGAACTCGGAGTCGAGCACGCCGCCCACGAAGATCTGGTCGTCGCCCGTGCGCGGGGCGGTCGGGCACGGCAGCTCGACGAGGAACGAGTTCGCCGCCCAGACGTTGCCGACGCCGTCGGCGGCGAGGCCCATCGGGTTGGCGAACGCCGGGTCCGCCCCCGGCGAGCCGGACAGCAGGTTGCCGTCGTAGTCGAACATCTGCACCGACGAGCTCACCATGCCCGACGCGAAGACGGCCGAGCCGTTGTCGACAACGTCGAACGCCTGCTCGAGCTGCGTCTCGGAGTACGGAATCGCGCGGGCCTCGGAGCGGTCGCCGCCCGGGTACAGCGTGAGGGTGCCGGAGTGGCAGTTCGCGAACCACACGGAGCGCTGCGAGTCGATCTCCATGCCCTGCGGCCAGTCGAGCTCGCCCTCGTCGAACCCGTCGTCGCCCGACAGCGCGACGCCCTCCGGCGTGAACAGCGACGCCGTGTCGTGCGGAGGCTGGCGCTTCTTCGTGCAGAACGGCTCCGGCGCCGAGAACCCGAAGTTCGACACCCACACGTTGCCGGTGCGCTCGTCGAGTTCGATGCCGTAGCCGGCCCCCGACAGCCCGCCGCCTGTGTACTTCACGAACTCCCCGGTCGGCGAGAAGCGGAACAGCGCGTCGGAACCGCAGGCAGGCGCCTTCGCCTGCGGGCGGTACTGGTAGTTGTTGTTGACCCAGAGGTTGCCCTCGTGGTCGATCGCGAAGTTGCCGGGCCCGTCGAGCGAGCGCCCGTCGCCGTCGAAGCGCACCGCGAGCGTCCACGCGACGGGCGGCACGTCGAGCACGGCCGGGTCGCGACCCGCGAGCGGCACGAGCGTCGAGAGCTCGAACAGCCGCAGCGGGTCGGCCACGCCGGGGTTCCGGGCGATCTCGGCGAGGGCTCGGAACACGTCGGTCGGCACCGCGGGATCGTCCGCTTCCCCGCCGATCTCGATGATCGTGGCGCAGGTGCCGAGCGGATGCGGCCCGGGCGCGCCGAACGGATCGACGACGCACGACGCGAGCGCGGCCGCGATCGAGCCGAACGCGGCGAGCGTCGAGGTCTCGTCGCCGTTGGGGCGTGAGTCGAGCACGTCGGCAACGGCGCCGGTCTCGGGGTCGGCGAGGTTCGCCGCCATGCCGGCCGCGTTGCGCAGGCCGGGCGCCTGGCCGTCGATGCCCGAATCGCTGACGAACTGCGCCATCGCCCACGCGGTCGCGACCGTGGTGCGCTCGTTCAGCACGACGTCGTGGTCAGGCAGCCCCGGGTACGCGGCGGCGAGCACGGCCGTCGGCGCGGCCGGGTGGGCGGCGTCGGCCGGCGCGCGGGCGATGAGCGAGAGGATCCCGTCGTCGGGCACGGGCACCTCGATGACGAGGTCGAATGCGCCCGTGGCATCCGCTGCCGTCGTCGCGACCGTTCCCGAGCCGGTGACGGATGCCTCGAGCTGCCAGCCGTCCCAACCGCCCGGCATGCCGCCGGCGGCGACCGTCTCGAGCGTGCCCCGCACCTCCGTTCCGGCGGCTCGAGCGTCTGGAGCGGGCCCCGCGAACAGGGCTCCCCGATCAGTGCGACGGCAGCGGCGACGGCGACGTGCTTCGCGTGCATCGGACTCTCCCCCAAGTCTCCGGCAACGCGCCACAACGTACTGCGCTCGCGATGGGGCCGCAAGGGTGGAGGCGCTGCACGGCCCGCCGGTAGTCGACCGGCACCCGCAGTCCGTCAGACCCCGGAACGGTTCACCCGCCGGTCGTCGCCAGGCAATCAGCCTGGAACACCCGCTTCGTCGAGCCCGGGTACTTCGCGAGCCACGCTGCCGGCCGCACAGGACGCTCGGTGAGGTTGCCGCCGCAGTTCGGGCAGGTGAAGTCGAGACGGCGGGCGCAGTCGCCGCACCAGGTGCACTCGATCGTGCAGATGAACACGTTCGCGTCATCGGTCGCGAGGTCGCGATCGCAGCACTCGCAATTGGGTCGGAGCTCCAGCATGCGCGCACGCTACCAACGGGGCGGGAGCCCGGAAAGACGGAAACCGCCGACGAACGAGCGGTTGACTGCCATCCACCCGCCTCCGTCGCTCCATGCTCGCTCAGCGCGGGAACGACGAAGCCCCGGCGAGAAATTACTTCTCACCGGGGCTTTTGCCACGGTCGGGCTGACAGGATTTGAACCTGCGACCCCTTGACCCCCAGTCAAGTGCGCTACCAAGCTGCGCCACAGCCCGTGGACAACCTGACCATCATAACGGAGCACCGGCCCCGCGAACGAATCGGCGCGACAGCAAGATTCAGAGCAGCTTGCCGATCATCGCAGCCGCCCGCGCCGCCCCGTCGGTCTCGACCGGACGGTAGTCGACCGGCGCCCCGACGAGCGACGCCATGGCGCTCGCAAGTGCGTCCGGCGAGAGCTCCGAGTACTGCATGCAGCGGCCCGCACGGTAGCGATCGAGCCGCGCCCGCACGTGGAAGTTCTGCTCGAAGTGGTCGCGCAGCGGCACGTAGATGAACGGCACCCGGCAGGCGGCGAGCTCCATTGTGGTGGTGAGGCCGCCCTGCACGATCGCCAGGTCGCACGCGGCGAGGTGGCGGTAGAGCTTGTCGACGTAGGCGCGGTACTCGACGCCGTCGATCTGCGGCAGCGTGGCCGGGTCGATGCGGGGGCCGGTCACCACGATCATCCGCAGCTCGGGAATCGCGCGCTTCGCCTCGGGGTAGGCGGCGACCACGCGGCGGATCAGGTCGGTGCCGACGCCCGACCCGCCGACCGAGACGATGCAGACCCGCTCGTCGTCGCGGTACCCGAGCTCCGCCCGCAGCGCCTCGCGCGAACCGAGCGCCGCCGGGTCGAACCCGGTCACGTAGCCGGCGAAGTCGAAGTGGTCTTCGGTCCAGTCGCGAATCAGGGGCATCCCCTCGCCGAACCGGTCGGGCACGATGTCGTCGGGCGAGCCGACGAACACCGCGGCGTCGCGCACGCGCCCGTAGCGCTCGACGTGCGTGATCATCTCCTGGTTGTAGTCGGCCACGACCTCCGCCTCGCGCGGACCCCGCTCGGGAATCGGCAGGTAGCCGACGAAGTCGGTCATCCACGCCAGCGCCCCGCGCTTCAGGTTCGGGTTCTCGTGCAGGTAGTGGTCGACCTCCCACGACTCGTCGGCGATGATCAGGTCGTACTCGCCGCGCTGGGCCACCTCGTCGAACACCATGAAGTTGTGCACGAGGATCTCGTCCATCGTGCGCAGCGACTGGAACACCGCGAGCGAGTGGTCGCTGCACTCCGACTCGATGTGCGCAGATTCGCCGGCGAGGGCAGCGGATGCCTCGTGGATGCGCTCCCCCGCGGCATCCAGCACCCGGGTCACCGGGTCCTGCGCGAGCCAGTCGATCGTGAGGTCCGGATGCAGCGTGCGGAGCTCGCCCGCGATGGCGATGTCGCGACGTGCGTGCCCGAGCCCGATCGGCGACGACAGGTAGAGCGCCGACTTCGGCCGCGCGATGCCGACGTGCCAGGTCGCCGCCTCGTCGATGCGCCCGTACACGCGGTCGGCGAACCCCTTGATGAGGTGGTTGACCTTCACCGGGAACCGCGTGTGCGGCGAGTGCCCCGCGCCTTCCAGCAGCACGAGGTCGGAGCCCGGGATCCACGACTGCATGAGCTCCGAGCTGCCCGGGTGCACGATTCGGTCGTCCGTGCCGTGCAGCAGCAGCACGGGCATGTCGATCGAGCGGATGCGGCGCTCCATGTCCTCCACGTCGAGGTCGGCGTACTCCTCCTCGGTCGCCGCCAGCACCTCTCCGGTGGTCTCCAGGGCCCAGCCAACCCCGTCGTCCCACGCCTTCGTCGAGTGCGGGTCGGACACGACCTGGGCCACGAACCACTCGGCGAAGTCGCGGTAGTCGGTGCGCCAGTAGTCGGGGTCGTACTTCGCCCACCCCTCCGGCTTCTCCCCCGGCGCGGGTGCCGTCGGCGGCTCCCGCTCCATCATCGGCACGACCCACTCGTGCGCCGCCCCGATCGCCACGACCCCGTCGACGCGCTCCGGATGCAGTGCGGCGAGCGTGAGCGCGAGCTCGCCACCCATCGAGTAGCCCACGACGACGCACCGCTCGGTGCCGGTCGCGTCGAGCACGGCGATCGCGTCGGCGTCGCGGTTCCCCCATCAATAGCGACCGGGATCGGCCGGCCGCGACGACTTCCCGTTGCCGACCGCGTCGAACAGCACCACCCGGTAGTGCCGGGCCAGGAACGAGACCTGCATCTTCCAGTTGCGCGAGTGCACGAGCTCCCAGGTCGGCGCGAGCAGGATGGTCGGCCCGTCGTCGCCGTACACCTCCCAGTGCACGGTCGCGCCGTCGCGTTCGACCTGGCCGTCGCGCGCCGGCATCGTCGCCCTCACGACCCCACCTCCGCCTCGAGCGCCGCGAGGCGCGCCTCCTCAGCGGCGATCAGCCGCCCGATCGCCCGCAGGGCATCGCGGAACGGCCGCGTCGGCCCCTCGGTACCGCTCAGGATCATCGCCTCCGCACCGACGAACGCCGCGCCCACGAGTGTGGCCACCTCCGCGGGCGTCAAGCCACCGAAGCGGATGCCTCGGGCCGACGCCCGCTCCGCCGCATCCGTCAGCACCGTCGTCCACCCGTCGTAGACCCGGCGCACCCGCTCGCCCACGACCTCGGTCGACCACCCGGCCGCCATCATCTCGTGCAGGATGCGCACGTAGCCCGAGTCGAGGTCGTCGTCGAGGTAGTCGCAGGCGCGCGCCCACTGCGCAGACAGCGGCTCGTCGCCCGCGTAGAGCGCAGCCTGCCGCGCGACGAGACTCGCGTCCTCCGCCTCCAGCACGCTCAGCACGAGCTGTTCGCGCGTGCCGAAGTGGTAGTGGATCTGCGACTGCGGCACGCCGGCCTCGTCGGCGACCTTGCGCGTGGACAGCGCTGCGAACCCATCGCGCAGCACCGATGTCCGTGCCGCGGCCAGGATCGTCGCACGCGTGTCACTCCCGGCCATGCCGCCTCCTCCGCACTTTCGATCGATCGCCCGATCGACCATGGCCACAGCGTAGCGAGCCGCCCGACGGGCGTCAACGGTGTCGACGCGCGTCAGCCGAGCGACGCCGCGAACCGCCTGCGCGCCCGCTGCAGCTCTTCCAGTGCCGTCGGCAACTCGGCCAGGTGCTCCGCGGCGCGCGACTCGGCCTCCGCCGCCAGCTGCTCGTACCCGGACGCAGTCTCACCGTGGTGCGCCGCATGCGCACCCGCTCGGCGCAGGAAGCGTGCGAGCACCAGCTCGTCGCGGTGGTCGCCGAGCACGTCGTGAATGCGCTCCCCCGCCGCCCCGAGCTCGCCGGCCGCGTCGCCGAACACCGCAGCGGGTGGCGCCGACACCGCCTCCGCCGCGTAGCGGAGTCGGCGCGCTGCCTTGCGGGCACGGTGGAGCCGCCCGAGCGAATCGTCGGCCGCCTCCGCCCGGCGCACGGCTCGCCGCGCCTCCCGGGCGAGCACGCGGCCGACCTCGGGCGCCGCCGCGGTGGACGCGCCGGCCACGACGGGCGGGTCGGCGCAGAAGGCGTCGAGCTCGGCGGCCCGTGCCTCGGGTCGCGCACCCTCCATCAGCTCGACGAGCCGCGCGTGCGCCGACCGGTACTCGGCCCACGTCTCGTCGACCAGGCTTGCGCGCATCGCGGGCGTCGCCGCGTCGAACCCGTCGAGCGCGTCCTCGGCGAACCGGGCCCGCACCTCGAGGTCGCGCACGACGCCGAGCTCCGCGCCGAACTCGCGGTACGCGCGCCGCAGGTGCTCGACGCGCGCCTCATCGAACAGCGACCGATACGCGGCGAGCACGCTCCGCAGCCGCCGCACGTGGGTGCGGAGCTGGTGCACCGCGTCCGGCTCATCGGCACGAGCAGCCGGCTCGAGCTCGCGGATGCGCGCGGCGATCGCCCCGACCGCCGCGATCACGGCGTTGCCGGCCTGCTCCGGTGCATCCGCCCCCATCACCTCAGGCTACGACCGCGCGCCGCCCCGCAGCATCCGCTCGCCCTGAACCGGGAGCTACGACCGCTGCCGCTTCTCGCGCACGCGCATGTTCGTGATGATCGGGGTGCCCGCGAAGCCGTACACCTCGCGCAGGCGGCGCTGGATGAACCGGCGGTAGCCCGGGTCGAGGAACCCGGTCGTGAACAGCACGAACGTCGGCGGGCGGGTCGCCGCCTGCGTGCCGAACAGGATGCGCGGCTGCTTGCCGCCCCGCAGCGGGTGCGGGTGCTCCTGCACGAGCTCGGTGAGGAAGGCGTTGAACTTGCCCGTCGGGATGCGCGTGTCCCACGACTCGAGGGCGGTCTCCAAAGCGGGCACGAGCTTCTCGAGGTGGCGGCCGGTGCGCGCCGAGAGGTTCACGCGCGGCGCCCAGGCCACGTGGTGCAGGTCCTGCTCGATCTCGCGCTCGAGGTAGCGGCGACGGTCGTCGTCGAGCAGGTCCCACTTGTTGAACGCGAGCACGAGCGCGCGGCCCGACTCGAGCACCAAATCGATGATGCGCACGTCCTGCTCACTGAGCGGCTCGGTCACGTCGAGCATCACGACCGCGACCTCGGCCTTCTCGAGCGCGGCCTGCGTGCGCAGCGACGCGTAGAAGTCGGCGCCCTGCTGCAGGTGCACGCGGCGACGGATGCCCGCGGTGTCGACGAAGCGCCACACCTTGCCGCCGAGCTCGATCTGCTCGTCGACCGGGTCGCGCGTGGTGCCGGCGAGGTCGTTCACGACCACGCGCTCCTCGCGGGCGGCCTTGTTCAGCAGGCTCGACTTGCCGACGTTCGGGCGGCCGACGATCGCAACGCGACGGGGCCCGCCGACCTCCTGCTTCGCCACGGCCGACTCCTGCGGCAGCACCTTGAAGACCGCCTCGAGCAGGTCGGCCACGCCGCGGCCGTGCAGCGCGGACACCGGGTGCGGCTCGTCGAGGCCGAGGTTCCAGAGCACGGCGGCCTCGGGCTCTTGCCGGACGTCGTCGACCTTGTTCGCGACGAGGAACACTGGCTTCTTCGCCTGGCGCAGCAGCCGCACGACGTGCTCGTCGGTCGCGGTGGCGCCCACGGTCGCGTCGACCACGAACAGCACGACGTCGCACAGGTCGATCGCGACCTCGGCCTGGGCGGCGACGGATGCGTCGATGCCGCGCGCGTCCGGCTCCCACCCGCCCGTGTCGACGAGCGTGAAGCGGCGGTCGAGCCACTCCCCTTGTACGAGACGCGGTCGCGCGTGACGCCGGGCGTGTCCTCCACCACGGCCTCGCGACGGCCGAGGATGCGGTTCACGAGCGCCGACTTGCCGACGTTCGGGCGGCCCACGATCGCGATGACCGGCAGCGCGGGCAGGTAGCGCACCGCGTCCTCGTCGAGGTCGCCGACCTCGAGCACCTCCAGGTCGTCGTCGTCGAGCTCGTACTCGTCGAGGCCGGTGCGCAGCACCGCCGCGCGCTGGTCGGCGAGGTCGTCGTCGACCTCGGCGAGGCGCTCGACGAGGTCGTCCTCGACGCCTTCGTACTCGTCGTCGGGTCCGCTCATCGTGCTGCTCCCTGCTCTGCGGATGCGCCGTGGTCGACGGATGCCCCGGAGGCATCCGCCCCCTGCCCGCGCACGCCGTCGATGACGGCGATCACGGCCAGCACGGTCTGGTCGAAGTCGAGGTGGGTCGAGTCGACCGTCGTGACGCCCTCGGCCGCGGTCATGAAGTCGACGACCTGGGCGTCGGCGCGGTCGCGGCGGCGCAGCTGCTCGCCGGCGCCGTCGGCCGACGAGCCGACGAGCTCGGCGGTGCGGCGCGCGATGCGCACCTCCTCGTCGGCGGTGAGCAGGATGCGCACGGGCGCGTCGGGCGCCACCACGGTCGTGATGTCGCGCCCCTCGATGACGATGCCCGCTTGGGGGCATCCGCTGCGATGACCCGGAAGCGTGCGATGAGCTCGCGCCGCACCTCGGGCACGCGCGCGATGGCGCTCACGACCGCGGAGATGCGCGGCTCGCGGATCGCGGCCGTCACGTCGACCTCGCCGACGTGCACGATCGCCCCGGTGTTGTCGGTGCCGAGGTCGAGCGCGAACGCCGGCAGGTGCGCGATCACCGCGCCCGCGTCCTCAGGGTCGAGTCCGCCATCGAGCACGCTCCACGCGAGCGCGCGGTAGGCGGCGCCCGTGTCGAGGATGCCGAAGCCGAGCCGGCGGGCGACCGCCTTGCTCACGCTCGACTTGCCGCTGCCCGCGGGTCCGTCGATCGCCACGACCATGGTCTGCTGCTGCATCATCCTGCAATCCGCCAGCCGCGCTGGCTCAGGTCCTCGATGAGCGACTCGACCGCCTCGGGCACGACCCCCAGCTCGGCGAGGCCCATGGGCGCGCCGGGCGAGTGCTCCATGCGGAAGTCCTCGATGTTCACGCCGATGTCGCCGACGTCCTGGAAGAGCTGTGCGAGCTGCCCGGGGCGGTCGTCGACCATGACGATCACGGGCGTGAAGCGCAGGTCGACGCCGTGCTTGCCGGGCAGGCGACCGACGCCGGTGTTGCCGCCGAGCAGCTCCTCCGCGATCCGGCGGCGCGCGCCCGGGGCGTCGACGTCGCCGAGCGCGTCGATGAAGCGGTCGAGGTCGTCGCGGTAGGCGGTGAGGATGTCGCGGACCGGCGCCGCGTTCGCGCCGAGGATCTGCACCCACAGCTCGGGGTCGCTCGCGGCGACGCGGGTCACGTCGCGCACACCCTGGCCGGCGAGGTTCAGCGCCGACGCGGCGCCGTCGACGAGACGCCGGGCCATGAGGCTCGACACGACCTGCGGCACGTGCGAGATGAGCGCGACGGCGGCGTCGTGCTGCTCGGGCGTCATCTCGACGAGGGTCGCGCCGAGGTCGAGGATCAGGTCGTCGATCACCGCACCGCGCTGGTACGAGATGCCATCGTGCGCCGCGACCACCCAGGGGCGACCGACGAAGAGATCGGCGCGACCCGACATGGGGCCGCCGCGCTCGCGGCCCGCGAGCGGATGCGACCCGATGTAGCGCGACACGTCGGCGCCGCGCTCACGCAGTTCCTCGAGCACGCGCAGCTTCACGCTCGCGACGTCGGTGACGATCGCCTCGGGGTACGCGGAGAGCTCGGCCGCGATCACGTCGGCAGTGACATCCGGCGGCACGCACACCACGATCAGCTGCGGCGCGTCGCCCTCGGCCGCGGGCCGGCCCGCACCGTAGTCGGCCGCGATGCCGAGGTGCGTCGGCGACGCATCGGCGAGGATCACGTCGATGCCGCGGGCGCGCAGGCCGAGGCCCACGCTCGACCCGAGCAGTCCGACCCCGACGACGCGCACCGGTCCGGTGAGGCGACTGTCGGCCACTGGTGATTCCCCTCTCAACCGCGCTCGTCGCTCCGTGCGATCGTGAGCAGGCGGCCGAGTTCAACCTTAGTCAACGCGCGCACCTCGCCCGACCGCAGGGTGCCGAGGTGCAGCGGCCCGAACTGCCGCCTGACCAGCTCGACGACCGGATGCCCGACCGCCTCGAGCATGCGCCGCACGATGCGGTTGCGCCCCGAGTGGAGCGTCACCTCCACCATCGAGAACCCGCCGCCGCTGCCGGCCTGCAGCAGCTTCGCCGCGTCAGCCGCGATCGGGCCGTCGTCGAGCTCGATGCCGCGCTTCAGCTTCGTGAGCACCTGCGGCTGCACGGTGCCCTGCACCTTCGCGATGTACGTCTTCTCGACCCCGAACGACGGGTGTGCGAGCACGTGCGCGAGCTCGCCGTCGTTGGTGAGCACGAGCAGGCCGCTCGTGTCGCCGTCGAGGCGCCCCACGTTGTAGACGCGCCCCGGCAGGTCCTTCGTGAACCGCCGCAGGTCGGGCCGGCCCTGTTCGTCCTTCATCGACGAGACCACCCCGCGCGGCTTGTTCAGCATGAAGTAGAGCTTGTCGGCGTCGAGCTGCACGGCGACGCCATCGACCGCGACCTTCGCAGTGGCCGGGTCGATGCGGGTGCCGAGCTCGGTGACGACCCGCCCGTCGACCGTGATGCGGCCCTCGACGATGTACTGCTCCACCACGCGGCGCGAGGCGACGCCCGCGGCCGCGAGCACCTTCTGCAGGCGCACGCCCTCGGGCGCGCCGCCCGTGTCAGCGGGCGTCATCGAACCCGTCCTGTCCGTCGTCGAGCAGCGGCGCGACCTTCGGCAGCTCGTCGATCGAGTTCACGCCGAGGTGCACGAGCAGCTGGTCGGTCGTGCCGTAGAGGATCGCGCCGGTCTCGGCGTCGGTCGACACCTCGGTGATGAGCCCGCGCCCGAGCAGCGTGCGCACGACCGAGTCGACGTTCACGGCGCGGATCGACGCGACCTGCCCACGCGAGATCGGCTGCTTGTACGCGATCACGGCGAGGGTCTCGAGCGCCGCCTGCGAGAGCCGAGTCGGCGTCTGGGTGAGCACGAAGTCGGTCACGAGATCGTCGTAGTCGCCGCGCACGTAGAACCGCCAGCCGCCGCCGACCTCGCGCAGTTCGAAGCCGCGACGGATGCCTCCCGCGGCCGCCTCGCCCCCGATCCGGTCTCGCCGTCGTAGTCGGCGACGAGCCGAGTGATCGACGCGCGCACCTCGCGCACCGGCCGCGCGACCGCGGTCGCGAGCTGCACGACGGTCTGCGGCTCGTCGGCGACGAACAGGATCGCCTCGAGCGCACGGTCGAGGTCGAGCGCGCGCCCGGCGAGGTCGATGCCGTGGTCCTCGGTGTGCCCCGTCTCAGTTCCGGTGTCGGTCCCAGTGCCGGTGTCGGTCTCAGTGCTCATAGTCTGCTCCCAGGGTGCCCAGCTGCTCCTCCGACCACTCCTCGGCGGTCCAGCGCAAGGTGAGTTCGCCGAGCGGCTCGAGCTGCTCGAAGGCGATGGCGGCGTGGCGGTACAGCTCCAGCACCGCGAGGAATCGTGCGACGACCACGCCCTTCCGGTCGACGCCCGCGACCAGCTCGCGGAACGAGACCGGCTCGCCACGACGGAGGATCGAGACGACCTGCGCGGCCTGCTCGCGGATGCTCACGAGCGGCGCGTGCAGGTGGTCGAGCCCCACGACCGGGATGATGCGCGGCGTCAGCGCGACGACCGCGAGCGCGGCGAAGTCGTCGGCCGAGAGCGTCCAGCGCAGCTCCGGCGGCGCCCGGCGGAACTTCTCCTCGAGCCGCACGGTGCGCGGGTGCCGGGCCGACTCGGTGGCGATCCGCTCCCCGAACCAGCCCGCCACCTGCTTGAACGCGCGGTACTGCAGCAGCCGGGCGAACAGCAGGTCGCGCGCCTCGAGCAGCGCCACGTCCTCCGCGTCGACGAGCTCGCCCTGCGGCAGGAGCCCGGCGATCTTCAGGTCGAGCAGCGTAGCCGCGACGACCAGGAACTCGCTCGCGCGATCGAGCTCGTCCTCGGCCTCGAGCTGCGCGAGGTACGCGATGAACTCGTCGGTCACCGCGCCGAGCGAGATCTCGGTGATGTCGAGCTCCCGCTTCGAGATGAGCGAGAGCAGCAGGTCGAAGGGGCCCTCGAAGTTGCTCAGCGCGACGCGGAAGCCGTCGCCGTCGGCCTCCGGCTCGGGTGCCGCCTCGATCGCTCCCCCGCCGGCCTCAGGCGACGGCGCCACGGAAGATCAGCTCCCTCGCGAGCTGGCGGTAGGCCTTCGCCGCCTGGTGCTCGGGTGCGAACTGCGTGATGGGGGCGGATGCGACCGAGGCATCCGGGAACTTCACCGTGCGCGTGATCACGGTTTCGAGCACCTGGTCGCCGAACGCCTCGACGACCCGCTCCAGCACCTCGCGCGAGTGCAGGGTGCGGGCGTCGTACATGGTGCCGAGGATGCCGTCGAGCGTGATCGCCGGGTTCAGCCGGTCGCGCACCTTCTCGATGGTCTCGATGAGCAGGGCCACGCCGCGCAGCGCGAAGTACTCGCACTCGAGCGGGATGACCACGCCGTGGCTCGCGGTGAGCGCGTTCACGGTCAGCAGTCCGAGCGACGGCTGGCAGTCGATGAGGATGACGTCGTAGTCGGGCGCGACGCGCCGCAGCACGCCGGCGAGGATCTGCTCGCGCGCGACCTCGTTGACGAGGTGCACCTCGGCGGCCGACAGGTCGATGTTCGCAGGGATCACGTCGAGGCCCTCGACGCTCGTGTGCTGGATCGCGTCCTTCGGCTCGTGCTGGCGCGTCAGCAGCAGGTCGTAGATCGTGGTCACGTCGTGCGTGCGCACGCCGAGACCCGCCGAGAGCGCGCCCTGCGGGTCGAAGTCGATGGCGAGCACGCGGCGGCCGTCTGCGGCGAGCGTCGCGCCGAGGTTGATGGTCGTGGTCGTCTTGCCGACCCCGCCCTTCTGGTTGCAGAGCGAGATGATGCGCGCCGGGCCGTGGCTCTCGAGCGGCGCGGGTTCGGGGAATTCCTGGCCGGCCGACCGGTCGGGCCGAGTGCCGGGTCGAGCGTGGCGGTCCCGTCCAGTGGGTCGTTCTGGGATCCCGTCACGTGCATTCCTTCGAGTCGCGTGTTCCGCATGTTCTGCCCGATTCTAGCGAGCGCGAGGGTGTGCGGCCGTGTACATATCCCGGAGTGTGTCGACCGTGACGAGCGTGTAGATCTGCGTGGTCGCGACCGACGAGTGGCCGAGCAGCTCCTGCACGACGCGCACGTCGGCGCCGCCGGCGAGCAGGTGGGTCGCGAACGAGTGGCGCAGCGTGTGCGGCGAGATCTCGGCGCGGATGCCCGCGCGCTCCGCCGCCGCGCGGATCGCGAGCCAGGCGCTCTGCCGCGACATGCGCGCCCCGCGGGGGCCGAGGAAGAGCGCCGGGGTCGAGCGGCCGCGGGCGGCGAAGTCGGGACGCACGCGCACGAGGTACGCGCCGAGCGCCTCGCGCGCGAAGCTGCCGACCGGCACGATGCGCTGTTTGCCGCCCTTGCCGAGCAGGCGCACGACCTCCGCGTCCTGCACGTCGTCGACGTTCAGCGCGACGGCCTCCGACACGCGCGCGCCGGTCGCGTAGAGCAGCTCCAGCAGCGCGCGGTCGCGCAGCGCGACCGGGTCGTCGCCGTCGGTCGCGTCGAGCAGCGCCTGCACCTCCTCGACCGAGATCGCCTTGGGCAGGCGCGATGCGAGCTTCGGCGGCCGCACGTCCGCCGTCGGGTCGGTCGCGGCGCGGCCCTCCTCGACGAGGAAGCGGTGCAGTCCGCGTACCGACGAGAGGATGCGGGCGACCGACGAGGCGGCCATCGGATGCTCCGGGTCGGCGCGCAGCGACGCGACGAAGTCCACGACGTCCTGTTCGGTGACGGATGCCGCGTCGTCGATGCCGCGCGCGGCGAGCCACGCGCCGTAGCGGTCGAGGTCGCGCCGGTACGCCGCGACGGTGTTGCCCGACAGCCCCCGCTCGATGGTGAGGTGGCGCAGGTACGGCTCGACCGCGCTCGGGCTCATTCCGTGCGGCGCCCCAGCTTGGGGTGCGCGGGCCACGGGGCGTCCGCGGGCGCCAGGGTCGCCCACCCGGCCGCCCGGGACGCGCTCGCGGCGAGCGCGGCGATCACGAGCGCGGCGTTCTGCACCCGCCGCGCGAGCACCGCCTCGACGAGCTCGTCGAGCGGCACCCAGCGCGTCTGCATGTCGGCTTCCTCGGCCTCTCGCGGGAACGGCTCGGCCGTGGGGCGCAGGCCGCGCGCGAGGTAGATGCGCAGCGCTTCGTCGCTGCCGCCGGGCGAGTTGTAGAACTCGGTGAGCACCGACCAGTCGTCGGCCTCGAGGTCGGCCTCCTCGGCGAGCTCGCGCTGCGCCGCCTCGAGCGGCGGCTCGCCGTCGATGTCGAGCAGGCCCGCCGGAATCTCCCAGTCGCGCGTGCGCACCGGGTGGCGGTACTGCTGGATGAGGAACGCGCGGTCGTCGTCGTCGAGCGCGAGCACCGCGACGGCGCCCGTGTGGTCGACGTACTCGCGCACGATGCGGCCGTCGCCGTACTCGACGGTGTCGCGGCGCAGGTTCCAGACTCGGCCCGTGAAGACGCGCTCGACCTCGACCGGCTCGATCGGGGCGTACTCGTCGGCGATCGGCCCGTCGGCCGGTTCGCTGCCGGAGCCCGTCACCTGATCAGGCATCCGAGTTGTCGAAGAGCAGGCTCGCGCGGCGACGCTCGAGGGCGGCCGCCACGAGCCCGCGGAACAGCGGGTGCGCGTCGTTCGGCCGGCTGCGCAGCTCGGGGTGTGCCTGCGTGCCGATGTAGAACGGGTGCACGTCGCGCGGCAGCTCGACGAACTCGACCAGGTGCCGGTCGGGGCTCGTGCCCGAGAACACGAGGCCCGCGTCGGCGATCTGCTCGCGGTAGCCGTTGTTCACCTCGTAGCGGTGGCGGTGGCGCTCGGAGACGAGCTCCGAGTCGTAGAGCTCGGCCGCGAGCGACCCCTCGGCGAGGGCCGCCGGGTACAGGCCCAGGCGCATCGTGCCGCCCATGTCGCCCTCGGCGATGATCTCGACCTGCTCCTCCATGGTCGCGATGACCGGGAACCGCGTGTCGGGGTCGAACTCCGACGACGATGCGCCGTCGAGGCCGGCCACGTTGCGGGCGTACTCGATGACCATGCACTGCAGGCCGAGGCACAGGCCGAGCGCGGGGATGTGGTTGTCGCGCGCGAAGCGGAGCGCGCCGAGCTTGCCCTCGATGCCGCGCACGCCGAACCCGCCGGGCACGCAGATGCCGTCGAGCTCGGACAGGTGGCGCGCGGCACCCTCCTGCGTCTCGCACTCGTCGGAGGGGATCCAGCGCAGGTTGACCTTGGTCTTGCCCGCGAAGCCGCCGGCGCGGAGCGCCTCGGTCACCGACAGGTAGGCGTCGGGAAGGTCGATGTACTTGCCGACCAGGCCGATCGTGACCTCGTGCTTGGGCTCGTGCACGGCCTCGAGGAGGCCGGCCCAGCCGCTCCAGTCGACGTCGCGGGTCTGGAGGCCGAGCGAGTCGATGATGTACTGGTCGAGGCCCTGGTCGTGCAGCATCGTGGGGATGTCGTAGATGCTCGGCACGTCGACCGCGTTGACGACGGCCTGCTCGTCGACGTCGCACATGAGCGCGATCTTGCGCTTGTTCGCCTCGGTGACGGGGCGGTCGCTGCGCAGCACGAGCGCGTCGGGCTGGATGCCGATCGAGCGGAGCGTCGCCACGGAGTGCTGCGTGGGCTTCGTCTTCTGCTCGCCCGACGCGCCCATGTACGGCACGAGCGAGACGTGCACGAAGAACGCGTTGCCGCGGCCGAGCTCGTGGCGCACCTGGCGGGCCGACTCGATGAACGGCTGCGACTCGATGTCGCCGACCGTGCCGCCGATCTCGGTGATGATCACGTCGGGCTTGGGGGTCTCGGATGCCTGCAGTCGCATCCGTCGCTTGATCTCGTCGGTGATGTGCGGGATGACCTGCACGGTGTCGCCGAGGTACTCGCCGCGGCGCTCCTTGGCGATGACGGTGGAGTAGATCTGCCCGGTGGTGACGTTCGCCGCCTGGCTGAGGTTGATGTCGAGGAAGCGCTCGTAGTGGCCGATGTCGAGGTCGGTCTCGGCGCCGTCGTCGGTCACGAACACCT
This sequence comes from Agromyces mangrovi, assembly GCF_030296695.1. NCBI lineage: Bacteria > Bacillati > Actinomycetota > Actinomycetes > Micrococcales > Microbacteriaceae > Agromyces > Agromyces mangrovi (ex Wang et al. 2018). The sequence goes on along the minus strand of NZ_AP027737.1, from coordinate 3,198,990 downwards.
CGCCGTGCTGGAACGGGTTCATCGTTCCCGGGTCGACGTTGAGGTACGGGTCGAGCTTCTGCATGACGACGCGCAGACCCCGCGCGGTCAGGAGGTTGCCGAGGCTGGCGGCCGTGAGGCCCTTGCCCAATGAAGAAACGACACCACCGGTCACGAAGATGTGCTTGGTCGTGTCGTTCGAGGATTCCGCGCTGTCAATATCCGCCACGGGCTTCCATCCTATCAGCAGTGTGGGCGAGGGAGAGCAGCTCGCGAGCGTGCGCGAGGCCGGAGTCGGAGTCGGCGAGGCCGGACAGCAGGCGGGCCATCTCGGCGGCGCGCTCGTCGCCGTCGAGCTGCTGGACGCTCGAGGCCGTGACCCGGCCGTCGGACCCCTTGGCCACGCGCAGGTGGTTGGTGGCGAACGCGGCGACCTGCGCGAGGTGCGTCACGACGATCACCTGCGAGGTCTCGGCGAGGCGCGCGAGCCGCCGCCCGATCTCGATCGCGGCCGCACCGCCGACGCCCGCGTCGACCTCGTCGAACACGAACGTGGGCACCGGGTCGGTCGCCGCGACGACCACCTCGATCGCGAGCATGACGCGCGAGAGTTCGCCACCGGATGCCCCCTTCGACACCGGCCTCGCGGGCGCGCCCGCGTGCGGGGCGAGCAGGATCGCCACGCTGTCGCGCCCGTGCATCGTGAGCTCGCCCGAGTCGTCGACCTGCACCTCGAGACGGGCGTCGGGCATGGCGAGCGCGGCGAGCTCGGCGGTCACGCGCTCGGCGAGCTCGGCGCCGGCGTCGCGGCGGATGCCCGAGATGCGCGTCGCGAGTTGGTCGACCGTCGCGGCATCCGCTTCGACCTGTTCGGCGAGCTGCACGATGCGCTCGTCGTCGCCGTCGAGCTCGAGCAGGCGCAGCCCGCCGCGATCGGCGTAGGCGATGACGTCGTCGAGGGTCGGGCCGAAGCGGCGCTCGAGGTCGGTGAGCAGCGCCCGGCGCTCCTGGATCAGCTCGAGCTCGCGGCTGCCGTCGGCGTCGAGGCCGGCGAGGTAACCCGAGAGGTCGGCGACCGCGTCGGAGAGGATGAAACCGGCGGATGCGAGTGCCTCGGCGATGGGGGCGAGCTGCGCGTCGTGCTCGGCGACGCGTTCGAGCGCGCGTCGCGCGCCGTCGACCAGCACGACGGCGTCGGGCACGTCGTCGACCGCGTCGGAGGAGAGCATCTCGCGCGCCTGCTCCCCCGCGAGCCGCAGCTCCTCGAGGTTGGTCAGCCGGTCCGCGCGCTCGGCGAGCTCGCGGCTCTCCCCCGCGACCGGCTCGGCGGCGGCGATCTCGTCCATCGCGGCGCGGAGCTCCTCGGCCTCGCGGGCGCGCTCCTCGTGGGCCGCGACCAGCTCCGCGTGCTCGGTCGCGGCGGCCCGCCAGCGCTGGAACGCCTCGCGGTACTCGGCGAGCACCGGCTGCAGCGCATCGCCGGCGAACCGGTCGAGCGCGTCGCGCTGCGCGACCGCGGAGCGCAGCCTGACCTGGTCGGACTGGCCGTGCACGACGACGAGCGACTCGCCCAGGTCGGCGAGCACGCCCACCGGCGCGCTGCGACCGCCCACGACGGCGCGGCTGCGTCCCTCGGCGGAGACCGAGCGGCCGAGCAGCAGCTCGCCCTCGTCGACGTCGCCGCCGGCGTCGCGTGCACGCTCGGCCACCGACCCGTCGTCGGCGACGAGCCAGCGCCCCTCGACCCACGCGCGCTCCGCGCCCTGGCGCACCGTGCCCGCGTCGGCGCGCGAGCCGAGCAGCAGCCCGAGCGCGGAGACGACCATGGTCTTGCCCGCGCCGGTCTCGCCGGTCACCGCCGTGAACCCGGGGCCGACGGGCAGCGTCGCCTCCGCGATCACGCCCAGGTCGCGGATGGACAGTTCCTCAATCACGCGTACCGGGCCCTCTCCACCCCGCGACGGGGAGTCGGAACTTGTTGACGAGCCGGTCGGTGAACGGGGCCTCGTGCAGGCGCGCGAGGCGCACCGGCGTCTCGGAGCGCCGCACGATCACGCGCGCGCCCGGCGGCAGGTCGTGCATGCGCCGCCCGTCGCACCAGAGCACGCCCGAGGCGTTCGTTCGGTCGAGCACCTCGACGGCGAGCGACGACTCCGGCCCCACCACGAGCGGGCGCGCGAACAGCGCGTGCGCGCTGAGCGGCACGAGCAGCATCGCCTCGACCGCGGGCCACACCACGGGCCCGCCGGCGGAGAACGCGTACGCGGTCGAGCCCGTCGGCGTGGAGACGACCACCCCGTCGCATCCGAATGACGACAACGGCCGCCGGTCGACCTCGATGACGACCTCGAGCAGCCGCTCGCGCTCGGCCTTCTCGACGGTGACCTCGTTGAGCGCCCAGCTCTCCCAGACCACGTCCATTCCGTGCTTCACCCGCACCGCGAGCGCCATGCGCTCCTCGACCTCGTAGTCGCGGGCGAGGGCGCGAGTCACGGTGTACCCGAGGTCGTCGCGCTCCGACTCGGCCAGGAAGCCGACGTGCCCGAGGTTCACGCCGAGCAACGGCGCCGAGTGGCCGCGGATCATCTCGGCGGCCCGAAGGATGGTGCCGTCGCCGCCCAGCACGATGACGAGCTCGATCTCGGCGATCGAGACCTCCGCGTCGAGGCGGCGGGCGCCGCCGTTCATCTCGGGGTCGAACTCGTGCAGGTCGTCCCACTGCTCGTCGGCGATCACGGGGGTCGCACCTGCCGCGGACAGCTGCCGGCACACCTCCGAGGTGGCCTCCAGCGAGTCGCGGCGTCCGGTGTGCGAGACGACCAGGAAGTGCCGCGCTTCGCTCACGCCCGACCGCCCTTCGTCTCCGCCGCCACGAGTTCCCTCCATTGTGACGGATCGCTCCCGCCGTCGGCGCGCAACCACGCGAGCAGCTCGATGTTGCCGTGCGTGCCCTGCACTGGGGAGGACACGACCCCGGCCGTGCCGAGCCCGAGGCCCGCCGCCGCCTCGAGCACGTCCATCACCGCATCGGCGCGCAGCGCGTCGTCGCGCACCACGCCGGCCTTCACCCCCGTGCGGCCCACCTCGAACTGCGGCTTCACGAGCAGCACGAACTCGGCATCGTCGGCCGCGGTGGCGCGGAGCGCCGGCAGCACGGTGCGCAGCGAGATGAAGGAGAGGTCGGCGGTCACGAGCGACGGCCGCTCGGCGACGCCGGACAGGTCGGCGAGCACCTCGGGCGTGAGGTCGCGCACGTTGCATCCCTCGACCAGCACCAGCCCGGGCGCGTCGCGCAGGTCGGGTGCGAGCTGGTCGTGGCCGACGTCAACGGCGATGACGGTGGCGGCACCGCGCTCGAGCAGCACCTGGCTGAACCCGCCCGTCGACGCCCCGGCGTCGAGCACGGTGCGCCCGGCCGGGTCGACGTCGAACGCGTCGAGGGCCGTCACGAGCTTCCACGCCGCGCGGCTGACGTAGTGGTCGGATGCCTCGACGACGATGTCCGCGCCTGAGGCGACGCGCGTCGAGGCCTTGCGCACGACTCGCCCGTCCACCGCGACCTCGCCCGCGGCGATCAGCTGCGCGGCGTGCGTGCGCGACCGCGCGAGCCCGCGTGCGGCGAGGGTCGCGTCGAGCCGGCCGTCGTCGGGGGTCAGTCGGCCGCCTCCGGGTCGGCGCCCTCGAGCTGGGCGCGCAGCTCGCCGTGCAGCTGCTCGAACGCCACGGCGCGCTGCTCGAGCGGCAGTTCGTCGATGCCGGCCAGGCGGTCCGTCAGCCCGGTCGCGTCGTCGGCGACCTCGTCGGCGGATGCCTCGGGGCTCACGTGCTCGGGGCCGGCGTCCTCGGGCGGTGCGTCACTCACGTCTCCACGCTATCGCGTGCCCGCTCGCATCGCGCCCGTCAGGCGTAGAGCCGCTCGGGCACCTCGAGGCCGTGGATCGGCGTGGCACTGTCCCAGATGGCGCGGCTCGCCGCGCGCAGCAGGTCGAGCGGCTCGTCGCCGTCGCGCACGATCGTGACGGTACGGCCGTCGATGCGCACGGCCGCGCGGCCGACGGTCACGGTGCCGTCGCGGCGCGTGGACGTCTCCGGGTACGGTTCGTGCAGGCCGCGCAGGTCGGCGAGCACGTAGTCGGGACGCATGTCGGGCGTCGCCGCGAGCACCTGCTTCGCCCGGTCGATGCCCGTGAGCACGAGGGCGGAGCGCATCCCCGCGCGATTGGCGCCGAGAATGTCGGTGTCCAGCCGGTCGCCGATCATGAGCGGAGCGGATGCCCCGAAGCGATCCGTCGCCTCGAGGAAGATCGGCGTCTCCGGCTTGCCGGCCACCTGCGGCAGGATGCCGACCGCCGTGTGCACCGCGGAGACCAGCGTGCCGTTGCCCGGCGCGATGCCGCGCGCGACCGGAATCGTCCAGTCGGTGTTCGTGGCGATCCACGGAATGCCGCCGCGCTCGGCCGCGTCCTGGATCGCGAAGGCCGCCTCGGCGAGCTGGGCCCAGCCGACGTCGGGCGCGAAGCCCTGCACGACCGCGGCGGGCGCGTCCTCGGCGGAACGCGTCGGCACGTAGCCGGCGCGCTCGAGCTCGATCACGATGCCCTCGCCGCCGACGACGAGCACGGATGCCCCGGGCTCGACCGTCTGCGTCAGCAGGCGCATCGCCGCCTGCGGCGACGTCACCACGTGCTCGGGCGCGACGTCGAGGCCGAGCTCCGACAGGTGCCGCGCGACGGTCGCGTCGCTGCGGGAGGCGTTGTTCGTGATGTACCCGACGGGCACGGATGCCGCGGCCAGCCGGAGACTCTCGACGGCGTGCGGCAGCGCGTCCGCGCCGGCGTACACGACGCCGTCGAGGTCGGCGAGCACCGCATCTGCCCCGTCGAGCGGGGTCGCGGGCTCAGTCTTCGGGCGTCGCAGCGGCGTCATCGTCAGCTTCGGCAGGCTCAGCGGCGTCGGCAGGCTCGGCGGCCTCGACCGGCTCAGCGGTATCAGCCGTGGGCTCTGCCACCTGAGCCGCGGGAACCTCCACGGGCTCCTCCTCGGCCATCTCGAACACCGTGACGGTCTCGTTCCCGGCGGATGCCGCGTCGAGCGCCGCCTCGGCCCGCGCCGATCGCTCGCGCCACTCGGTTGCGGCGGCGTCGCGCCCGAGTTCCTCGAGCACCTCCGCGTACGCGTCGAAGAGCGCGGGGCTCCAGCTGAACGCCCGATCGGGGTCGAGCTGCGGGATCTCGAGCTCCGAGAGCGCGTCCTCGGCCTGGCCGAGGTCGAGTCGCGCGCCGGACATCGCGATCGCGAGGCCGACCTGCACCACGGTCTCGAGCGACGCGCGGTCGACCGAGCGGCCGAGTTCGAGCGCCTTCTCGGGGCGACCGACGCCCCGCTCGCTGTCGACCATGAGCGGCAGTTGGTCGTCGCGCCCGGAGATGCGTCGATAGGTGCGCAGCTCGCGGAGCGCCAGGGCGAAGTCGCCGGTCGCGTAGGCCGTGATGGCGAGGGACTCGCGGACGACCGCGACGCGACCGGCACGATGCGCCGCCTCGAGGGCGTGCTCGTGCGCGCGTGCGGGGTCGTCGTCGAGCAGGCGGGATGCGGCGACCAGGTGCTTCGCGACCTGCTCCGCGTTCTCCTTGCTGAGCGTCTTCAGCTCCGCGCGAGCGGCGCGGTCGAGCTCGCGCGGGTCGATCGACGGGTCGAGCTCGGGCACGTAGCGCCGCGGCGTCGACTCGCGCTCCTCGCGCGGCCCGCGCTGGGGACCGCGACCGGCGACACGGCCCTGCCCCTGACGACCGCCGCGCTTCCCGCCGTCGCGGTCGTAGCGGTCCGACTGCGGCCCGCGACCCGCGCGGTCCGGACGACCGGAACGGTCGGGACGACCACCGCGATCGGGGCGACCTGCGCGATCCGTGCGATCGGGTCGGCCTGCACGATCGGGACGGCCGCTCCGGTCCGACGAGGACCGTCGAGCGCCGTCGTACTCACGCTGCTGCCGCGGACGATCGCCATCACGACGCGGTTTCCCGCCGCTGTGGGACTTCCGGTCTCCGCCGGACGATTTCCGATCGCCGCCATAGGGCCTGCGATCGCCCCCAGACGATTTCCGGTCACCGCCGTACGGCTTGCGGTCCGGGTTACGACCCGAGCCGCCCTTCGCCGAGTCGCCCCTGGCGCCGCCGCTCGAACGCGCGGGCTTCCGGTCTCCGCTGCGGGCGTCGCCGCGGGACGAGTTCCGTCGTTCGCCGCTGCCGGACGCGCCGGCTCGGTCCGGAGCCTGCTCCGGACGCTTCTTGCGCTCGTCGTCCACGATGTTCCCGTCGTCTGTGCTGTTGTCGTTGTCCACCGTACTGCGGGCGATGCCTCGCGGGTGGGTGCTTAAATGCGAGATGGCCACCCGTCATCGGGTGGCCATCTCGGAAGGTATGTCCGGCGGTGTCCTACTCTCCCACAGGGTGGCCCCTGCAGTACCATCGGCGCTGCGAGTCTTAGCTTCCGGGTTCGGAATGGGTCCGGGCGTTTCCCTCGCGCTATGGCCGCCGAAACTCTAGCCACACCCACGCGTGATGGGGGTGTGTGGTCTCGGGTCCCACCCCGCCAACCCGAAGGCGGGTTGTGGGTGGGTGTTGAGTTGTTGTTCGTGTGGTGGGAACCACAGAGTGGACGCGAGCGATCTACAGGCCACACACCCCTGCCTTACACGTGGGTGTGTGTAGTGATAATCAAGTTGTCGGCGTATTAGTACCAGTCAGCTACACCCGTTGCCGGGCTTCCACATCTGGCCTATCAACCCAGTCGTCTGGCTGGGCGCCTCTCCCCCGAAGGGGATGGAAATCTCATCTCGAGGCCGGCTTCCCGCTTAGATGCTTTCAGCGGTTATCCATCCCGAACGTAGCTAATCAGCGGTGCTCCTGGCGGAACAACTGACACACCAGAGGTTCGTCCAACCCGGTCCTCTCGTACTAGGGTCAGATCCTCTCAAATTTCCTGCGCGCGCAGCGGATAGGGACCGAACTGTCTCACGACGTTCTAAACCCAGCTCGCGTACCGCTTTAATGGGCGAACAGCCCAACCCTTGGGACCTACTCCAGCCCCAGGATGCGACGAGCCGACATCGAGGTGCCAAACCATGCCGTCGATATGGACTCTTGGGCAAGATCAGCCTGTTATCCCCGAGGTACCTTTTATCCGTTGAGCGACAGCGCTTCCACAAGCCACTGCCGGATCACTAGTCCCGACTTTCGTCCCTGCTCGACCTGTCAGTCTCGCAGTCAAGCTCCCTTGTGCACTTACACTCGCCACCTGATTGCCAACCAGGTTGAGGGAACCTTTGGGCGCCTCCGTTACTCTTTGGGAGGCAACCGCCCCAGTTAAACTACCCACCAGGCACTGTCCCTGAACCGGATTACGGTCCGAAGTTAGATATCCAGAGTGACCAGAGTGGTATTTCAACAATGACTCCACGAACACTGGCGTGCCCGCTTCAAAGTCTCCCACCTATCCTACACAAGCCACACCGAACACCAATACCAAGCTGTAGTAAAGGTCACGGGGTCTTTCCGTCCTGCTGCGCGTAACGAGCATCTTTACTCGTAATGCAATTTCGCCGAGTTCGCGGTTGAGACAGCTGGGAAGTCGTTACGCCATTCGTGCAGGTCGGAACTTACCCGACAAGGAATTTCGCTACCTTAGGATGGTTATAGTTACCACCGCCGTTTACTGGGGCTTAACTTCTCAGCTTCGCTCCGAAGAGCTAACCGTTCCGCTTAACCTTCCAGCACCGGGCAGGCGTCAGTCCGTATACATCGTCTTGCGACTTGGCACGGACCTGTGTTTTTAGTAAACAGTCGCTTCCCACTGGTCTCTGCGGCCTTCAACGCTCCAGGAGCAAGTCCCTTCACGAATCCGGCCCCCTTCTCCCGAAGTTACGGGGGCATTTTGCCGAGTTCCTTAACCACGATTCTCTCGATCTCCTCGGTATTCTCTACCTGACCACCTGAGTCGGTTTGGGGTACGGGCGGCTGGAACCTCGCGTCGATGCTTTTCTCGGCAGCATAGGATCACCGACTTTTCATCCCCATCGCGTCTCAGCCATGATGAACGGCGGATTTGCCTACCGTTCGGCCTACACGCTTGGACCGGGACAACCATCGCCCGGCTCGGCTACCTTCCTGCGTCACACCTGTTAATACGCTCACCGCACCAGACTCGGGTCCCACGCTCCCCACCCCGGTGCCCCCGAAGGGACGATGGGATGGTTCGGATGGTTAGCATTGCTGGATTAGTGTGGGCGGTTCTTCGCCGGTACGGGAATATCAACCCGTTGTCCATCGACTACGCCTGTCGGCCTCGCCTTAGGTCCCGACTTACCCAGGGAAGATTAGCTTGACCCTGGAACCCTTGGTCTTCCGGAGGACGGGTTTCTCACCCGTCTTTCGCTACTCATGCCTGCATTCTCACTCGTGTGCCATCCACGGCTGGATCACTCCGCCGCTTCACCCGGCACACGACGCTCTCCTACCGATCCGCACGACTGGACCACGAAGGCCTGTCAACTGTGCGAATCCCACGACTTCGGTGACGTGCTTGAGCCCCGTTACATTGTCGGCGCGGAATCACTTGACCAGTGAGCTATTACGCACTCTTTCAAGGGTGGCTGCTTCTAAGCCAACCTCCTGGTTGTCTGTGCAACTCCACATCCTTTCCCACTTAGCACGCGCTTAGGGACCTTAGTCGGTGGTCTGGGTTGTTTCCCTCTCGACGATGAAGCTTATCCCCCACCGTCTCACTGCTGCGCTCTCACTTACCGGCATTCGGAGTTTGGCTGACGTCAGTAACCTGTTGGGGCCCATCGGCCATCCAGTAGCTCTACCTCCGGCAAGAAACACGCAACGCTGCACCTAAATGCATTTCGGAGAGAACCAGCTATCACGAAGTTTGATTGGCCTTTCACCCCTATCCACAGCTCATCCCCTCCATTTTCAACTGAAGTGGGTTCGGTCCTCCACGACGTCTTACCGTCGCTTCAACCTGGCCATGGATAGATCACTTCGCTTCGGGTCTAGGACATGCGACTAAAATCGCCCTATTCAGACTCGCTTTCGCTACGGCTACCCCACACGGGTTAACCTCGCCACATATCACTAACTCGCAGGCTCATTCTTCAAAAGGCACGCTGTCACCCCAACAAGGAGGCTCCAACGGTTTGTAAGCAAACGGTTTCAGGTACTATTTCACTCCCCTCCCGGGGTACTTTTCACCTTTCCCTCACGGTACTTGTCCGCTATCGGTCATCTGGGAGTATTTAGGCTTATCAGGTGGTCCTGACAGATTCACACGGGATTTCTCGGGCCCCGTGCTACTTGGGATACTCCTCCGGCCGGCCAGGCATTTCGACTACGGGACTCACACCCACTCCGGTCCGCCTTTCAATGCGGTTCGTCTATACCCGACACGTCACCGTGACTGTCCGGCAGAACAGTCCGAGAAGTCCCACAACCCCGACCATGCAACCCCTGCCGGGTATCACACATGGCTCGGTTTAGCCTCATCCGCGTTCGCTCGCCACTACTAACGGAATCACTATTGTTTTCTCTTCCTGTGGGTACTGAGATGTTTCACTTCCCCACGTTCCCTCTACCCGCCCTATACATTCAGGCGGGAGTCACCAGGTCACCCGAAGGGCCTGGCGGGGTTTCCCCATTCGGAAATCCTCGGATCACAGCTCGTTTATCAACTCCCCGAGGCTTATCGCAGATTACGACGTCCTTCTTCGGCTCCAGATGCCAAGGCATCCACCGTTTGCTCTTAGAAACTTGAAATCACATGAGTATGAATCGATCGCACACACCCCAAAGGGTGCATGAGATTGACCAATGATCAGTCGGACACCCCCTCCGAAGAAGGAGTGTCTTACTTGATCTTGTGAACGACCCGCCCGAAGACAGGTCGATCTAAGATGCTCGCGTCCACTATGTAGTTCTCAACACACGAACGGTACCCACACCACCACCAGCCATACGCTGGTGCCGAATGCGGGTCCGTGCAAGGTTACGAAGCCCCGAAAGGCCCGGTCCCTCAGGACCCAATAGCGTGCATGTGCCGGCCACCACCAACCCCCACCGTTCCCTTCCCACGACAAGCGCGGGATGTACTGAGCAGTGATCGGATCCGACCGACACCTATGCCAACGTTCCACCCATGAGCAACCAGCAGAACACATTCGGTCCTGATCTGGTGTGCCTGGAGAACCTCTCGGTCCCCAGATGCTCCTTAGAAAGGAGGTGATCCAGCCGCACCTTCCGGTACGGCTACCTTGTTACGACTTAGTCCTAATCACCGATCCCACCTTCGACAGCTCCCTCCACAAGGGTTGGGCCACCGGCTTCGGGTGTTACCGACTTTCATGACTTGACGGGCGGTGTGTACAAGGCCCGGGAACGTATTCACCGCAGCGTTGCTGATCTGCGATTACTAGCGACTCCGACTTCATGAGGTCGAGTTGCAGACCTCAATCCGAACTGAGACCGGCTTTTTGGGATTCGCTCCGCCTTACGACATCGCAGCCCTTTGTACCGGCCATTGTAGCATGCGTGAAGCCCAAGACATAAGGGGCATGATGATTTGACGTCATCCCCACCTTCCTCCGAGTTGACCCCGGCAGTTTCCCCTGAGTTCCCACCATGACGTGCTGGCAACAGAGGACGAGGGTTGCGCTCGTTGCGGGACTTAACCCAACATCTCACGACACGAGCTGACGACAACCATGCACCACCTGTATACGAGTGTCCAAAGAGTTCCTCATTTCTGAGGCGTTCCCGTATATGTCAAGCCTTGGTAAGGTTCTTCGCGTTGCATCGAATTAATCCGCATGCTCCGCCGCTTGTGCGGGCCCCCGTCAATTCCTTTGAGTTTTAGCCTTGCGGCCGTACTCCCCAGGCGGGGCGCTTAATGCGTTAGCTACGACACGGAAACCGTGGAAAGGTCCCCACATCTAGCGCCCAACGTTTACGGCGTGGACTACCAGGGTATCTAATCCTGTTCGCTCCCCACGCTTTCGCTCCTCAGCGTCAGTTACGGCCCAGAGACCTGCCTTCGCCATCGGTGTTCCTCCTGATATCTGCGCATTCCACCGCTACACCAGGAATTCCAGTCTCCCCTACCGCACTCGAGTCTGCCCGTACCCACTGCAGGCGCGAGGTTGAGCCTCGCGTTTTCACAGCAGACGCGACAAACCGCCTACGAGCTCTTTACGCCCAATAATTCCGGACAACGCTTGCACCCTACGTATTACCGCGGCTGCTGGCACGTAGTTAGCCGGTGCTTTTTCTGCAGGTACCGTCAAGCCGAAGCCCTTCTTCCCTACTAAAAGAGGTTTACAACCCGAAGGCCGTCATCCCTCACGCGGCGTTGCTGCATCAGGCTTGCGCCCATTGTGCAATATTCCCCACTGCTGCCTCCCGTAGGAGTCTGGGCCGTGTCTCAGTCCCAGTGTGGCCGGTCACCCTCTCAGGCCGGCTACCCGTCGACGCCTTGGTGAGCCATTACCTCACCAACAAGCTGATAGGCCGCGAGTCCATCCCAAACCGAAAAAACTTTCCACCCCACACCATGCGGTGCGAAGTCCTATCCGGTATTAGCTCCGATTTCTCGGGGTTATCCCAGAGTCCAGGGCAGGTTACTCACGTGTTACTCACCCGTTCGCCACTAATCCACCCAGCAAGCTGGGCTTCATCGTTCGACTTGCATGTGTTAAGCACGCCGCCAGCGTTCGTCCTGAGCCAGGATCAAACTCTCCAAAAAAAAATGGCGCCAACCCAACAAAAAGAGGGCCGACAAATCTGATCTCTGACCAAAGAACAACCAAAACTGGCTGTCCATCAATCCAAAGGAATCCCAACCGGCCAAAAGACCGGACGGGGTTCAAAAAATGGCATTGAACATAGTGCACGCTATTGAGTTCTCAAGAAACGGACGCTCACGTTTCACGACTCGTGAAGAGTCGATCAGCCCGAGGCCTTCGTTCTTCCTACCGGCCGCGTCTTGCGACTCGTCCGGAGGCTTCAAGCACAGCCCGAAGAACTTGCTTCGATCTGGCTTGGGGTGGTCCCGCTTGAGGTGGAAGGCCGGGCCGCTCAGGACCCTCTCGCTCTTCCGCACCTTTGGGGTGACAAGGGAATACATTACGTGCATCCCGGGGTCCCCGCAAATCACTCCCGCATCCCGGGCGTGTCGCCCGGAATCACGCGGATCCCGCCCCACTCAGCGGGCCCACTCCGGTGCGTCGCTCCCCCACGCGTGCGGCGCGCTCGGCCAGGCGTCGGGCAGCCCGTCGAACGCGACCGCCGGCAGCACCGTTCGCACGCGCGGCGGGTCGGCGAACTCGACCTCCTGCAGTGCACGTGCCTCGGCGGTGAGCGTCTCCGGCGGTGACGGGTCCGCCGCCCGCGGCGACCGCAGCAGCTCCGCCGCGGTGCGCCGAAGCGATCCGTGCACCGACCAGGACCCGCCGTCCGCGCGCTGCCGCTCGAGGATCGTGACGGCGGTGGCCGCCAGCAGGTACCCCGTCGCATGGTCGAGCACCTGCGCAGGAAGCGCCTCCGGACGCTCACCGCCCTCAATACAGCCGATGCCGCTCGCGGCCTGCACGATCGAGTCGAACCCGCGTCGCGCACGATCTGCGGCGCCGAACCCCCAGGCCGCGAGCTGCACGACGACGATGCCCGGATGCCGCGCGGCGACGTCGTCCGCAGCGAGACCCAACCCCGCGATCGCCTCGGGACGGTACCCCGTGACGAGCACGTCCGCGTCGGCCAGGAGCCGCTCGAGACGCGCTCGACCCTCAGCCGTGCCGGCGTCGACCAGGGCCGAGCGCTTGCCGGCACCCGAGTCGAGGTGCTGCCACTCGGGCTCGGGCAGCCGCGGCGAATCGATTCTCAGTACGTCGGCGCCGAGCAGCGCGAGCGTGCGCGTGCAGACCGGCCCGGCGATCACGCGCGTGAGGTCGAGCACCCGGACCCCGGCGAGCGGCGCATCCGCCGCCCCGGGCAGCGGCGCGCGGGGTGCGGCATCCCCCAGGCGACGCACCTCCACGAGCGGGGTCGCGGCGAGCGCGGCATCCACGGACGGCTGTTCGGGCGCGACCACGACGCACAGGCCACCGGCCGCGGTCACGCGCTGCGAGGCATCCGCCGCATCGGTCCGCGCCAGCACCGCAGCGAGGTCGTCGGCCGTCGCATCCGCCCCCAACCCCAGCGCACGCCGGAGCGCCGCGGCGTGGTGCGGGTAGTTGCCGTGCGTGCGCACCCACCCGTCACGCGCGCGGAAGAACCCCGACATCGGCGCCCAGACGTCCGGCGACTCGCCGTCGAGACGAAACGAGCGCTCGCTCGACACCGCGGCGGCGATGCGCGGCCCGGAGAGGCGCACACGCGGCGCGGGTCGGTCGGTGCCGGCGACGGATGCCACGGCGCCGGCCAGCGACGCGGCCGCGACCGACTCCGCGGCGAGCGCAGCGGTCGACAGCCGTGACGGCAGTGCCGGCACCGGGAGCGGGTCGACGAGGTCGAGCTCGTCGGCGGGCCGCCCGAGATCCACCCACGCACGGCGCAGGAACCGCCGCTCCGTCATCGCACCGCCTCCCCGCGGCGCGCCCCCGGCCGAGGCTCAGGCCAGGAACACTCCCGCCATGGTCTTCTTGCCGCGTCGCAGCACGGCCATGCCGCCGGGCAGCGTCTGCCCCTCGAGGGTCGCGTGCTCGTCCTCCACGCGGGCGTTGTTGAGCGACACCCCGCCCTGCTTGATCGCGCGTCGCGCGTCGCTGAGGCTTGCCACGAGCCCGGTGTCGACGAGGAGCTGCGCCACCGGGGCATCCGCCGCTGTGGTCGCATGCGGCAGCTCGCGCAGGGCCGCCTCAAGGGTCGCCGGATCGAGCGACGCGAGGTCGCCCTGCCCGAACAGCGCCTGCGATGCGTCGATCACGGCCTGCGTGGCATCCGCCCCGTGCACCAGTGTCGTGACCTCGCTCGCGAGCCGCTTCTGGGCCTCGCGGCGGAAGGGCGCGTCGGCCACGGCCTGCTCGTACTCGGCGATCTCGTCGCGCGAGAGGAACGTGAAGACCTTGAGGCGCGAGATCACGTCGGCGTCGTCGGTGTTGAGCCAGAACTGGTAGAAGCGGTACGGGCTGCAGAGCGCGGGGTCGAGCCAGATCGCGTTGCCCTCGCTCTTCCCGAACTTCGTGCCGTCGGCGTTCGTGACGAGCGGCGTGCCGATCGCGTGCACGCTCGCGCCCTCGGCGCGATGGATGAGGTCGGTGCCACTCGTGAGGTTGCCCCACTGGTCGCTGCCCCCGGTCTGCAGCACGCAGCCGTAGCTGCGGTAGAGCTCCAGGAAGTCCATGCCCTGCAGGATCTGGTAGCTGAACTCGGTGTAGCTGATGCCCTCGTTCGACTCGAGGCGGGCCGCGACCGCGTCCTTCTTCAGCATGGTGCCGACGCGGTAGTGCTTGCCGACCTCGCGCAGGAAGTCGATCGCCGACATCGGCGCCGTCCAGTCGAGGTTGTTGACGAGCCGCATCGCGTTGTCGCCCTCGGTCGAGAGGAATCGCGAGACCTGGGCCTGCAGGTAGCCGACCCACTCGGCGACGGTCTCCCTGGTGTTGAGCGTGCGCTCGGCGGTGGGTCGCGGATCGCCGATGAGGCCCGTCGAGCCGCCGACGAGCCCGAGCGGTCGGTGGCCGGCGAGCTGGAGCCGGCGCATGACGATGAGCTGCACGAGGTTGCCCAGGTGCAGGCTCGGCGCCGTCGGGTCGAAGCCGCAGTAGTACGTGATCGGGTCGCCCGCGAGCAGTTCCTTCAGGGCGGCCTCGTCGGTGGAGACGTGCACGTGGCCGCGCCAGACGAGCTCCTCCCAGATGTCGTCGAAGGAGTCGTCGATGCGCTGCGAAGCGAGGATCACGGGGGCTGGCACGCAGCAAGGCTAGCAGCGGGGCCGTGCGCGGCCGGTCGAGCGATCAAGCTTCCATGCTTGATCATGCTTGATCAAGTCCACAGACTGAAGTACGCTGGATTCAGCCCGCAGACTGCAGGGAGCACGCATGTTCGTGATCACCGCCGACCAAGTCGGCAGCCGCACCCGCGACGACATCGTCGACGAGACCCGCCGGCGCATCGATGCCGCCCACGGCGACGCGCTCGCGCTGCCCGTCGGGCGCAACGCCGGCGACGAGCTGCAGGCGCTCACAGGCGACGCGGCGACTGCGCTCGCCCTCGTGCTCGAGCTCACCCGCGACGAACGATGGAGCGTGGGCCTGGGAGCAGGGGCGGTGCGGATGCCGCTGCCCGACGACGTGCGCGAGGCGAGCGGTCCCGCCTTCTACGCCGCGCGCGACGCGGTCGACCGGGCGAAGCGTCGCTGGCCGAAGGTCGCGGTCGCGAGCGGGGCGGATGCCGCGGAGACGGCCGCCTCCGACCTCGAATCGCTGCTCTCGGTCGTCGTCGCGCTCCGCGAGAAGCGCAGCGACGCCGGGTGGGAGCTGGCCGAGCTGCTCGAGACGGGGATGTTGCAGACGGATGCCGCCGACGCGCTCGACATCTCCCCCGCCGCCGTCTCGGCGAGGGCCCGCGCCGGCGCGCTGCGACCCGACCTCGAGGCGCGCCCCGCACTCACTAGGCTGCTGCACGAGCTCGACCGCACGGCGAGCGCCGACTCCGAGGAGACCACGTGATCCCCTTCCCGTTCCCGCTCCCGTTCGAGGTCGATCGGGCGCTGGCCGCGCTCGGCTGGTACGCGCTGCTGGCCGCACTGGTCGTGGCCGCCGTGTTCGCGGTGCTCGCCTTCACGCGCGAGCGGCCGCGCCTCATCTGGTGGTCGGCGGTCGCGGTGGGCGTGGCATTCATCCCCGCGGCGGCGCTGCCGGGGCAGCCGACGCTCGCGGCATCCGTGCTCATCGTGCTGGTCGGCGGCGGCATCGCCGTGGTCGGCGGCAGCTCGGCGGCAGTGCTCGCGCTTGACACCGCGATGGGCGGGGCGGTCGAGCCCGGGCTGCACGGCGGCATCATGGTCGCGCCGAAGGGCGCGCGCGGCGAGGGCCTCATGGCGGAGCGCACCGAAGTGCTGCGCGGGGGCATCACGATCGGCGTGCTCGAGCGCATCGGCGCGGCGGGCACGATCATCGCCGGGTTCCCCGAGGGGCTCGCCGTCGTCGTGGCCGTCAAGGGCATCGGCCGATTCAGCGAGCTCGAGTCGGGCGAGGCGCGTGAGCGGTTCATCATCGGCACGCTCGCCAGCCTCGTCTGGGCGTGCGCGTGCGCGCTCGTCGTGCACCTCGTCATCCGCTGAGCGGCGACCGGCCAGGGGGCAGCCGGTCGCTCAGTCGTGCGACTTCGGATGCCGCCGGTATGCCGACACCGTCGGGTCGTCAGGCACGCGGAACCGCCATGGGTAGCGCACGCCGCCGCCCGCGCCGGATACGCCGACGCGCGGGCCGGCCAGATGCGAGACCGGCGCATCGGGCAGGCGCAGCGCGAAGGGGGCGGCGAGCAGGTCGGCGCGGTTCGCGGCGAGCGGCACGCCCAGCGCGGACGCCAGACGCGCCGGCCCGCGGGCCAGGTCGCGGTCGGTGCGGGCGGAGCTCCGCCGCATCCGTGCCGTCTCGAGCCCCTCGACCACCTCGCCGGCGCGCAGCAGCACCGCAGAGGCGACGCCCTCGACGCCGCAGACGACGTTGATGCAGACGTGCATGCCGTAGGTGAAGTACGCGTAGAGGTGGCCGGCCTCGCCGAACATCACTGCGTTGCGCGGCGTGCGGCCGCGGAACGCGTGCGAGCCGGGGTCGGCCTCGCCGCGGTACGCCTCGACCTCGGTGAGGCGCACCGTCACCGCGCCGCCCTCACCGTGGTGCGTCAGCTCCGCGCCGAGCAGCAGCGGCGCTAGCTCGAGCGCGTCGACCGCGAGCGCGGCGCGGGTGGCCGGGATCAGAGCCGCGCCTCCGGCAGGCCCGCGGCCAGCGCGCGCACGCGCTCGGTCAGCGCCGTGAACTGCTTCGCGACCGACGACGGCGCGGTGCCGGCGACCCCGTCGCGACTCGCGACCGACCCCTCGATCGTGAGCACCTCGCGCACCTCGGGCACCAGGTGCGGCGAGATGCCGGCGAGCGCGTCGTCGGGCACCTCATGCAGGTCGAGCCCGTGCTCCTCGGCGTAGCGCACGAGGGCGCCCGTGATCTCGTGCGCGTCGCGGAACGGCACGTGCCGCTTCACGAGCCACTCGGCGACGTCGGTCGCGAGCGAGAAGCCCTGCGGCGCGAGCTCGGCCATGCGCGCCGTGTCGAAGCGCAGCGTCGCGACCATGCCGGTGAACGCCGGCAGCAGCACCTCGAGCGTCTCGACCGAGTCGAAGACCGGCTCCTTGTCCTCCTGCAGGTCGCGGTTGTACGCGAGCGGCAGCGCCTTGAGGGTGGCGAGCAGGCCCGTCAGGTTGCCGATGAGCCGGCCCGACTTGCCGCGCGCGAGCTCGGCGATGTCGGGGTTCTTCTTCTGCGGCATGATCGACGACCCGGTCGAGTAGCCGTCGTCGAGCGTGACGAAGCCGAACTCGCGCGTGTTCCAGAGGATGATCTCCTCCGACAGGCGCGACAGGTCGATGCCGATCATCGCGGCGATGAACGCGAACTCGGCGACGACGTCGCGGCTAGCGGTGCCGTCGATCGAGTTCTCCGAGATGCCGGCGAGCCCGAGGTCCTGGGCGACGGATGCCGCGTCGAGACCCAGCGTCGACCCGGCGAGGGCGCCCGAGCCGTACGGCGAGACGTCGGCGCGCCCGTCCCAGTCGACGAGCCGGTCGAGGTCGCGCGTGAGCGCCCACGCGTGCGCGAGCAGGTGGTGCGCGAGCAGCACGGGCTGCGCGTGCTGCAGGTGCGTGCGGCCGGGCATGATGGCGTCGCCGTGCGCCTCGGCCTGCGCGGCGAGCGCGTCGATGAGGTGCACGAGCTCGGTCGCGATCGCGGCGGCGTGGTCGCGCAGGTACATGCGCACGAGCGTCGCGATCTGGTCGTTGCGGCTGCGGCCGGCGCGGAGCTTGCCGCCCAGCTCGGGCCCGACGATCTCGATGAGCGCGGCCTCGAGCGCGCCGTGCACGTCTTCATCGGTCTCGGCGGCGACGACCTCGCCCGACTCGACGTCGGCCTCGAGGCGGTTCAGCCCCTCGATCATGGCCTCGAGCTCGGCCGCCGAGAGGTAGCCCGCCGCGTGCAGCGCTCGGGCGTGCGCGCGCGACCCCGCGATGTCGTAGGGCGCGAGCTGCCAGTCGAAGTGCGTCGACTTCGAGAGCTTCGCGAGCTCGGGCGACGGCCCGGAGGCGAACCGGCCGCCCCAGAGCGAGCCCTCGTTGGTGCCGTGCTCGGCCATCAGGCGTTCTCCTCACCCTCGACGCCGGTGTTCTGCGCGAGCAGCCACACCAGCAGCGCCTTCTGCGCATGCAGGCGGTTCTCCGCCTCGTCCCAGATGATGCTCTGCGGGCCGTCGATCACGTCGGCGGTCACCTCGTAGCCGCGATCGGCGGGCAGGCAGTGCATGAACACGGCGTCGGGCGCGGCGAGCGCCATGAGCTCGGCGTCGACCCGGTAGGCGCCGAAGGTCGCGACGCGGTGCGCCTTCTCCTCCTCCTTGCCCATCGACACCCAGGTGTCGGTGACCACGACGTCCGCGCCGGCGGTCGCCTCGGCCGGGTCGGTGAAGAGCGTGACCGACCCGCCGGTGTCGGCCGCGATGGTGTCGGCGTCGGCGACGACGGATGCCTCGGGCGAGAACTCCACCGGCGACGCGACGCGCACGTGCATGCCCGCCATCACGCAGGCCAGCACGTACGACTGCGCCATGTTGCTCGCGCCGTCGCCCAGGAACGTGACCGTGAGCCCTTCGAGCGACCCCTTGTGCTCACGGATCGTGAGGAGGTCGGCGAGCAGCTGGCACGGGTGGAAGTCGTCGCTCAGCGCGTTGACGACCGGCACGCGCGTGCCGGCGGCCATCTCCTCGAGACCGGCCTGCCCGTAGGTGCGCCAGACGATCGCCGAGACCATGCGCTCGAGCACGCGCGCGGTGTCGCTCGGGGTCTCCTTGCCGCCGAGCTGGCTCGACGCGGTCGAGATGATGAGCGGCGAGCCGCCGAGGTCGGCGATGCCGACGGCGAACGAGACCCGGGTGCGGGTCGACGACTTGTCGAAGATGACCGCGACGGTCTGCGGACCCTCGAGCGGGCGATCGCGCCAACGGTCGGCCTTCAGCTCGACGGCGAGGTCGAGGATCGCGGCCTGCTCCGCGGGGGTGATGTCGTCGTCGCGCAGGAAGTGGCGGGTCATGGCGTCCTTTCGGGAAGTCAGAGTGCGGCGAGCGCGCGCGAGAACCGGTCGATGAACTCGTCGATCTCGGCGTCGCCGATGATGAGGGGCGGCGCGAGGCGGATGCTCGAGTCGTTCGCCGCGTTGATGATGAGGCCCTCGCGCATGGCGGCCGTCGCGAGCGCGCCCGCGTGCGGCTCGGCGAGGCCGATGCCGAGCAGCAGGCCTCGGCCGCGCACCTCGGTGATGAGCGGCGAGCCCATGGCCATGATGCGCTCGCTGAGCTGCGCGCCGCGCACGCGGGCGTTGCCGACGAGGTCGGCACGCTCGATCTCGCTGAGCACGGCGTTGGCCGTCGCCGTGGCGAGCGGGTTGCCGCCGAATGTCGAGCCGTGCATGCCGCGCTGGTAGAGGTCGGATGCCTCGCCGAACGTGACCAGCGCACCGATCGGGAACCCGCCGCCGATACCCTTCGCGACCGTGATGGCGTCGGGCGTGACGCCGTCGTGTTGGTACCCGAACCACTCGCCCGTGCGCGCGGCGCCGGTCTGGATCTCGTCGACGACGAGCAGCGCGCCGTGGCGCGCGGTGAGCTCGCGGGCGGCGGCGAGGAACCCGTCGGGCAGCGGCAGCACGCCCGCCTCGCCCTTGATCGGCTCGACGAACAGCGCCGCGACGCTCTCGTCGATCGACGCCTCGAGCGCGGCGATCGTCGTGTCGATGTGCTCGACCCCGCCGGGCATGGGCTCGAACGGCGCGCGCATGTGCGGCTTGCCGGTGAGCGCGAGCGCGCCCATCGTGCGGCCGTGGAACGCATCGTGCAGCGCGAGGATCTTGGTGCGGCCCTGCTGGCGGTGGTTCAGCCGTGCGAGCTTGAACGCGGCCTCCATCGCCTCGGCGCCGGAGTTGCCGAACCAGACGCGGCCCGCGTCACCGGCGCCGGCGAGGCGCACCAGTCGGTCGGCGAGCTCCAGCTCCGAGGGCGTGGAGAAGTAGTTCGACACGTGCGCGAGCGTCGCCGCCTGACGCGAGACGGCGTCGACGAACACGGGGTGGGCATGGCCGAGCGAGTTGACGGCGATGCCGGCGAGGAAGTCGAGGTACCAGGTGCCGTCGGCGTCGCGCACGCGGCATCCGTCGCCCTCGACCAGGTGCGCGAGGGGCGTGCCGAGCGAGCGCATCATGCGCTGGTCGAACAGCTCACCGTGGTTCACGACGCCACCTCCGCGGGCACGACCTCGGTGCCCACCCCGGTCTGGGTGAAGACCTCGAGCAGGATGGAGTGCGGCACGCGACCGTCGATGATCGCGGCCTTCGCGACGCCGCCCTCGACGGCCTCCAGACACGCGGTCATCTTCGGGATCATGCCCGACTCGAGCGACGGCAGCAGGTCGACGAGCTGCGGCACGTCGATGACCGACACGAGCGAGTCGCGGTCGGGCCAGTCTCGGTAGAGCCCAGCGACGTCGGTCAGGATGACGAGCTTCGCCGCGCCGAGCGCGACCGCGAGCGACGCGGCGGCCGAGTCGGCGTTCACGTTGAGCGACTGGCCGGGCTCGTCGAGGTCGGGCGCGATCGACGAGACCACCGGGATGCGGCCGGCGTCGAGCTGCGCGTGCACCGACGCGGGGTCGACCGACACGACGTCGCCCACGAGCCCGAGGTCGACCTCGACGCCGTCGACGACCGCGCCGCGGCGACGGCCGCGGAACAGCCCCGCGTCCTCCCCGAGATGCCGGCCGCGAGCGGCCCGTGCTCGTTGATGAGCGACACGAGCTCGCGGTTCACCTGGCCGGTGAGCACCATGCGCACGACGTCCATCGCCTCGGGCGTCGTGACGCGGTACCCGCCGCGGAACTCGCTCTCGATACCGAGCCGGTCGAGCATCGCCGAGATCTGCGGTCCGCCGCCGTGCACCACGACCGGGCGGATGCCCGCGTAGCGCAGGTACACCATGTCCTCGGCGAACGCGCGCTGCAGTTCGGGGCTGACCATGGCGTTGCCGCCGAACTTCACGACGATGACCTGGTCGTGGAAGCGCTGCAGCCAGGGCAGCGATTCGATCAGGGTGCGGGCCTTCTCAGCGGCATCCGCTGCACTGTTCTCAGGATTCATGCTCAACTCGAGTAGGCGCTGTTCTCGTGGACGTAGTCGTGGGTGAGGTCGTTGGTCCACACCGTGGCGGATGCGGCGCCCGCGTGCAGTTCGACCAGCACGTGCGTGGCGCGCGGGGTGAGGTCGACGTCGTCGCGCGGGGCGTCGGGGCCGCCCGCGTGGCAGACGCGCACCCCGTTCATCGACACGTCGACGAGGTACGGGTCGAACGGGGCATCCGTCGTGCCGATCGCCGCGAGCACGCGGCCCCAGTTCGGGTCGTTGCCGAAGATCGCGGCCTTGAAGAGGTTGTTGCGCGCGACCGAGCGGGCGACCGTCACCGCGTCGTCCTCGGTGACCGCGCCGCGCACCTCGATCGCGATCTCGTGGCTCGCGCCCTCGGCGTCGGCGAGCAGCTGCATCGCCAGGTCGAGGCAGACCTCGGTGAGGGCGGCGGTGAAGGCGGATGCCTCGGGCACGACGCCCGACGAGCCCGACGCCATGAGCGTGACCTGGTCGTTCGTCGACATGCAGCCGTCGGAGTCGAGCCGGTCGAAGCTCACCCGGGTGGCTGCGCGCAGGGACTGGTCGAGGTCGGATGCCGGCAGGTCGGCGTCGGTCGTGATCACGACGAGCATCGTGGCGAGGCCCGGCGCGAGCATGCCGGCGCCCTTCGCCATGCCGCCGATCGTCCAGCCGTCGCCCGTGCGCACCGCCGTCTTCGGCACAGAATCGGTCGTCATGATCGCGCGGGCCGCGTTGTCGCCGCCGTCGGTGGTGAGGCGCGCGACCGCGGAGACGACGCCCTCCTCGAGCACCTCGCCGTCGAGCTGCTCGCCGATCAGCCCGGTCGAGCACACGAGCACGTCGCCCGCGCCGATGTCGAGCGCCGACGCGACCGCCTCGGCGGTGCGGTGCGTGACCTGGAAGCCCTCGTGGCCCGTGAAGCAGTTCGCGCCGCCGGAGTTCAGCACGATCGCGCGCACGGCCCCGTCGAGGACGACCTGCTGCGACCAGATGATCGGGTTGGCCTTCGCGCGGTTGCTCGTGAACACGGCCGCGGCCGCGTCGCGCGGGCCGCGGTTGACGATGAGCGCGAGATCGAGGGCGCCGGTGCGCTTGATGCCGGCGGCGATGCCCGCCGCCTCGAAGCCGGCTGCTGCGGTGACGGTCACGGTGCGACTCCGTTCACGGGGAGGGCGGTGGCCTCGGCGAGGCCGAGGGCGAGGTTCGCCGACTGGATCGCGGCACCCGCGGTGCCCTTGACGAGGTTGTCGACCGCGGTGACGACCACGACGCGGCGCGCCGCCTCGTCGACCGCGAGGCCCATCAGGGCCGTGTTGGCGCCGAGCACGTCGGCGGTGCGCGGGAACTGGCCCTCGGGCAGGAGCTGCACGAAGGTCTCGCCCGCGTAGGCGTCCTCCCAGGCGGCGCGCACGGTCGCGGCATCCGCATCGTCGGCGAGCCGTGCCGTCGAGGTGGCGAGGATGCCGCGCGACATCGGCACGATCACCGGGGTGAAGCTGATCGTCGGGTCGGCCGCTCCTGCCCAGCGGAGCGCCTGCTGGATCTCGGGGATGTGCCGGTGCGTGCCGCCGACCGCGTACGGGTTGGCGGAGCCGAGGATCTCGCTGCCCAGCAGGTGCGTCTTCAGTGCCTTGCCGGCGCCGGACGGGCCGACCGCGAGTACCGAGACGATGTCGTGCGCGTCGATCACGCCGGCGCGCACGCCGGGCACGAGCGACAGTGCGACCGTGCTCGCGTTGCAGCCAGGTGCCGCGATGCGGCGGGTCTGCGCCAGGCGCTCGCGCTGCGTGCCGTGCATGCGGGGCAGCTCGGGCACGCCGTACGTCCACGCGCCGTGGAACTCGCCGCCGTAGAACGCGGCCCAGTCGGCCTCCTGCTCGAGGCGGTGGTCGGCGCCGCAGTCGACGACGATCGACGCGTCGCCGAGCTCGGCGGCGATCGCGCCCGACGCGCCGTGCGGCAGCGCGAGGAAGACGAGGTCGTGGCCGCCGAGCGTGTCGGCGTTCGTCTCGGTGAGCGTGAGGTGCGTGTACGCGCGCAGGTGCGGTTGCACGGCGGTGAGCGCCTGGCCGGCGTTCTGGTGCGCGGTGACGGTGCGCACCTCGAGTTCCGGATGATCTGCGAGGAGCCGCAGGATCTCTCCCCCGGCGTATCCGGACGCGCCAGCGACGGCGACGGAGTACGTCATGGTCCTACCTTATGGTCTCGGCGAAACGACCCGATGGCTGGGCCGACTGGGCTGAGCGACGGCGACCGCACGGCAGCGCTGGGCTGCAGGTGGGGTCGCCTAGCCTCGGCGGAGACCGCGGCGCCGGCGCGCGACGAGCACCCGCGATGCGCGGGTCGTGGCGGCGAGGCGAGCGGTGGACACGGATGCGACCCTACCGGGCGCGCGGGCGATGCGGCAAACGGATGTCTCAGGCAGGCGTGCCGTCGCGTCGCCACGCCTCGGCGAAGAGGCGCTCGAGCACGTCGAGGTCGAGCTTGGCGAACCGGCCGACCCAGACGCATCCGACACCGACCTTCGCCGGACCGAGCTGTGCGAGCAGGTCGTCCGACCCGTCGTAGTTGACGCCGTACAGCGACATCGACGCCTTCCGCGGCGAGAACCCGATCACGGGCATGTCGCCCTCGCGCCCGGTCTCGTACCGGTAGTGGTACGTGCCGTAGCCGACGATCGACGGCCCCCACATGACCGGGGTCACGCCGGTCACGCGGTCGAGCATCTCGCGGAGCACTGCGGCGTCCTCCCGCCGGCCCGCGGGCTCGGCGCTCGCGAGGAACTCATCCACCGACGCATCCGTCGGCTGGGTCACGTTCTCTGCCATGCCGTCACGCTACCCCGCGCCCCTGACGCGGACCCGGCACGTGCCCGGCGAGAAAACACGGGAAACACGAGAAAGTAGAGAAAACGCTTCCCCGGCAGGCGGACCCGCTGCTACGTTCCCGGCTAGAAAGCGCTTTCTCGCCGCACGAGGGCGTGCGGCGGCGCTCGCTCGAAGGGTACGACAACCATGCAACGACGCTGGATCAGTACGACCGTGGCCGCGACGGGCGGCCTCGCGCTCCTGCTCGCCGGAACCGGGCCCGCCTGGGCGGGCGATGGCCGCGTGCACCAGGACGAGCTCGGCCGCGCGGTGCTCGCCGACGGCGACGGCTGGGGCTCCGCGGGTGCGGGCACCTCGGGCGGCTCCGCCGCCGACGCCGACCACGTCGTCACGGTCACCGATCGCGCCGGCCTCGTCGCAGCAGTCGCGGGCGACGAACCGAAGATCGTCTACGTCGACGGCGTGATCGACGCCAACACCGCGGACGACGGCACTCCCCTCGCCTGCACCGACTACGCGCGCGACGGCTACACGCTCGAGGCGTACCTCGCCGCGTACGACCCTGCGGTCTGGGGCTGGGACGAGGAGCCGTACGGCCCGCTCGAGGACGCGCGCGACGCGTCGAGCGACGCCCAGAAGGAGCGCATCGACATCAAGATCGGGTCGAACACCACGCTGATCGGCCTGCCCGGCTCGGAGATCACGGGCGCAGCGCTGCAGATCGCGAACGTGCAGAACGTGATCGTGCGCGGGCTCACGCTCACGAACGCGTACGACTGCTTCCCCGCATGGGACCCGACCGACGGCGACGCCGGCGAGTGGAACTCCGAGTGGGACCTGCTCACCGTGACCGGTTCGACCAACGTCTGGATCGACCACAACGACCTGAGCGACGGCGACGCGCTCGACTCGGAGCAGCCGGTGTACCTCGGCCGCCCGCTGCAGGTGCACGACGGCCTGCTCGACATCGTGCGCGGCTCCGACCTCGTCACCGTGTCGTGGAACCTCTTCCACGACCACGACAAGGTGATGCTCATCGGCAACACCGACTCCACGCGCTACGACGAGTGGGACAAGCTGCGTGTCACCCTGCACCACAACGAGTTCCGCGACCTCGGGCAGCGCACGCCGCGCGTGCGCTACGGCGACGTCGACGTCTACAACAACAGCTACGTCGAGGAACCGGGCGACGACTACGACTACTTCTACAGCTGGGGCCTCGGCATCGAGTCGCACCTGGTCGCCGAGCACAACGCGTTCACGGGCATCGATGCGTCCGAGGCGATCGGCGTGTACAAGGGCACGGCGATCACCGAGTCGGGCAACGTGCTCGACAAGGTGGTGACCGACTTCCTCGGCGCCTACAACGCCGACACCGGTGCACTGATCGCGGATGACGCGGGCTGGACGCCCGTGCTGCGCACGAAGGTGCACCCGGCGCAGGCGGTGCCGGCGATCGTGGCGGCGTTCGCCGGCCCGGGCGGCCTGCGCTGACGCCCGGCGGGCGCGATCGGGACCCGAACCCGATCGCGCCCGCCGCGCCGGCTCGCTGAACTCGTTCGGGCACGTCGAACTCGGCGTGCCCGAACGACTTCGACGTGCCGAACGCGGTGCCGGCCCGCCGCGCGCGGGCAGGCCGGGACCTACTCGCGGAGGGTGGCGCCGAAGCGCTCCCCCGCGAGGGCCGAGCCGCCGAGCTTCGCGGCGGTCGCCTCCGCGGCGGTGAGGGTGCGGTCGGATGCCCGGAAGCGGAGCGCGAACGTGAGCGACTTGCGCCCCTCGGGCACGCCGGTGCCACGGTAGTCGTCGACCAGGTCGAGGTGCTCGAGCAGTTCGCCCGCGCCCTCGCGCACGGCGACGCCGACCTCGGCGGCCGGCGTCGCGACGTCGACGACGAGCGAGAGGTCCTGCGTGGCGGCCGGGTAGGTCGACAGCCCGCGGGCCTCGATCACGCCCTCCGCGCTCGCGACGAGCGCGTCGAGGTCGAGCTCGGCGACGCCCACCACCCGCGGCAGGTCGACCTCCTCCGCGAGCGCGGGCAGCAGCTCGCCCGCGTAGCCGACGACCTCGCCGCCCGCGACGAGTTCCGCCGTGCGGCCGGGGTGCATGGCCTGGTGCGCACCCTGGCGCACCACGAGCTCGGCGCCGACCGCGACCGCGATCGTCTGCGCGGCCTCGAGCGCGTCGGCGATGCCCGCGGGCACCGGTGCGACGCCCGGCTGCTTGGGTGTGCGGTCGCCCGTGAGCAGCACGCCCACACGACGCGGCTGCGGCGGGATGCTCGCAGCCAGGTCGTCGAGGTCGCCGTCGCCCGGCAGCACGCCGCCGAGCGGGATCGTCGCGGTGCCGTACTCGCGGCCGAGCTCGGGGCGGAAGACCGACCCGGTCTCGAACAGGGCGAGGTCGGTGAAGCCCCGCGAGCGGTTGCGGCGCGCGACCTCGATGAGGCCCGGCAGCAGCGACGTGCGCAGGAACGGCACGCTCGCGTCGAGCGCGTTCGCCAGCTTGACCTGGCCGATCTCCGCACCGTCGGGCGAGCCGAAGCGCTGGTTCACCTCGGCGGTGAAGAACGGGTACGCCATGACCTCGGTGAAGCCCGACGCGGCCAGCGCGTTCGACGCGTTGCGGCGCAGCTGCTGCGCGCGCGTCAGTCCGCGCTGCGGCGGCGCGACCGGCAGCACCGATGGGATGCGGTCGTACCCGTCGATGCGGGCGACCTCCTCGGCGAGGGTCCACTTGTCGGTGAGGTCGGGGCGCCAGCTCGGCGGCGTGACGCTCCAGCCGTCGGCCGCGTCCGCGACGGTCGCGCCGATGAGCTCGAGCGCGCCGCGGATCTGCGACGCCTCGTAATCGACGCCGATGAGGCCGGCCGTGAACCCGGCGGGCAGGGCGATCGGCTCGGCCGTGGCATCCGCCAGCAGGTCGGAGCCCAGCGTGTCGGCCGTGCCGCCCGCGAGCTGCACCATGAGCTGCACCACGCGGTTCGCCGCGGCGACCGCGACGGCCGGGTCGACGCCGCGCTCGAAGCGCTTCGACGCCTCGCTCGGCAGCTTGTGCCGGCGCGCGGTGCGTGCGATCGACACCGGGTCGAACGTCGCCGCCTCGATGAGCACGTTGGTCGTCTCGAGGCTCATCTCGGTCGTGCCGCCGCCCATGACGCCGGCGAGGCCGATCGCGCCGGACTCGTCGGTGATCAGCAGGTCCTCCGGCGAGAGCTTCCGCACCTGGCCGTCGAGGGTCTCGAGCGTCTCGCCGGGGGTGGCGCGGCGCACCGTGATGCCGCCCTGCAGGCGGTCGAGGTCGTAGCCGTGGATCGGCTGGCCGAGTTCGAACATGACGTAGTTCGTGATGTCGACGAGCAGCGAGATCGAGCGGACGCCCGCCAGGGCCAGACGGGCGCGCATCCAGGGCGGGGTCGGCAGCGTGGCATCCACCCCGCGCACCGAGCGCGTGATGAAGCCGCGAGCGCCGACGCGGCCGCGGATCGGCTCGGCGTCGTCGATCACGACGGGGAAGCCGGACGCCTCGACCGGCGGCACGAGCGACGCCGGGTCGGTGAACGGCTGGCCGGTCGCGTGCGAGTACTCCCGCGCGATGCCGCGGATCGAGAACGCGTAGCCGCGGTCGGGCGTGACGTTCACCTCCACGGCCGAGTCGTCGAGCCCGAGCAGTGCGATCGCGTCGGTGCCGACCTCGGGGTCGAGTCCCATCGTCACGAGGCGCAGGATGCCGTCGTGCTCGTCGCCGAGCGCGAGCTCCTTGACCGACGCGATCATGCCGTCGGACACGTGGCCGTAGGTCTTGCGCGCGGCGATCGCGAAGTCGCCGGGCAGCACCGAGCCAGGGAGCGTCACGACGACCTTGTCGCCCTCGAGGAAGTTGCGCGCACCGCAGACGATGCCGCGCACGTCGGGGCCGCCATCGGCCGCCTCCGAGCCCTCGGGCGCGACGCGCACCTGGCACCAGCGGATGGTCTTGCCGTTCTTCTGCGGCTCCTCGACGAACTCGAGCACCTCCCCCACGACGACTGGCCCGGAGACCTCGAAGTCGTGCAGGTCCTCCTCCTCGAGGCCCACGCGCACGAGCGCGGCGTGGACGTCCTCGAGGGTCGATCCCTCGACGAGCGGGGTGAACTCGTCGATCCAGCTGAGCGGCGCGCGCATCAGACCACCATCCCGAACTGCTCGCTGAAGCGGATGTCGCCCTCGATCATGTCGCGCATATCCTTCACGTCGTTGCGGAACATCAGGGTGCGCTCGAAGCCCATGCCGAACGCGAAGCCCGAGTACACCTCCGGGTCGATGCCGGCCGAACGCAGCACGTTCGGGTTCACCATGCCGCAGCCGCCCCACTCGATCCAGCGCGCGCCGCCCTTGAAGGTCGGGTGCCAGATGTCGAACTCGGCGCTCGGCTCGGTGAACGGGAAGAAGTTGGGGCGCAGGCGGATCTTCGTGCCCTCGCCGAACATGATGCGCGCGACGTGCTCGAGCGTGCCGCGCAGGTGCGCCATGGTGATGCCCTTGTCGATCACGAGGCCCTCGAACTGGCTGAACACCGGGGTGTGCGTCGCGTCGAGCTCGTCGGTGCGGTACGTGCGGCCCGGGGCGAGCACGTAGATCGGCACCTCGCGGTCGAGCATCGAGCGGATCTGCACGGGGCTCGTGTGCGTGCGCAGCACGAGGTGCCGCTCGACCGGCTCGACGAAGAACGTGTCCTGCATCGCGCGTGCCGGGTGGTCCTCGTCGAAGTTCAGCGCGTCGAAGTTGTACCACTCGTGCTCGATCTCGGGGCCCTCGGCGATCTCCCACCCCATGCCGACGAACACGTCGGCGATCTGCTCCTGCAAGAGGCTGAGCGGATGCCTCGCGCCGGGCGTGCGACGCGCGGCGATCGCCGTCACGTCGACGGCCTCCGCCTCGAGCTGCGCGGCGGCCTCTGCCTCGACGATCTCGCCCTCGCGGGCGGCGAACGCCTGGTTGACGCGACCTCGCGCGCCGCCGACCAGCTTGCCGACGACGGCCTTCTGGTCGTTCGGCACGGAGCGCATGAGCGCGTTCAGCTTCGCGAGCGTCGACTTCTCGCCGGTGTGCTCGGTGCGGACGGCCTTCAGCGCGGCGGAGTCGTTCGCGCCGGCGATGGCCGCGAGCGCGGCGTCGACCGCCTCGGCGACCGCTGATTCGGTGATCTCGGTGGGTTCGGACACGAGAGGAGAGTCTACCGGTGGGCGACGGTGCCCTCGGGAGGTGGGGCACCCGCTCGATCGCCGTTGACCGGGCGGGCACGTTCGGGGGAACGAACGACTATGTGCTTCCCTGGCCGACCTGGCGGGCCTCGGCGCTCGCCTTCGCGACGAGGAGCGCCTGGTTCGGGTCCTCGGGCGGCTCGGCGCCCTTGTTCCGGCCCCACGTGAAGCCGCCCCCACCGCTCTCGGTGCGACGCGACAGCCAGCGCGCGAACCACGACAGCGCGAGGTTCATGGCGAGGTAGACGACCCACGTCACGACGAACAGGGAGAACAGGTACCGGTTGCCGTAGAAGCTCGCGAGGTTGTTCAGCGTGGTGCGCAGCAGCTCGGTGTAGCCGACGATGTACCCGAGCGAGGTGTCCTTCAGCAGCACCACGAGCTGGGCGACGATGATCGGCAGCATCTGCCGGAACGCCTGCGGGAACTCGACGAGCATCTTCGACTGCAACTGCCGCATGCCGAGGCTGAGCCCCGCTTCGCGCTGTCCCTTGGGCAGCGCGACGAGACCTGCGCGGAGCGCTTCGCCGATGAGCGCGCCGTTGTAGAGGGCGAGCGCCCAGACGACCGCCCAGAACTGGCTGGTCGACGCCGCAAGCAGGATGAACAGCATCATGAGCAGCACGGGCATGCCGCGGAAGAACTCGATGAACACCGCGGTGGGGATGCGGACCCAGCGGCTCTGCGCGCTGCGCATGAGCGAGAGCAGCACGCCGAACACGAGGGCCATCACCGCGGCGACCGCCGCCGCCTGGAGCGTGGCGAGCGTGCCGCGCCAGATGAGCGCCCACACGTCGGGGTCGGCGAAGATGTTCCACCGCTCGGGCGAGAGCATGCTCGGCAGCTCGAGCCCGCCGGGGCCCTCGCGCGGCGCGGCGAGCACCGCGAGGATCCAGCCGATGCCCAAGAGGATCAGCACCCCCGCGACGAGCGACAGGATGAGCGACAGTCGGCGCGCCCGGGGCCCGGGAGCGTCGAACAGCACTGCTGCGCCGCGGCTCATCGCTGCACCACCCACTTCTTCTCGAGCTGGGTGGCCAGGAGTCCCAGCGGCACCGTGATGATCAGGTAGAACGTGGCGACGCCGAGCAGCACCGCCACGACGGCGTCGCCGCGCGCGTTCGCGAGCTCCTTGCCGATGGTGAACAGCTCGGCGACGAAGAACCCGCCCGCGACCGACGTGTTCTTCGTCAGCGCGATGAAGACGTTGATGAGCGGCGGCACCGTCATGCGGAACGCCTGCGGCAGGATGACCATCGACACCGTCTGCCCGAACCCGAGCCCGACGCTGCGGGCCGCCTCGGCCTGGCCGACCGGCACGCCGTTGATGCCCGAGCGCAGCGCCTCCGCGACGAACGGCGACGTGTACACCGAGAGGCCGATCATGGCGGCGATGACGAACGGAAGGGTCGACCCGAGGATCGGCAGCACGATCGCGCAGAAGAAGAGCACGAGCGTGAGCGGGGTGTTGCGCACGATCTCGGTGTAGACGGTGGCGAAGCCGCGGAGGGATGCCACCGGCGAGATGCGCATGGCCGCGATGACCGTGCCGAGCACGAGCGCGGAGACGCCCGACACGCCGAGCAGCAGCAGCGTCACGCTGAACCCGTCGAGGTACCTCGGCAGGTTGTCGAAGACGGCGTCCACGCGGCTCCTCTCGTCGTGTCGGGCGGGGACGACCCGGGCCGGGAACTCACCCGGCCCGGGTCGTCATCGGGTCAGTACCGGTCGACTGCCGGCGGCTCGATGAACGGCAGGATGGTTCCCGCCGTGGCGTTCCACGCCTCCTCGTAGCTGCCGTCGGCGTACGACTCCTCGAGCACGTCGTTGATCCACATGCGGAAGTCGGTGTCGTCGATCGCGAGGCCGATGCCGTAGGGCTCGTCGGTGAACGGCTCGCCGACCACCTTGAACTCGCCCTCGTTCTGGGCCGCGAGGCCCGCGAGGATGACGTTGTCGGTCGACACCGCGACGACCTGGCCCTGGCGCAGCGGCTCGAGGCAGTTCGTGTAGGTGTCGGTGAGCAGCGTCTCGGCGCCGAGCTCGTCGAGGTACGCGGCCGGGGTCGAGCCGGTCACCGAGCAGACGGGCTGCCCGATGAGGTCGTCCTCGGTCGTGATGTCGTCGTTGTCGGCGTTCACGAGGATCGACTGGCCCGCCATGTAGTACGGACCCGCGAAGGAGATGACCTCCTTGCGCTCGTCGTTGATCGTGTAGGTCGCCACGACGATGTCGACGGTGCCGTTCTCGATGAACGGCTCGCGGTTGGCCGAGACCGTCTCGACCCACTCGATGTCGGCCTCGTCGATGCCGAGCTGGCCGGCGATGATCTTGCCGATCTCGACGTCGAATCCGACGGGCGCGTCGGCGGCCGGGTCGAACAGGCCGAACAGCGGCTGGTCGAACTTGGTGCCGATGGTGATGGTGCCGGCCTCGGAGAGCGCCGCCATCGTGGTGCCCTCCTCGAACTCCACCATCGAGTCCGAGTCGGTGGTCTCCCCGTCGCCGGAGTCGTCGCTGCCGCCGGCACAGCCGGCGAGCGCGAGTGCCGCGACCCCCGCTGCGGCGATGAGTGCGAGTCTGCTGCGCTTCATGTCCTCTTCTCCTCCTGTGTGCGTATCTCCCCCGCCGCGCGAAGCGGCCGAGCCTCAGTGTTCCAAGATCTTCGAGAGGAAGTCCTTGGCACGGTCCGACTGCGGGTTGTCGAAGAAGTCACTCGGCGTGGCTTCCTCGACGATCTTCCCGTCGGCCATGAACAGCACCCGGTCGGCCGCGCGCCGGGCGAATCCCATCTCGTGCGTCACGACGATCATCGTCATGCCGTCCTTCGCGAGGCCGACCATCACGTCGAGCACCTCGTTGATCATCTCGGGGTCGAGCGCGCTCGTCGGCTCGTCCATGAGCATGAGCTTCGGGCTCATCGCGAGCGATCGGGCGATGGCCACGCGCTGCTGCTGGCCGCCCGAGAGCTGGGCCGGCATCTTCTTCGCCTGGTTCGCGACGCCGACGCGGTCGAGGAGCTCCATGGCGCGCGCCTCGGCCTCCTTCTTCGACTTCTTCTTGACCCGCATCGGCGCGAGCGTGATGTTCTCGAGCACGGTCTTGTGCGCGAACAGGTTGAACGACTGGAACACCATGCCGACGTCGGCCCGGAGCTTCGCGAGTGCGGCGCCCTCCTCGGGCAGCAGGTCGCCGTCGATCGTGATGGTGCCCGAGTCGATGGTCTCGAGGCGGTTGATGGCACGGCACAGCGTCGACTTGCCCGATCCGGACGGGCCGATGACGACGACGACCTCGCCGCGGTTGACCTGCGTGTTGATGTCGTTCAGCACGTGCAGGTCACCGAAGTGCTTGTTGACCTGGTCGATCACGACGAGGGCTTCTCCGCGACCGACCTGGATGTTGGACGTCGTCGGAGTCGGCGTGGTGGGCTCCATACCCCCAACGTAGGGGACGGCCTCTCCCGCGGTCTGTAGCGGTCGCCCATCGGTTACCGATTCGTAACTCGGGCCGCGCAGACGCCGAGCGACGCTCAGAATCGCCGTGAATCGGGCCTCGAGGTCAGGAACGGTGCGCGAATGCGCTCTCGTAGAGGCAGACGGATGCGGCCGTCGCGAGGTTCATCGACTCGGCATGCCCGTAGATCGGCACCGTGACGGCCCGATCGGCGGCATCGCGGTGCTCGTCGGAGAGTCCGCGCGCCTCGTTGCCGAACAGCCAGGCTGTCGGCGCGTCGAGCACGCCCGCCGTGCGGGCCTCGAGCAGGTCCTCCCCGTCGATGTCGGCGGCCAGCACCTGGAGGCCCGCCGCACGAGCGCGCTGGAGCACGTCCTCCAGGTTCGCGCCGACCGCGACGGGCAGGTGGAAGATCGATCCGGTCGACGAGCGCACGACCTTGGGGTTGTAGAGGTCGACCGTACGACCGCTGAACACGACGGCGTCGGCCCCAGCGGCATCCGCTGCCCTGATGATGGTGCCGGCGTTGCCGGGGTCGCGCACCTCCTCGAGGATCGCGACGAGCCTGGGCCCCGCCGCGAACACGTCCTTCGCGGCGGTCGGGAACTGGTGGCACACGGCGACGAACCCCTGCGGGGTCACCGTGTCGGCCATCGAGTCGAGCACCTCCTCGGTGACGAACTCGACGTCGACACCGGCGTCGACCGCCGTCTGGCCGATGTCGGTGTAGCGCTCCAGCGCCGTCGGGGTCGCGTAGAGCTCCACGAGCAGCTGCGGGCGGTACGTGAGGGCCTCGGCGACCGCC
Organism: Agromyces mangrovi; assembly: GCF_030296695.1. Classification (NCBI taxonomy): domain Bacteria; kingdom Bacillati; phylum Actinomycetota; class Actinomycetes; order Micrococcales; family Microbacteriaceae; genus Agromyces; species Agromyces mangrovi (ex Wang et al. 2018). The sequence goes on along the minus strand of NZ_AP027737.1, from coordinate 3,165,232 downwards.
TGGGGCCCTTCGAGCAGGAACAGCCCCGACTCCTGCCGGGCGGGCTTCTTGGCGAGCTTCGCGACGGCGCGCACGCGCGGCGAGCGCGGGTTCTCGAGCATGCGGCCAGTCTAGGGAGCCCCGCAGGCAGACGGCGAACGGCCCGCCCCGGACGAATCCGGGACGGGCCGTTGAACTGCGTGACGCGGTGCCTACGCGGCCGAGTCGGCCTTGGGAGCCGAGGTGTCGGCGGGCAGCGCGGCCTTGGCGGCCTCCACGAGGCCGGCGAAGGTCTCCGGCTCGTGCACGGCGAGGTCGGCGAGGATGCGACGGTCGACCTCGATGCCCGCGAGGCCGAGGCCCTGGATGAAGCGGTTGTAGGTCAGGCCGTTCTGGCGCGACGCGGCGTTGATGCGCTGGATCCACAGGCGGCGGAAGTCGCCCTTGCGCGCACGGCGGTCGTTGTACGAGTAGACCAGCGAGTGCGTGACCTGCTCCTTGGCCTTGCGGTACAGGCGCGAACGCTGCCCGCGGTAGCCCTCGGCGCGCTCGAGGATGACCCGGCGCTTCTTGTGGGCGTTGACGGCCCTCTTGACTCTTGCCATTGCTCTAGTTCCTTACGGGTCTCTTCGGCTCAGCGGCCGAGCAGCTTGTTGATGACCTTGGTGTCGGCCTTGGAGGCCACCTTGTCCTGGTTCAGGCGACGGGTGCGCACGGAGGACTTGCCCTCGAGGTTGTGACGCATCCCGGCCTGCTGCTTCTTGATCTTGCCGCTGCCGGTGACCTTGAAGCGCTTCTTCGACCCGGAGTGGGTCTTCTGCTTGGGCATTCGTTTCTCCTTCGGTTCCCGCCCCGCGAGGGGGCGGAATGGTTCTGGCCCGCACCGGTGGGTGCGAACCGCCTGCGACCTACTCGCCCGCGTCCTCCGACGCGGGGCGCTGCTTGGCCGCAGCACGCTGTGCATTCGCCTCGGCCTTGGCCTCAGACTTGTTCTTCACGGGTGCGATGACCATGGTCATGTTGCGCCCGTCGATCGTGGGGGTGTGCTCGACCGTGCCGAACTCGGCGACGTCCTCCGCGAAGCGCTGCAGCAGGCGGACGCCCATCTCGGGACGCGACTGCTCGCGCCCGCGGAAGAGGATCATCGCCTTGACCTTGTCGCCGGCCTTCAGGAAGCCGACGGCGCGCTTCATCTTGGTCTCGTAGTCGTGCTTGTCGATCTTGAGGCGGAACCGAACCTCCTTGAGGATCGTGTTCGCCTGGTTGCGCCGGGCCTCCTTGGCCTTCTGCGCAGCCTCGTACTTGAACTTGCCGTAGTCCATGATCTTGGCCACGGGCGGCTTCGAGTTCGGTGCGACCTCGACGAGATCGAGGTCGGCCTCCTGCGCGAGTCGCAGGGCAACCTCGATCTTCACGACGCCGACCTGCTCTCCGCCAGGCCCCACGAGGCGGACCTCGGGAACGCGGATACGGTCGTTGGTACGGGGATCGCTGATGCGTGTACTCCTCTGTTCGAGCATTTCCTGCTGCGCCAGGGAGCGGATGCCGCCTGGCGACGAAGGCGGAAATCCACGCACCGCCGCCCGTGACTTCCACGTGCGGCACCTACGGCACCCTGTCTACTTCCCGACCTCGCGGCCGGCAAGCGGAGTGCGATCTACCCGGTAACCTAGTGAGGCGGTCAAGCGCGGGTGGGAGAATCTCCACTTTCGTACCGGGGAATGGCCCCGGAGCCCGCAGAAGTCTACCAGAGGTTCCACGTGTCTCAGAATCCCCAGTCGGATGCCACGATCGACGCCACCCGAGACATCGCGGAGGTTCCCGCGGTCGAGGTGATCACGACCACCGCCGTGCACCTCATGAGCGCCGCCGCGGTCAAGTGCGGACTGGCCGACGACCCCGAGGCCGAGGTCGACCTCGACGAGGCGCGCAAGCTCATCAACGCCCTCGCGGGGCTCATCACGGCCGGCGCCCCGGAGATCAGCGACATGCACGCGCGGAGCCTGCGCGACGGCCTGCGTTCGCTGCAGCTGGCGTTCCGCGAGGCATCCGTCATTCCCGACCCGATCGGGCAGGGCCCCGGCGAGAAGTGGACCGGACCGGTCAACTGACCGCTCGCGGGCTCGCGCAGTGAACAGAGCGGGGCGGATGCCGCGCCGCTGACGCCCGCCGGCCTCACGTCTGGCAGTGCGGGCACCACCAGGTCTCGCGCAGCTCGAGCTCGGTGCGCCCGTGGCGCGCGTGTCGGATCGTCGTGCCGCAGCGCCGGCAGGGCTGGCTGCCGCGGCCGTGCACCCAGAGGCGCTTGCCGGGCCGGGTGTCGCCCGTGGTCGTGCGCGCGACGCGGTCGCGGTTCGCTCGGATGAGCCGTTCGGCGAGCGCGACGGCGCGTTCGAGCTCTACATCGGCGACCGGGCGGCCGGGCGCGAGACCGCGCAGGAAGCAGAGCTCGTTCACGTACACGTTGCCGAGCCCGGCGAGGTTGCGCTGGTCGGCGAGCGCGACGATGATCTCCTGCTCCGGGTGTGCGGCGAGGCGGCGCATGGCCTCGGCGGCATCCCAGTCGTCGCCCAGCAGGTCGGGCCCGAGGTAGGCGAGCCGGTCGGCCTCCTCGTCTGCCGGGAACACCTCGACGATGCCGAGGTCGAAGCCGATCGCGACCGTGTCGGGGGTCGTGATGACGATGCGTGCGCGGTGCGCAGGGTGCGGCCAGCGCTGGCCGGGCCGGAGCACGCGCCACTCCCCGTCCATCTTGAGGTGCGTGTGCACCACCTGGTCGCCGATGCGCATGAGCAGGTGCTTGCCGCGCGCGGCGACGCCGTGCACGGTCTCGCCGGCGAGGTCGACGGTCGCGTAGCGCGGCACGCGCACGTCGGTGCTGGTGACGGATGCCCCGGCCAGCGCCTCGTCGAGCCGGCGCGCAGCGCGCCAGACGGTGTCACCCTCGGGCACGGCGCTCCCCCTCGTGCGCGGCGCGCGCGCCCCGCTCCGCCCGCGACAGGTCAGCCTCGCGCACTGATCTCACCCACGAGCACTGATCCGCAGTCCCCTCGGCGTCGTGCGGAAGCCCGCCTCCTGGAGCGCGTCGCCCGCGGGCGTGCCGAGCACGTAGGCGCCGTTCACGGTCTCGACGCGGAGCCGGTCGACGGCGCCGCGCTGCACGACCGCCGCGAGCGCCGCGGCCGCGCCCCGCAGCACCTCGGCGTCGTCGGTGAAGGCGATGATCGTCTTGCCGCCGCGCTCGACGTACGCGACGAGCGCACCGTCGACGAGGATCACCATCGCACCGGCCTTCCGCCCGGGCCGGTGCCCGTCGACGGGCAGCTCGGGCCACGGCAGCGCCGCCCCGTACGGGTTCGCGGGGTCGGTCGCGGCGAGCACGAGCGTGGGCGCCTCGGGCGCGGTGCGGAGGCGGTCGACGGCGCCGCCGCTGCCGAACTGGGCCGCGCCGAGCCCGTCGATGAAGTAGCCGCGGCGCACGCGTCCCGACTCCTCGAAGCCCGCGAGCGTGCGGTAGGCCAGGGCGAAGCCGCCGAGCACGCCCTCGGCGACGACGGCCCCGCGGGTGACGACGCCGTGCCGATCGAGCAGCGTCTCACCCAGGGCGTGCGCGCGACGGGTCGCGGAGTCGTCGGCGACCGGGAGGATCGACCAGCGGCCGGCGACGTTCGGCGGGCCGGTGCGCAGCGGACTCGCCGGGCGGCCGCTCACCCGGCCTCGGCCGGCGTAGGCACGCGAGCGCGGTGTGGGCCGGGTCGGCGCGTGGCTCGTACGCCCGCCCGCCAGCATCGCCCGCACCGGCGAGAACGTGTCGTTGGTGACGAGTCCCGCCCACGCGAGGTTCCAGATCGCCTCGGCGAGCGCCAGGTCGTCGGTGCTGCCGACCGCATCGGCGAGCTGGCGGAAGAAGTACGCGCCGCCGGTGCCGAGCGTGGCGAGCACCTCCTGCTCGAGCGCCGACGGTTCGGTGTCGACCGGCAGCGGCAGTGAGAGCGGCGCGGTGTCGGCCAGGTGCAGCGTGATCCAGCCGTCGTTGCCGGACATGGCGCCCGCCCCGGCCCAGAGCACCTCGCCGGCCGCGGTCAGCTCGTCGAGCATGGCGGGGCTATAGTGGGCGACGCGGCCCGGCAGCACGAGCGACTCCCACGCGGATGCGGGAAGGCGCGCGCCCTCGAGCTGCTCGACGACCTGCAGCACGCCGTCGACGCCGCGCAGCCGGCCGCCGACGTGTTGCCAGTCGGGCAGGAACCGCGCGAACGCCCGCTGGTCGACGGGTTCGACCTCCTTGCGGAGCGCCGCGAGCGAGCGTCGGCGGAGGCGGCGGAGCACCTCGGCGTCGCACCACTCGGTGCCTGAGCCGTGCGGGCGGAACTCCCCTCCACGACGCGCCGGTCGGCCGCGAGGCGCCGGAGCGCAGCGGTGGCGACCGCCGAGCCGATGCCGAGGCGCTCGGCGACCGCCTGCGCCGTGAACGGCCCGTGCGTGCGCGCGTACCGGCTGACGAGGTCGCCGACCGGGTCGGCGACGGCCTCGGCGAACGCGTCGGGCACCCCGGGCGGGATGGGCACGCCGAGCGCGTCGCGCAGCCGACTCGCGTCCTCGACGACGGCCCAGCGTTGCGCACCGGCGAAGGCGACCTCGGCCACGCGGCGCGCGGCGGCGAGTGCGGCGAGCGCCTCAGGGGCATCCGTCTCGTCATCGACCCGGGCCGCGACCTCGTCGGCCGACAGCGGCCCGAGCTCGCGGAGCAGGTCGGCGACGCCCTCGGCGCCGCGCGCCCGCCGCTCGGGGTCGAGACGCTGCAACTCGGCCTCGGCCTGCGCGATGACCTCGGGGTCGAGCAGCTCGCGCAGCTCGACCGTGCCGAGCAGCTCGGCGAGCATGCCGGTGTCGAGCGAGAGCGCGGCCGCGCGGCGCTCGGCGAGCGGCGAGTCGCCCTCGTACATGAACGCGCCGACGTAGCCGAAGAGCAGGCTCGCGGCGAACGGGCTCGCGGTCTCGGTCTCGGTCTCGACCACGCGGATGCGACGAGCGGCGATGTCCTCGGAGACGGCGCGCAGCGACGGGAGGTCGTAGACGTCCTGCAGGCACTCGCGCACGGTCTCGAGGATGATCGGGAAGTCGCCGTAGTCGCGCGCGACCTCGAGCAGCTGCGAGGCGCGCTGGCGCTGCTGCCAGAGCGGCGACCGCCGGCCGGGGTTGAGGCGCGGCAGCAGCAGGGCGCGCGCCGCGCACTCGCGGAACCTCGAGGCGAACAGGGCCGAGCCGCCGACCTCCTCGGTCACGAGTTCGACGAGCTCGTCGGTCTCGAACACGAACAGGTCGGCCGCGGGCGGGTCGCCGCCCGTGTCGGGCATGCGGATGACGATGCCGTCGTCGCTCGCGACCGCGTTGGCGTCGACCCCGTAGCGCTCGCGGATGCGCGCGCCCACGGCGAGTGCCCACGGCGCGTGCACGGGCGTGCCGAACGGGGCGTGCATGACGACCCGCCAGTCGCCCAGCTCGTCGCGGAAGCGCTCGACCACGATGGTGCGGTCGGTCGGGAGGTGGCGGGTCGCGCGACGCTGCTCGTCGAGGAACGCGACGAGGTTCGTCGTGGCGCGGGCGTCGAGTCCTGCGGCGGCGGCCCGCTCCGAGGCATCCGCCGGGCTCGCATCGGACACCTCGCGCACGAACGCGCCGATCGCCCGACCGAGCTCGGCGGGGCGCCCCAGCCCATCGCCCTTCCAGAACGGCAGCCGCCCGGGCTGCCCGAACGCCGGGGTGACGACCACGCGGTCGTGCGTGATGTCCTGGATGCGCCAGCTCGTCGCGCCGAGCGCGAACACGTCGCCGACGCGCGACTCGTAGACCATCTCCTCGTCGAGCTCGCCGACGCGGCGGTTCGTGCCCTCCTCCCCCGCCATGAACACGCCGAACATGCCGCGGTCGGGGATGGTGCCGCCGCTCGTCACCGCGAGGCGCTGCGCGCCGGGGCGGCCGTTCAGGGTGCCGGCGTCGCGGTCCCAGACGATGCGCGGACGCAGCTCGGCGAACCGGTCGGACGGGTAGCGGCCCGCGAGCAGGTCGAGCGTGGCCTCGTATGCCGAGCGCGGCAGCCCGGCGAACGGTGCGGACCGGCGCACGGTGTCGTACCAGTCGTCGACGTCGAGCGGGTCGAGCGCGCAGGCGGCGATGGTCTGCTGGGCGAGGATGTCGAGCGGATTCGCCGGGATCGCGAGCTCCTCGATCGCGCCGGCGACCATGCGCTCGGTCGCGACCGCGGTGTGCACGAGGTCGGCGCGGTGCTTGGGGTACAGCACGCCGCGCGAGACCTCGCCGACCTGGTGGCCGGCGCGACCCACCCGCTGGAGGCCGCTCGCGACCGACGGCGGCGACTCGACCTGCACGACGAGGTCGACGGCGCCCATGTCGATGCCGAGCTCGAGGCTCGAGGTCGCGACGACGCAGCGGAGGCGGCCGGACTTCAGGTCGTCCTCGATGCCGGCCCGCTCCTCCTTGCTCACCGACCCGTGGTGGGCGCGCGCGAGCAGCGGCTCGGCACCCTTCGTCGCGCCCGACGCGGCGATCATCTCGGCGGGCGGGCGGGTCGGCGGAGGGACGAAGCCGTCGGATGCGGCTGGTCCGGATGCCGCTGCTCCGGATGCCGCTGTGTCGGCCGCTCCCGCCGTCACCAGCGCCGTGCGCTCCGCGTGGATCTCATTCAGGCGCGCGGTGAGTCGCTCGGCGAGCCGGCGCGAGTTCGCGAAGACGATCGACGAGCGGTGCGCCAGCACGTCGTCGACGATCGCCTCCTCGACGTGCGGCCAGATCGTGCCCTGCTCGGCGGCGAGGTCGCCCATGTCCTCGAGCGGCACGACCACGCGCAGGTCGAACTTCTTGCCCGACGGCGGCGCGACGATGCGCACGGGCGCGGTCCCCGCGAGGAAGCGCGCGACCTCGTCGTGCGGGCGCACCGTCGCCGACAGGCCGATGCGCTGCGCCGGGCGCGCGAGCAGCGCGTCGAGCCGCTCGAGGCTCACCGCGAGGTGCGCGCCGCGCTTGGTGCCCGCCATCGCGTGGATCTCGTCGACGATCACGGTGTCGACGTCGCGCAGCGACTCGCGCGCGTTCGAGGTGAGCAGCAGGAACAGCGACTCGGGCGTCGTGATGAGGATCTCGGGCGGGGTGCGCACGAGCAGGCGCCGCTCGGCGGGGGTCGTGTCGCCCGAGCGCACGCCGACCGTGATGTCGGGTGCGGCGACGCCGAGGCGCTCCGAGGTGCGGGCGATGCCCACGAGCGGCGCGCGCAGGTTGCGCTCGACGTCGACGCCGAGCGCCTTGAGCGGGGAGACGTAGAGCACGCGGGTGCCGCGAGGCGCAGGCGGAGGGGCATCCGCTTCGCCCTCGCCCTCGACCGCCTCGCCGTGGCCGCGCACCAGCCGGTCGATCGCCCAGAGGAAGGCGGCGAGGGTCTTGCCCGAGCCGGTCGGCGCGACGATGAGCGAGTGCTCGCCCTGCGAGATCGCGTCCCACGCGCCGGCCTGGGCGTCGGTGGGCGCGCGGAAGGACTCGGTGAACCACGCGCGCGTGGCTTCCGAGAATCGATCGAGCACGGAGCCCACGCGTCCATTCAAGCCGATGCCACCGACATGCCGGTCGGATGCTCCGGAGTCGGCGCGCGGTCCGGCCGAACGCGCGTCAGGCGTCGGCCGTGACGAGCCGCACGGTCAGGCTGTCGACCCGCGTCGCGATGTCGTCGTCGGCGGCCCAGCGCTGCGCGAGCCGCTGCAGCACGGCGTCGAGCTCGGCCCGCTCGAGTCCGGCGAGCAGTTCGAGGCGCACGACCACCTCGGGGCCCGCGAGGCGCGCACCGGGGTCGCCCGGTTCGAGCGTCGTGGCGACGGCCGCCAACTCGCTCGCGATCGACCGCGCGAAGGCGTCGCGCACGTCGTCGTCCTCGAACGCGGGGCGCCACGGCTGCGACTGCGCGACGGCCCACAGTGCGGGGCGGCGCAGCACGAACTCGCCCGCACTGCCGGGGTCGAGCACGACGAGCTCGGTGTCCTCGCTCGCGGCGGCGAGCGCTACCCGCACGCCGTCGGCCGGCACCGGACGCGCCTGCGGGTTCCAGGCCGACATCGCGGCGACCGAGCCGAACACGGGCAGCACGTTGCGGCCGTCGGGCCCGGCGACCGTGACGATCGCGAGCTCCTGGCTCTTCTCGACCGCGAGACCGTGCGCGCCGACCTCGGTGCCGCCGTCGCCGAGCTGCGCGACGAGCGGGATCAGCAGGCGCGCGTCGCGGAACGCGTCGACGACCTCGGCCTGTCCCACCTCGTCCGCCCGGAACCGGCGGATCGCCTCGGCGAGGCGCTCGGGCATCGTGCCGTCATCGGCCGCGTGGGCGTTCGGGGTGAACGAGCGGCCCGCCCACGGCTGGCCGGCCGAGTCGGCCGGCCCGTCAGGCTCAGTGGCCGGCGACATCCAGCGCCTCGGCGAGCGTGAACGCGCCCGAGTAGAGCGCCTTGCCCACGATCGTGCCCTCGAGGCCGTGCGGCACGAGTTCGCGGAGCGCCGCCAGGTCGTCGAGGCTCGAGATGCCGCCCGAGGCGATGACGGGGCGACGCGTGCGCTCCATGACCTGGCGCAGCAGGTCGACGTTCGGGCCCTGCAGCGTGCCGTCCTTGGTGACGTCGGTGACGACGTAGCGCGCGCAGCCGGCCTCCTCGAGGCGGTCCATGACCTGCCAGAGGTCGCCGCCCTCCTTGGTCCAGCCGCGTGCCGCGAGCGTGGTGCCGCGCACGTCGAGCCCGACCGCGACGGCCTCGCCGTACTGTGCGATGACCGACGCCGCCCACTCGGGGTTCTCGAGTGCCGCGGTGCCGAGGTTGATGCGCTTGGCGCCGATCTCGAGCGCCTTCTCGAGCGACGCGTCGTCGCGGATGCCGCCCGACAGCTCGATGTTCACGCCGCGCACCTGGCGGATGACCTTCTTCAGGATGCCGGTGTTGCTGCCGCGGCCGAACGCCGCGTCCAGGTCGACCAGGTGGATCCACTCGGCACCCTGCCGGGCCCAGTCCTCGGCCGCATCGATCGGGTCGCCGTAGTTGGTCTCGGTCCCCGCCTCGCCCTGGGTCAGGCGTACCGCCTTGCCGCCGGCGACGTCCACCGCCGGAAGCAGCACAAGACGCGGGGTCCTGTTGAACTCGCTCATCACTGTCCTCGAATCATGGTCATCCTGGTCGGAGACCGGCACAGTCACAGCATCCTACTCGCGTGCGACACGCCGAACGCACACGTGACGACGGCGCCGGTCGGAGCCGCTCAGCCCAGCGTGCCGAGCCAGTTCGACAGCAGGCGGATGCCCGCGTCGGCCGACTTCTCCGGGTGGAACTGCGTCGCTGTGAGCGGCCCGTTCTCGACCGCCGCGAGGAACGGCGCGCCGTGCTCCGACCACGTCACGAGCGGCTGCGGGAACGGCGGCTGCACGTCGAGCGTCCACTCCATCGCCGCGTACGAGTGCACGAAGTAGAACCGCTCGTCGTGGAGCCCCTCGAACAGCACCGAGTCGTCGGGCGCGTCGATCGTGTTCCAGCCCATGTGGGGCAGCACGGATGCCGGGAGCTCGGCGACCGTACCCGGCCACTCGCCGAGCCCCTCGGTGTCGACGCCGCGCTCGATGCCGTGCTCGAACAGCACCTGCATGCCCACGCAGATGCCCATCACCGGGCGGCCGCCCGCGAGGCGCCGATCGATGATCTCGTCGCCGCGCACGCCCTTCAGCGCTTCCATGACCGCGCTGAACGCGCCGACACCCGGCACGAGCAGGCCGTCGGCCTCCATCGCGGCGGAGCGGTCGGCCGTGAGCTCGACGTCGGCCCCGGCGCGCTCGAGCGCCTTGACCGCCGAGTGCACGTTGCCGGTGCCGTAGTCGAGCACGACCACGCTCGGTCGGCTCACAGCGCACCCTTCGTCGACGGGATGCCCGTCACGAGCGGGTCGAGCGCCTTCGCCTGGCGGAACGCGCGCGCGAACGCCTTGAACTCGGCCTCGGCGATGTGGTGCGGGTCGCGGCCCGCGCGCACGTCGACGTGCACGGTCATGGCGGAGTGGAAGGTGATCGCCTCGAAGACGTGACGCACCATCGACCCGGTGAAGTGGCCGCCGATGAGGTGGAGCTCGAAGCCGGCGGGCTCTCCCGTGTGCACGAGGTAGGGGCGCCCCGAAATGTCGACGACCGCCTGCGCGAGCGCCTCGTCGAGCGGCACGAGCGCGTCGCCGTAGCGCGAGATGCCGCGCTTGTCGCCGAGCGCCTGCTTGATGGCCGTGCCGAGGACGATGCCGACGTCCTCAACGGTGTGGTGCACGTCGATCTCGATGTCGCCGCTCGCGCGCACGCGCAGGTCGGTCAGCGAGTGCTTCGCGAACGCGGTGAGCAGGTGGTCGTAGAACGGCACCGAGGTCTCGATGTCGCTCTCCCCGGTGCCGTCGAGGTCGAGCGAGAGGTCGATGCTCGACTCGCTCGTCTCGCGCTGCACGCGGGCGGTCCGTGCGGGGGTGCTCATGCGGCCATCCTATTGCGGGGGTTGCGGGCGGTTCACGGGGCGCAGGCGGGCGGATGCCCCTGAGCTCAGCGACCGACGGCGGCGATCGCCTCGAGGAACGCCGTGGTCTCGGTCTCCGTGCCGGCGCTCACTCGGAGCGTGCCCGGGATGCCGACGTCGCGCACGAGCACGCCGCGGTCGCGGAGCGCCGCCCAGGTCGCCTGCGGATCGTCGACGCCCGCGAAGAGCACGAAGTTGCTCCACGAGCGGTACGGGCGGTAGCCGAGCGCGGCGAGCTCGGCGGAAATGCGGTCGCGCTGGCCGCGGATGTCGTCGACCATCGCGAGCATCTCGGGCGCGTGCTCGACGGCGCCGATCGCGGCCGCCTGGGTGAGTGCGGAGAGGTGGTACGGCAGGCGCACGAGCCGGATCGCGTCGATCACGGCAGGGTCGGCCGCGAGATAGCCGACGCGGGCGCCGGCGAACGCGAACGCCTTGCTCATGGTGCGGGAGACGATGAGGCGCGGCCGGCCCTCGAGCAGCGACAGTGCGCCGGTCGAGCCGGGCGGGGCGAACTCGGCATAGGCCTCGTCGACGACCACCATGCCGCGTGCGGCATCGGCCACCGCCTGCACGGTCTCGAGCGGGATCGGGGTGCCGGTGGGGTTGTTCGGCGAGCAGAGGATCACGATGTCGGGGTCGTGTTCCTCGACCGCGCGCACGGCCGTCTCGGGCGAGAGCTCGAAGTCGGCGTCGCGCTCGGCGCCGATCCACTCCACGCCGACGCCCGACGAGAGCAGCGGGTACATGGAATACGTGGGCGTGAACCCGAGTGCGGTGCGGCCGAAGCCGCCGAACGCCTGCAGCACCTGCTGGAGCACCTCGTTCGAGCCGTTCGCGGCCCAGAGCTGATCGGCCGAGAGCCCGTGGCCGAGGTAGCCCGCGAGTGCCTCGCGCAGCGCGGTGAACTCGCGGTCGGGGTACCGGTTGAGGCTCAGGAGCGCCTGCGCGATGCGGGCGATGATGTCGTGCGCGACGTCCTCGGGAATGGGGTGCGTGTTCTCGTTGACGTTCAGCGCGACCGGCACGTGCAGCTGCGGTGCGCCGTAGGGGATCTTGCCGCGGAGGTCGTCTCGGATCGGCAGGTCGTCGAGGGTCGTCACGCACTCATGCTACTGAGCGCGACGGGCGTGTTTCGGCAGTCTGCGACGGAGCGACGGCCCTGCTCAGCGGCCGGCCGGCAGCGCGAGCTGCTGACCCGGCACGAGCTCGGCCGACGTCAGTCCGTTGAGACTCAGGATGTCGGCGATGACCTCGCGCGGGTCGGCCTGCGGGGCGATCGACTCGGCGATGGACCAGAGCGACTGGCCGTGCTCGACCGTGATGACCTGGAGCGGCTCGGCCGCCTCGTCGCCCGCGACCGCCGGCGATGCGGCCAGCGGGAGCAGCAGGGCGAACGCCAGCACCACCAGTACACCGAGCGTGCCGAACACGAGTCGGCCCCGCCGCGTGAGGCGCAGGCGCGTGCGCACCCGGTCGTCGCCTGCGGAGGCATCCGTCGCCTGCCCTGTCGTCGTGCGCGGCGAACCGAAGACCGTGCCGCTGTGGATTGCCATCGTCATCTCGCACCTCCCTGGTCGAGCTCCGCGTCGGCCTTCGGCCGGGAAGGCCGGCGCGAAGCTCTGTTCCGAATATACCTTCGATACTTCGAACACTCAACCCTTCGGCCGAGGCGATTCGCCCGAGTTTCCGCGCGACACGCTCGAACATATGTTTGCCCGCACCCGGCGCGCCGGATACAGTTTCGAGTGTCTGGCGACAGTCGATCAGCACCCACCGACATTCGATCGGCCGGCCCCGGCAGACGCACCTGTGGAGGGCGAGAGACGTGGACACCGAGAACGGAACCGAACGCCGGGCGACCCGGCGACGCAAGAGCCTCAGCGCGAAGCAGCTGCAGATCCTCGACGTGATCCAGCGGTCGGTGTCGACCCGCGGGTATCCGCCGAGCATGCGCGAGATCGGCGACGCGGTCGGGCTCTCCTCGCTGTCGAGCGTCGCCCACCAGCTGAGCCAGCTCGAGCTGAGCGGCTACCTGCGCCGCGACCCGAACCGTCCGCGCGCGCTCGAGGTGCTCATCGAGACGCCGTCGCAGACCGAGTCCGCCGACGAGACCGGCTCGGCCGGCGCGTCGGGCGCGCCCGCCCCGGTCGGAGACGCCGCCATGGTGCCGATGGTCGGCCGCATCGCCGCGGGCGTGCCGATCACCGCCGACCAGCAGATCGAGGAGGTGTTCCCGCCCCCGCCAGCTCGTGGGCAAGGGCGAGCTGTTCATCCTCAAGGTCGTGGGCGACTCCATGATCGACGCGGCGATCTGCGACGGCGACTGGGTCGTCGTGCGTCGCCAGCAGGAGGCCGAGAACGGCGAGATCGTCGCCGCGATGCTCGACGGCGAGGCGACCGTGAAGGTCTTCCGGCAGCGCGACGGCCACACCTGGCTGCTCCCCCGCAACAGCGCGTTCGAGCCGATCATCGGCGACTACGCCGAGGTGCTCGGCAAGGTCGTCGCGGTGCTCCGCACCGTCTGAGCGTTTCGCGCGCTGCTCGGCGTGCGAAACGTAGGACTCGTTGCGCGACACGCCGCTGGCGGGGTGCCCCGCCCCGCGAATCTCCTACATTTCGCACGCGGGGTGGCACGACGCCGGGAAGCACGGCCCGCGCGGCCGGCACGGGCCGTGCGAAGCGTAGGACCCGTTCCACGACACGCCGCTACACGGGCGTCCCGATAAGCGAATCTCCTACGTTTCGCACGTGGCGGGTCGGCGCGGGCTCACGCCGCGCGGGGCGTCGGATGCGAAGGCCCACGCGGGGCGGATCCGCGGGCCCTCGCACGGCAGGGCGACGGATGCCCCGGGGCGGCGTGCGCAGGGGCGCGCGCAGCCCCGAGGCATCCGCTCAGGCCTGCACCGCAGCGCGGGCGCGCACCTCGCGGGTCGCGTCGATGATGTTGCGCAGCGACGCGACGGTCTCGTCGTAGCCGCGGGTCTTCAGGCCGCAGTCGGGGTTCACCCAGACCTGGCGGAGCGGCAGGGCACCGGCCGCGCGCTCGAGCAGCTGCGTGACCTCGGCGACGCTCGGCACGCGCGGCGAGTGGATGTCGTACACGCCCGGGCCGACGCCGTGGTCGAAGCCGCTCGTGCGCAGGTCGTCGACGACCTCCATGCGGCTGCGCGCCGCCTCGATGCTCGTCACGTCGGCGTCGAGCGCGCGGATCGCGTCGATCACCACGCCGAACTCCGAGTAGCAGAGGTGCGTGTGCACCTGCGTGGCCGTCGCCGCGCCGCCGGTCGCGAGCCTGAACGCGCCCACCGACCAGTCGAGGTACGCGGGCTGGTCGGCGCGCTTCAGCGGCAGCAGCTCGCGCAGGGCCGGCTCGTCGACCTGGATGATGCGGATGCCCGCGGTCTCGAGGTCGGCGATCTCGTCGCGCAGCGCGAGCGCGACCTGGTTCGCGGTGTCGCCGAGCGGCTGGTCGTCGCGCACGAACGACCAGGCGAGGATCGTCACCGGGCCGGTCAGCATGCCCTTGACGGGCTTGTCCGAGAGCGACTGCGCGTACTGCGACCACGCGACGGTCATCGGCTCGGGGCGCGACACGTCGCCCCAGAGGATCGACGGGCGCGTGCAGCGGCTGCCGTACGACTGCACCCAGCCGTTCTCGGTGACGGCGAAGCCGTCGAGGAGCTCGGCGAAGTACTGCACCATGTCGTTGCGCTCGGGCTCGCCGTGGACGAGCACGTCGAGGCCGATCTCCTCCTGGAGGCGGATGACCCGCTCGATCTCCTCGCGCATGAGCGACTCGTACCCGGCGTCGTCGAGCTCGCCGCGGCCGTGCCGGGCGCGTGCGCGGCGGATGTCGCCGGTCTGCGGGAACGACCCGATCGTCGTCGTCGGCAGCACCGGCAGGCCGAGCCCCGCCTGCGCGGCGACGCGCTCGTCGTAGTCGGCGCGGGTGCCGGCGCCGGCGTCGAGGCCCGCGAGGCGGTCGCGCACCGCACCGTCGCGCACGCCGGGCGCACCGAGGCGGTCGGCCAGCGCCTCGGTCGCGGCCGCGAGGTCGCCGGCGACCGCATCCGCTCCCCCGGCGAGCCCGCGGGCGAGCACGGCGACCTGTGCGACCTTCTGGTCGGCGAACGCGAGCCACGAGCGCAGGCGCGCGTCGAGCGACGGCTCGTCGTCGACGTCGTGCGGCACGTGCAGCAGCGAGGTCGAGGTCGACACGGCGAGGTCGGCGCCGAGGCCGCGCAGGCCCTCGGCCGCGGCCAGCGCGCCGGCGAGGTCGCCGCGCCACACGTTGTGCCCGTCGATCACGCCCGCGACGATCGTCTTGGTCGCGAGGCCCGCGCGGGTGGCCTCGTCGACGCCGACCGGAGCCGTGCCACGCACGAGGTCGAGCCCGATCGCCTCGACCGGGCTCGCGGCGAGCACGGGCAGGGCGGCGTCGAGCGCACCGTAGGGCGCCGCGACGAAGATCGAGGGGCGGGCGGATGCCCCGCCGAGCACGTCGTATGCGCGCGCGAGCGCGGCACGGGCATCGGCCGGGTCGACGTCGATGCTCTCCGACACGAGCGCGGGCTCGTCGAGCTGCACCCACTCGGCGCCCGCGTCGGCGAGCCGGGCGAGGAGCTCGACGTACACCGGGAGCAGGTCGTCGAGGCGGTCGAGCGGGCGGAACGAGGCATCCGACCCGTCTGCAGCCTTGCTGAGCAGCAGCAGCGTCACGGGTCCGACGACGACCGGGCGGGTGACGAGGGCCGCCGCGCGCGCCTCGGCGACCTCGCGCACGATGCGGTCGTCGGCGAGGCGGAAGGCGGTGTCGGCCGCGATCTCGGGCACGAGGTAGTGGTAGTTCGAGTCGAACCACTTGGTCATCTCGAGCGGCGCCTTGTCGCCCTCGCCGCGCGCGATCGTGAAGTAGGCGTCGAGGCCGACGCGGCCCGAGTCGCCTGCGAGGTCGGCGAAGCGCTCGGGAATCGCGCCGACGGCGACCGCGGCGTCGAGCACCTGGTCGTAGTACGAGAACGACTCGGGAATGGCCGAGTCGTCGGCGCCGAGGCCGAGCTCCTGCAACCGCGACCGGGTCGCGGCGCGCAGCTCGGCGGCGGTGTGCTCGAGCTCCGCCTCGTCGATGCGGCCCGCCCAGAAGGACTCCACCGCGCGCTTGAGCTCGCGGCGGCGCCCGATGCGCGGATAGCCGAGGATGGTGCCGGACGGGAACGTGTTGCTGGTCATGCGTGCTCCGTGAGTGACGTGGGCCGGGCGGCCCGGGGCGGGAAGAGGTCGAGCTCGGCGAGCACGCCGAGCACGGCCTCGTGGCGGTTGAAGGTGTAGAGGTGCAGGCCGGGGGCGCCGCCGTCGATCACGGCGCGCGCGAGGTCGGTCGCGAAGCGCATGCCGATCTCGCGCTGCGCCGCCTCGTCGGGCTCGATCTCGAGCGCGATCGCGAGGTCGTCGGGCGCGGGCACGCCGGTCAGCTCGGTGAGCCGCGCGAGTCGCTTCGGCGAGACCACCGGCATGATGCCGGGCAGGATCGGGATGGTCACGCCGCCCTCGCGCGCGAGGTCGACGAAGCGGAGGTAGTCGTCGGCGTGCCAGAACAGCTGGGTGATCGCGAGGTTCGCGCCGGCGACCTCCTTGGCGAGCAGCGCGTCGACGTCCTGTCGGCGATTGGCCGAGCGCGGATGCCCCGTGGGGAACGTGGCGACCGCGACGCGCTCGGGCCGCGGGCGGTCCTCGATGCGCCGCGCCTTCGGCGCCCCAGGGACGCCGAGCTGCGCGAACGGCTCGCGCTCCTGCTGCACCCGGTGGATGAGCTGCACGAGCTCGGCCGACGAGCCGAGGTCGCCGAGGCCGTCGCCGTCGGAGTCCTTCGGCGGGTCGCCGCGCAGCGCGAGGAAGCTCGTGATGCCCGCGTCGAGGAACTCGCGCACGAGGTGGTTCGCCTCCTCGTGCGACGAGCCGACGCAGGTCAGATGCGCCATCGGCTCGACCTCGGTCTGGTCGAGGATGTACCGCAGCACCGTGAGCGACCGGTCGTGCGTCGAGCCGCCCGCGCCGAACGTCACCGAGATGAACGCGGGGTCGGCCTCGGCGAGCTTGTCGATGGTGCGACCGAGGGCGATGGCCGCGGCATCCGACCGGGGCGGGAACAGCTCGAACGACACGGGAACGCGCCGCACGGCGAGGTCGTCGTGCGCTCGGGTTCGGCCGGTCTCGGACATCGGGTCCCCATCGTCTCGGGGCGACGGGCGCACGGCAGGCCGCGGACCCGACGCGTGGTCGGTGTCGCGGGCGGGTGCCGGGCTCGGCGGTCGCTCCACGCGGCGGGCCGGGCCCGTCGCAACGATCGATCACGACGATACGCCGGTCGCCCGGCGCCGTCAGCCCCGTGACCGAATGTGACGTGCGAGGGTCTGCGGCGATCGGCGGCCCGCAGGCGGGGCGGGCTCCGGGGCTATTCGGCGACGGATGCCGCGGGGCGCACCGAGTACTCGGCGAGCTGCGCGGCGAGCTCGGGGTTCGCGAGCGCGCGCACGTGCGTGCCCTCGTCGCGGTAGTCGACCTCGAGCACGCGGCCGGCCTCGTGCAGCGTCGAGACGATGTCGCCGCGGTCGTACGGCACCAGCAGGTCGACCTCGACCGAGGGGTCGGGGATGCGCGCGGCGATGACCTCGAGCAGCTCGGGGATGCCCGCACCCGTGCGCGCCGACGCGAAGACCGCGTCGGGCTCGAGGCCGCGGAGCACCAGGCGCTCCTCGTCGTCGATGAGGTCGGACTTGTTGAAGACCACGAGCTCGGGGATGTCTCGTGCGCCGAGCTCGCCGATGACGTCGCGCACCGTGGCGAGCTGGCTCGCCGGATCGGGGTGCGACGCGTCGACGACGTGCACGATCAGGTCGGAGTCGCCGACCTCCTCGAGCGTCGATCGGAACGCCTCGACGAGCTGGTGCGGCAGGTTGCGCACGAAGCCGACCGTGTCGGCGATCGTGTACAGGCGGCCGTCGGGGGTCTGGTTGCGGCGCACGGTCGCGTCGAGGGTCGCGAACAGGGCATTCTCGACGAGCACGCCCGCGCCCGTGATGCGGTTGACGAGGCTCGACTTGCCGGCGTTGGTGTACCCGGCGATCGCGACCGACGGCACCGCGTTGCGGCGGCGGTTCGCGCGCTTGGCCTCGCGGGCCGGCTTCATCGCCGCGATCTGCTTGCGCAGGCGGGACATGCGGGTGTGGATGCGGCGGCGGTCGAGCTCGATCTTCGTCTCACCGGGTCCGCGGGAGCCCATGCCGGCGCCCGCGCCGCCCACCTGGCCACCGGCCTGGCGGGACATCGACTCACCCCAGCCGCGCAGGCGCGGGAGCAGGTACTCGAGCTGCGCGAGCTCGACCTGCGCCTTGCCCTCGCGGCTCTTGGCGTGCTGGCTGAAGATGTCGAGGATCACGGCCGTGCGGTCGATGACCTTGACCTTCACCACGTCCTCCAGCGCACGACGCTGGCTCGGTGCGAGCTCGGTGTCGGCGATGACGGTGTCGGCGCCGAGGGACCGCACGATCATGCGCAGCTCCTCTGCCTTGCCGCGACCGAGGTAGGTGGAGGGATCGGGGTGCGGACGGCGCTGGAGCAGGCCGTCGAGCACGCGCGCGCCGGCGGTCTCGGCGAGTGCGGAGAGCTCGCGCAGCGAGTTCTCCGCGTCGCGCAGCCCACCCTGCGGGTGCACGCCGATGAGCACCACGTTCTCGAGGCGCAGCTGCCGGTACTCGACCTCGGTGACGTCCTCGAGCTCGGTCGAGAGGCCGACGACGCGGCGGAGCGCGGCGCGGTCCTCACGGTCGAACTGGTCGCCGTCGTAGGCGTCGCCGCCCGAGGCATCCGTCGCCGTCTCATGCGCCTGGAGCGCCCCGGCGCGACCGTCGAACAGGCTGAATCCGCGCGCGTGCGAATCGCCGTGGGCGAGCACCCGCTCCACGGCGTCGTCGTCGGCGGTCAGCCGTTCCTCGGTACGATCCATCCCGTTAACCCTAGTTCCTCGCTCTGCGCTACGTTCCCTCTATGGCGTCGGACCACTACTTCTCGTCGCAGCCCGCCAGCTCCGGCGCCCTCCGGCCCCTCCAGGTGCGACTCGCCGGTCGCGAGGTCACGCTGACCACCGCATCCGGCATCTTCAGCCCCGATCGCATCGACCAGGGCACCCGGGTGCTGCTGGCCAACGCGCCCGAGCCGCCGCCCGGCGGGGCGCTGCTCGACATCGGCTGCGGCTGGGGGCCGATCGCGCTGACGCTCGGCCTCGAGTCGCCCCACGCCGACGTCTGGGCGGTCGACGTGAACGAGCGGGCCCTCGACCTCGTGCGCCGCAACGCCGCCGCACTCGGCCTGCCTCAGGTCAACGCCGCACTGCCCGACGATGTTCCCGAGGGGCTCCAGTTCCGCAGCATCTGGTCGAACCCGCCGATCCGCATCGGCAAGCAGGAGCTGCACGCGCTGCTGCTGCGCTGGCTGCCGCGCCTCGAGCCGGGCGGCGACGCCTGGCTCGTCGTGCAGCGCAACCTCGGCTCGGACTCACTGCAACGCTGGCTGCAGGGCGAACTGCCCGACGACTTCGACGTGACGCGCGAGACGATCAGCAAGGGGTTCCGGGTGCTGCGGGTGCGCCGGGCCGGCTGAGGCCCGCGCGCTACTCGACCGCTACGACGCCGTCGAAGACCAGCTCGGCCGGGCCCGCGAGGGCCACGTGCTCGCCGTCCTCGGCGGGGAACATGCGCACGCCGAGGATGCCGCCCGGCACCTGCACGCGCCACTCGTTCGGCGCGCCCTCGCCCGCCCAGTGGCGCACCGCGAGGGCGGCCGCGACCGCGCCGGTGCCGCACGAGAGCGTCTCCCCCGACCCTCGCTCGTGCACGCGCATGCGGATGCGGCCGACGCCGTCGACCACGAGCGGCTCGCCCGGCACCACGAACTCGACGTTCGCGCCCGCCTCGGGTGCGGGCTCCAGCACCGGGACGAACGACAGGTCGATCGACTCGAGCTCGTCGTCGTCGGCGACCGCGACGACCACGTGCGGGTTGCCCACGTCGACGCCGAGGCCGGGGCGCGCGACCGGCAGCTCCTTGGCGCGCACGAGCGGCTCGCCGCCCTCGAGGCGCCAGCGGCCGAGGTCGGCCTGGAACCCGGTGGCGCTCGCAATCACGTCGTGCACGCCCGTGCGGGTGCCGATCGGCAGCGTGCTGCCGGGCTCGAGCGTGGCGAGGCCCTGCTCGAGCAGGTACCGGGTGAAGACGCGGATGCCGTTGCCGCACATCTCGGCGATCGAGCCGTCGGCGTTGCGATAGTCCATGAACCACTCGGCGGCGGGCTCCTCCGCGAGCGCGGCGGCGCCCTCGTCGATCGCACGCGAGCGCACGGCGCGGATGACGCCGTCGCCGCCCACGCCGAACCGGCGGTCGCAGATCGCGCGCACGCGCTCGGGCGTGAGGTCGAGCTCACCCTCGGGGTCTGAGACGAGCACGAAGTCGTTGCCCGTGCCCTGGCCCTTGGTGAACGGCAGATCGAACGGCATGCCGATCAGTCTAGGGTCGCGAGGCGGTGCACCTGCTCGGCCCGCGCATCGGCGTCGGTCGCATCGAGCACGGTCGTATCGGCGTACCGGCGGAACCAGCCGACCTGGCGGCGGGCGTAGCGCCGGGTGAGCGCCTGCGTCTCGGCGATGGCGTCCTCCCGGGGCATCCTCTCGTGCACCTCGGCGATCGCCTGGGCGTATCCGATCGCGCGGCTCGCGGTGACCCCGCGCTCGATGCCCTGCGGGATGAGCCCCCGCACCTCGTCGACGATCCCGTCGCGCCACATGCGCTCGACGCGCGCGTCGAGTCGCGGTACGAGTTCGTCGCGGTCGACGTGCAGGCGCACCGTCTCGTGTCGCGTCCATGGCACCGGCTCGTCGGGCAGCCGGGCCGCGGCCGGCTCACCGGTCACCTCGATCACCTCGAGCGCACGCACGATGCGGCGGGCGTTGTGCGGGCCGACCGCCTCGGCCGTGGGCGCGTCGAGTTCGCGCAGGCGGCGATGCAGGGCGCCACGACCGTCTCGCTCGAGCTCGGCCTCGAGCCGTGCGCGTACCTCGGCGTCGGTGCCGGGGAACTCGAACTCGTAGAGCACGGCGGAGACGTAGAGGCCCGACCCGCCCACGAGCAACGGCACGGCGCCGCGCTCGCGGATCGCGGTGATCGCGGCGCGCGCCTGGAGCTGGTACGCGGCGACGGATGCCTCGTCGGTGACGTCGAGCACGTCGAGCAGGTGGTGCGGCACGCCCCGGCGCTCGTGGGGCGCGAGCTTCGCGGTGCCGATGTCCATGCCCCGGTAGAGCTGCATGGCGTCGGCGTTCACGACCTCTGCGCGGCCGCCGCGCGCGGCGATCGCCTCGGCGACGTCGAGCGCGAACTCGCTCTTGCCGGTGCCGGTCGCGCCGACGACCGCGATCAGGGTCACGTCGTGCGGGTCTCGTCCACCACGCGCACGGTCGGCAGGCCGAGCGAGACGGCGCCGCCGGATGCCGCGCCGGGGGCGGCCGGCACACCGCAGCTGTCGGCCTGCGCGCGGTCCCACGCGTCGCCGGCGCGCGTGCGGCGGATGCGCAGCGGCGCACCGTCGGGCGAGTCGGCGATGAGGTGGAACGGCGCGGCGTGGGTGACCGTCACGGTGACGACGTCGCCGGGACGCGGCAGCTCGGAGCCTGCCGGCACCTCGAAGTGCACGAGCCGGCTGTCCTCCGCGCGACCCGACATGCGGTGGGTCTCGGCGTCCTTCTTGCCCTCGCCGGTGGCGACGAGCAGCTCGACCTCGCGGCCCACGACCGCCTTGTTCTCCTCGAGGCTGATGCGCTCCTGCAGGGCGATCAGGCGGTCGTAGCGGTCCTGCACGACCTCCTTCGGCACCTGGTCGTCCATGGTCGCCGCGGGCGTGCCGGGGCGGATCGAGTACTGGAACGTGAACGCCGACGCGAACCGCGCCGCCTCGACCACGCGCAGGGTCTCTTGGAAGTCCTCCTCGGTCTCGCCGGGGAAGCCCACGATGATGTCGGTGCTGATCGCGGCATGCGGGATGCGCTCGCGCACCTTGTCGAGGATGCCGAGGAACCGCTCGCTGCGGTACGACCGGCGCATCGCCTTGAGGATGCGGTCGGAGCCCGACTGCAGCGGCATGTGCAGCTGCGGCATGACGTTCGGCGTCTCCGCCATGGCGTCGATCACGTCGTCGGTGAACGCGGCCGGGTGGGGGCTCGTGAAGCGGATGCGCTCCAGGCCGTCGATGCGCCCGGCGGCGCGCAGCAGCTTGCCGAACGCCTGCCGGTCGCCGAACTCGACGCCGTAGGAGTTCACGTTCTGGCCGAGCAGCGTGACCTCGATCGCGCCGTCGTCGACGAGCGCCTGCACCTCGGCGAGGATGTCGCCGGGCCGGCGGTCCTTCTCCTTGCCGCGCAGCGACGGCACGATGCAGAAGGTGCAGGTGTTGTTGCATCCCACCGAGATCGACACCCAGCCGCTGTAGCTCGAGTCGCGCTTCGTCGGCAGCGTCGACGGGAACGTCTCGAGCGCGTCGAGAATCTCGAGCTGGGCCTCGTCGTTGTGCCGCGCGCGTTCGAGCAGACGCGGCAGCGCGCCCATGTTGTGCGTGCCGAACACCACGTCGACCCACGGCGCCTTCTCGAGGATGGTGCTCGTGTCCTTCTGCGCGAGGCATCCACCCACGGCGATCTGCATGCCCTCGTGGCGGCGCTTGACGCCGGCGAGGTGACCGAGGTTGCCGTAGAGCTTGTTGTCGGCGTTCTCGCGCACCGCGCACGTGTTGATGACGACGACGTCGGGCTCGGCGCCCTCGGCGGGCACGTAGCCGGCGGCCTCGAGCGAGCCGCTCAGGCGCTCGGAGTCGTGCACGTTCATCTGGCAGCCGAAGGTGCGCACCTCGTAGGTGCGCGCACGGCCGGCGTCGTCGACTGCGCCACGCGACCCCTCGATGACGGTCGGCGTCTCGGTGATGCTGCTCATGATGCGCACCAGTCTACGATTCGCATGCGGGATGCGAGCGCCCGGCCGGCACGTGCCGAGTCAGACGTGCGCGCCGTCGAGCGCGGCGTTCACGGCCTCGCGGACGACATCGCCCGAGTAGCCGCGGCGTTGCAGGTAGCCGGAGAGCCGGCGCACCGCAGCGGTGCGGTCGAGCGATCCCATGCGGCGGACGCGCTCGGCGGCGAGCTCGATCGCCCGCGACCGCTCGTCGTCGCCGTCGAGCGCGTCAACGGTCTCGCGCGCGAGCGCCTGGTCGATGCCGCGGCGCTGGAGCTCGGCGAGTACCGCACCGGCCCCGTAGCCCTTGCGCTCCACCAGCGAGGCGGCGAGCTGGTCGGCGAACGATCGGTCGTCGAGGTAGCCGAGCCGCTCGTACCGATCGATCCAGCCGTCGATCTGCTCCGCCTCGACATCGTGCTCGCGGAGCAGCCGGCGGACCTCCGACACGCTGAGAGAAGACCGCCGCAGCCGTGCGAGCACCACGCGGTCGACGCGGTCCTCATCCACACCGGGTTCTTCTGCCAGCCGAGCCTCCACGCGCTCGCAGTCGGATGGCTCCGAACCCGGCACCACGCCCCACAGCTCCGGCCGCGCACGGCTGGCCGGCTGTTTCCGCGCGGGCTCCGACCGTGACGACTCGTCTGCGGACGCAGCGTCAGCCGGCGAAGCCGCGTCGCCGGGCTGCACCCACGGCAGGTAGGCGACCGGGGCGATCGCGTCATCGTCGCGATCGCCCCGGCCGGTGTTCGTGGAGCGGGTCATGCGCCCTTCTTGGCGCCGAGCTTGCCCTGGATGGACTCGACGTTGCCGACGCTGTCCCCCATCGGGATGCCCTTGGCGCCGATGCCGAGCTTGCCGAGGATCTTCTGCTCGATCTCCTCGGCGATGTCGGGGTTCTTGATGAGGAAGTTGCGGGCGTTCTCCTTGCCCTGCCCGAGCTGGTCGCCGTCGTAGGTGTACCAGGCGCCCGACTTCTTGACGATGCCCTGGTCGACGCCGTAGTCGATGAGGCTGCCCTCGCGGGAGATGCCGACGCCGTAGAGGATGTCGAACTCGGCCTGCTTGAACGGCGGGGCCATCTTGTTCTTCACGACCTTCACGCGCGTGCGGTTGCCGACCGCGTCGCCGCCGTCCTTCAGGGTCTCGATGCGGCGGATGTCCAGGCGCACCGACGCGTAGAACTTCAGCGCCTTGCCGCCCGCGGTGGTCTCGGGGCTGCCGAAGAACACGCCGATCTTCTCGCGGAGCTGGTTGATGAAGATCGCGGTGGTCTTGGTCTGGTTGAGGCCACCGGTGATCTTGCGGAGCGCCTGCGACATGAGGCGCGCCTGGAGGCCGACGTGGGAGTCGCCCATCTCGCCCTCGATCTCGGCGCGGGGCACGAGCGCGGCCACCGAGTCGATGACGACCAGGTCGATCGAGCCCGAGCGGATCAGCATGTCGGCGATCTCGAGCGCCTGCTCACCCGTGTCGGGCTGCGAGACGAGCAGCGAGTCGATGTCGACGCCGAGCTTCTTGGCGTAGTCGGGGTCGAGCGCGTGCTCGGCGTCGATGAACGCGGCGATGCCGCCGGCGCGCTGCACGTTCGCGATGGCGTGCAGCGTGAGGGTCGTCTTACCCGACGACTCCGGGCCGTAGATCTCGATGATGCGGCCGCGCGGGAGGCCGCCCACGCCGAGCGCCACGTCGAGTGCGATGGAGCCGGTGGGGATGATCTCGACGGGAGCGCGCTCTTCGCTGCCGAGGCGCATCACCGAGCCCTTCCCGAACTGGCGGTCGATCTGTGCGAGGGCCGTCTCGAGGGCCTTCTCGCGGTCTGCGGGTGAGGGCATGTGCTGTCTCCTTCGTCTCGGTGCTGCTGCCTGTAGGCTGTCGCTCCGCGCCCGGGCCGTGACCCGGGACACCTCGTCGACAAGGCGGTGCGGTGTGATCCGACGCCGTTCACGCTACGCACCACCCCCGACATCGGTCGGTTGCAGCGCCGTGGAGTTCCCGACGCGCGGGGCTCACCCGCCTGTTGAGGAGACTACGCCCGGAATCCGAACACGTGTTCGATCGACACGCCGCGTGTCATGCGCGATTCATCGAACATCCGCACCCGCGTCAGCCGCGGTGGTCGAGGCGCCCAACGCCGTAGCGGCGATGCGAGGGCACGTCGGTCGCGTCGCACAGCGCGTTCCACACCTCGCGCGCCGGCACGCCGTCGGCCAGCGCCTGCTCGGCCGTGCGCCCGGCGAGCGTGGGCAGCACCAGGTCGGCGACGACCACACGGCCGTAGCCGGCGCCGAACTCGTCGTCGACCGCGATGCGGAACTCGCTGAGCTTCACGGGCCCTCCTGCCGGGAAACGAGAACGACCGGCCCGCGGGCCGGTCGTTCCGTACGTCGATGTGTCGTGGGTCAGCGCACCATCATGTCGGCGTCGAAGCCGGCCACGAACTCGTCGGGAACCGTGTCGGGGATCGGGTCGATGCCCTCGATCACTGCCAGACGGTCGCCGACCTCGCGCATGATGGTCGAGATCGGGGTCTCGAGCGCCTCCGCCACCGAGGCGAGGATCTCGCTCGAGGCCTCCTTCTGGCCGCGCTCCACCTCGCTCAGGTAGCCGAGGGCCACGCTGGCCTTGCTCGCGACCTGTCGGAGCGTCCGACCCTTCTGCAGGCGGAAGTCCCTCAGCACATCGCCGATTTCCTGACGAACCAGAACCATCGGGAACCTCCTTCTCTCTGCCCATCGGCCCGAGCGGCCGATCCGGGAGCCGGTCGACTGGCGACTGGTTCCCTTCCTACGACATTAGCGTCGCACACTGGGCTTTGCGTGTGAATGCCGTACATGTAACGGCCTGTTAACGCCGTCTATTCCGCACTTCGGCGACCGCTTCGGCCAGCGCCGCCTCGACCGTCGCCGCGCGGATCGCGGCCCGCTCCCCCGTCAGCGCGAGCTCGACCGCTCGCGACCCCGCGTCGGTCGCGACCCCCACGAACACCGTCCCCGGCGCCTTCCCGCCCTGCGCGTCCGGCCCGGCGACCCCGGTCGTCGCCACCCCGAGGTCGGCCTCGCGCCCGTCGACCGCGCACGCGCGCCGCACCCCCGACGCGAGCTGCCGGGCCACCTCCGCGTCCACCGGCCCGCGCTCCGCGAGCAGCGCGGCATCCACCCCGAGCAGGTCGTGCTTGAGCTCCGTGGCGTACGCCACGATGCCCCCGAGGAACACGGCGGATGCCCCGGGCACGTCCACGATCCGCGCGGCGAGCATCCCGCCGGTGAGCGACTCCGCGACGGCGACGGTCATGCCCCGCGCGGCGAGCGCGTCGACGAGCGAGCGCGCGCCCTCAGGCATCCGCCCCGGTGCGCCGCAGCTTCGCGGCGTCGACGAGGTACACCGCGCCCGACCACACCGTGAGCACGAGCGCCACGCCCATGGCGAACCAGTTCACCCAGAACACCCAGTCGCCGAGGAACAGCCAGAGCGGCGTGAGCGCGAGCGAGATCGCGACGGCCTGCACGACCGTCTTCAGCTTGCCGCCGCTCGACGCCGGCACGACGTTGCCGCGTCGCAGTTCGACGAGGCGCCACACCGTGATGCCGACCTCGCGGAGGACGATGAGCGCGGTGACCCACCACCACAGCTCGCCGAGGATCGACAGGCAGATGAGCGCACCGCTCGTGAGGAGCTTGTCGGCGATCGGGTCGAGGATCTTGCCGAGGTCGGTGACGAGCCCTCGGCTGCGCGCGATGTGCCCGTCGAGCCCGTCGGTCGAGATCGCGACGATGAAGAACGCCGCGGCGATCCAGCGGAGGGGGCCGTCGGAGCCGCCGTCGGCCAGCAGCATCCAGAAGAAGAACGGCGCCATCAGGATGCGCACCACGGTGATGGCGTTCGGGAGGTTCCAGTTCGCCGATCGGGTCGGGCTGTCGGCGTCGCTCATGGGGAAAGACTACCGGTCGCTCAGTCGCGGCCGGTGAGCCCCCAGGCGTCCTCGTCCGACCCGCCGTCGACCTCTTCGTGACCCTCCGACATGCGCGCCACCGGGTCGCCCTCGTAGGGCTCGGCGGGGGCGGCGGATGCGGCGGGGCGATGCTCGACCGGCTCCTCGCCGCGGAGCCTCGCGAGCACGCCCGGCAGCTGCTCGGCGGTCACCAGCACGTCTCGCGCCTTCGACCCCTCGGACGGCCCGACGATCTCGCGCGACTCGAGCAGGTCCATGAGCCGGCCCGCCTTGGCGAAGCCGACCCGCAGCTTGCGCTGGAGCATCGAGGTCGAGCCGAACTGCGTCGACACGACCAGTTCGGCCGCGGCGAGCAGCACCTCGAGGTCGTCGCCGATGTCGGACTCGATCTCCTTCTTCTCGACGGCCGCCTCGACGTCCTTGCGGTACTCGGGCCGGGCCTGGCGGGTGACGTGCTTGACGACCTTCTCGATCTCGGATTCGCTCACCCACGCGCCCTGCACGCGGATCGACTTCGACGCGCCCATAGGCAGGAAGAGTCCGTCGCCCTGGCCGATGAGCTTGTCGGCGCCCGGCTGGTCGAGGATGACGCGGGAGTCGGTCACGCTCGTCACCGCGAACGCGAGCCGCGACGGCACGTTCGCCTTGATGAGGCCCGTGACGACGTCGACCGACGGCCGCTGGGTCGCGAGCACGAGGTGGATGCCCGACGCGCGCGCGAGCTGCGTGATGCGCACGATCGAGTCCTCGACGTCGCGCGGGGCGACCATCATGAGGTCGGCGAGCTCGTCGACCACGACCAGCAGGTACGGGTACGGCTTGAGCGTGCGCTCACTCCCCTCGGGCAGCACGATCTCGTCGTTCACGACGGCCTTGTTGAAGTCGTCGATGTGGCGGAACCCGAACGACGCGAGGTCGTCGTACCGCATGTCCATCTCCTTCACGACCCACTGCAGCGCCTCGGCCGCCTTCTTCGGGTTCGTGATGATGGGCGTGATCAGGTGCGGCACCCCGGCGTACGGGGCGAGCTCGACGCGCTTCGGGTCGATGAGCACCATGCGCACGTCGGCCGGCTTGGCGCGCATGAGCAGGCTCGTGATCATGGAGTTCACGAAGCTCGACTTGCCCGAGCCGGTGGAGCCGGCGACGAGCAGGTGCGGCATCTTCGCGAGGTTCGCGACCACGTAGCCGCCGCCGACGTCCTTGCCCACGCCGATGGTCATCGGGTGGGTGCTGCCGGATGCGGTCGACGAGCGCAGCACGTCGCCGAGCGTGACGATCTCGCGGTCGGAGTTCGGGATCTCGACGCCGATCGCGCTCTTGCCCGGGATGGGCGAGAGGATGCGCACCTCGTTCGACGCGACCGCGTACGACAGGTTCTTCGACAGCGCGGTCACGCGCTCGACCTTGACGCCCGGACCGAGCTCGATCTCGTACTGAGTGACGGTCGGGCCGCGCGAGAACCCGGTCACCTTCGCGTCGACGCCGAACTGGTCGAGCACGTGCGTGATCGCGCGCACCACATCGTCGTTGGCGGCCGACCGCGACTTCGCCGGGGCACCGGCCGCGAGGGTCGACGCCGCAGGCAGGTGGTACGGATGCTCGGCCTCGGGCGAAGCCTGCTCGGGCACCTGGTTGGGGTCGAACCCCGACTCCCCCGCCGCTGCGGCCACGAACCCGGGCAGGACCTCGGTCGCGCCCGTGGCACCGGCGTCGCGCGCGACGGGCGGCGCGCCCGCGCCGCCGAAGTCCTGGATGGCCGACTCCGCGCGCTGCAGGTCGCTCTCGACGGCGGCGCCGTACTCGGCGCGCCCGACCGGCGCACCCTCGAGCGCCGTCTCGAACCCGCCCTCCGGGCGTCCGTCGCCGAACACCTCGGTCATGCCGTCGCCGGAGGAGTCGAACTCCGGGTCCTCCTCGCGGTTCGACGAATTGCGCCGCCACCACGGCAGCACGCCGGGCGACGACGGCTCGTCGTCCTCGTCGTCGACGCCGTCGAGTTCGACCTGGGTGGACTTCCTCCCGCGGCGGGACTTCTTCTCGGATGGCTCCGCCTCGGGCTGTTCCTCGAGCGTCGCGCCGAACAGCCAGCGGTACAGCTCGCCCAGTCGGGACGGGATGCGGTTCGGCGGGGTCTTCGTGATGATCAGGATCGACAGCAGCAGCAGCACGATGACGATCGCGGTCGCGCCGATCTCGGTCGTGAGCAGCACGAGCGGCTGCGCGAGCATCCAGCCGAGGATGCCGCCCGCGGTCGCGAGCACCTCCATGCCCTCGCTCGGGTCGGGCTGGCCGCCGAAGATGTGGCAGAGCCCCGAGACCGTCAGCAGCAGCAGCCACAGGCCGATGCCGATGCGCGTGTTGTCGTGTACCGAGCTCGGGTGGCGGAAGAGCCAGATCGCGAACACGAGCAGGATGACCGGCAGGGCGAACGCCACGCGGCCGAGCAGGCCGCCGAACGTCCAGGCGTCGACGACCTGGGCGACGGGCTCGTTGATCAGGAACCACTCGACGACCGCACCGGCGATCGCCAGGAGCACGAGGAAGAACGGCAGGCCGTCGCGGCGGTCCTCCTTGGCGAGGGTCTCCGGACCGAGCGCGCGTGCGGCGCCGCCGGCGACGTGGGCCATGCCCATCCACGCGCGGACGAGGAGCGGATCGCGATCCGGGTCGCGCGGGGCCCGCTTTGCGGGCGCCTTGGAGCGCGCCGGCGCCTTCGCGGCCGGCTTCGTCGCGGTCTTCTTCGTCGTTCCCCCGGACGACGAGCTGCCGCGGCCGGACCGCCCGGAGGCGCGACTCGTCGACTTGGTGCTCGTGGCCATGCGTCCACGTTAGGGGCGGCGGCCGACTTCGGGCCTGAAGCGGGCGCGAGTGTTCGCGATCGGCGATCCGCCCTGGCGGGGCATCCGCTCGCTCAGGTCAGCCGGCGCACCATGGTGAGGCGCGGCGGATGCACCTCGGCGACGCGGAAGCCCTCGCTGCGGTACAGGCCTTCGGCGAAGTTGCCCTGCTCGACGCTCAGCGCGATGCGGACGTACCCGGCGGCCGTCGCGCTGCGGACGAGCTCGCGCATGAGCGCGCGGCCGACGCCGACGCCGCGCCACATCGGGCGCACGCCGATGATCAACTCGGGCACGCCGGTCGCGACGAAGCCGTGCGCCGCGTCGTCCTTGCTGAAGATGCGGTACCAGGCGGCGCCCACGGCCTCGCCGTCGGGGTTCTCGGCGACGACGCCGACGTCGCCCGGACGCATCCAGCCCGACACGTAGTGCACGTGCGCGGGGTCGGTCAGCACCGCGAACTTCGGCCGGGCGCGCGCCGCGTGCCAGTTGGCCGCCTCGACGACCATCTCGGCCAGGAACGGCCCGTCGGCGGGAACCGCCGGACGCAGGGTGAATGACGCCACCATGAGCGGATGCTACGCCGCCGGTGTTTCGCGGCGATTTCCGGCCCCTGACCGGCGGCTGCGCGTCCGCGCCTCCCGGGCTACGCCTCGATGACGAGCGGCACGAGCATCGGGCGGCGCCGCAGCTTGCGGCTGACCCACCCGCCGACGGCGCGACGCACGACCTGCTGGAGTGCGTGCGTGTCGCGGACGCCGTTGTGCGCGGCATCCGCCAGTGCCTTCTCGATCTTCGGCTTCACGTCGTCGAACACCTTGTCGTCCTCGGCGAAGCCGCGCGCGTGGATCTCGGGGCCGCTGATGACCCGCCCGGTCGCCGCGTCGACGACGACGATCACGGAGATGAAGCCCTCCTCGCCGAGGATGCGGCGATCCTTCAGGTCGGCGTCGGTGATCTCGCCCACGGTCGAGCCGTCGACGTAGACGAAGCCGAGGTCGAGCTGGCCGACCTGCCGGACCTGGCCGTCCTTGAGGTCGAACACGCTGCCGTCCTCGCCCATGAACACGTTCTTCGCCGGCACGCCGGTGTCGATCGCGAGTGCCGCATTCGCTGCCAGGTGCCGGTATTCGCCGTGGATCGGCAGCACGTTCTTCGGCTGCAGGATGTTGTAGCAGTAGAGCAGCTCGCCCGCGGCCGCGTGACCGGAGACGTGCACCTTCGCGTTGGCCTTGTGCACGACGTTCGCGCCGAGCTTGGTGAGCCCGTCGATCACGCGGTAGACCGCGTTCTCGTTGCCCGGGATGAGGCTCGACGCGAGGATCACCGTGTCGCCCACGCCGACCTCGATCTGGTGGTCGAGGTTCGCCATGCGGCTGAGCACCGCCATCGGCTCGCCCTGCGACCCGGTCGACATGTAGACGATCTTGTCGTCGGGGATGTCGCCCGACTTCTTGTAGTCGACCAGCACGCCCTCGGGCACGTGCAGGTAGCCCAGGTCGGCCGCGATGGTCATGTTGCGCACCATCGAGCGTCCGAGCAGCGCCACCCGGCGGCCGTTCGCGTGGGCCGCGTCGAGCACCTGCTGCACGCGGTGCACGTGGCTCGAGAAGCTCGCCACGATGACGCGGCGCTCGGCGCGCGAGATGACCTGGTCGAGCACGGGCCCGATCGCCCGCTCGAGCGGGGTGAAGCCCGGGACATCCGCGTTCGTGGAGTCGA
Organism: Agromyces mangrovi; assembly: GCF_030296695.1. Lineage (NCBI taxonomy): Bacteria > Bacillati > Actinomycetota > Actinomycetes > Micrococcales > Microbacteriaceae > Agromyces > Agromyces mangrovi (ex Wang et al. 2018). The sequence goes on along the minus strand of NZ_AP027737.1, from coordinate 3,134,103 downwards.
CGAGGAACAGGTCGACGCCCTCCTGGCCCAGGCGCGCGAACTCGCGCAGGTCGGTGAGGCGGCCGTCCAGCGGCAGCTGGTCCATCTTGAAGTCGCCGGTCGCGAGCACCTTGCCGGCGCTCGTGGTGATCGCCACGGCGAGCGCGTCGGGGATCGAGTGGTTCACCGCGACGAACTCGAGGTCGAACGGGCCGAGCGACTCGCGCTGGCCCTCCTTCACCGTGAGGCTGTACGGCTGGATGCGGTGCTCCTTGAGCTTCGCCTCCACGAGCGCGAGGGTGAGGCCCGAGCCGATCAGGGGGATGTCGGCGCGCAGCTTCAGCAGGTACGGCACCGCGCCGATGTGGTCCTCGTGGCCGTGGGTGAGCACGACGCCCACGATGTCGTCGAGCCGGTCGCGCACGGGCGCGAAATCGGGCAGGATCAGGTCGACGCCGGGCTGGTGCTCCTCGGGGAAGAGCACGCCGCAGTCGACGATGAGGATCTTGCCGTCGATCTCGAAGGTGGTCATGTTGCGGCCGACCTCGCCCAGTCCGCCGACGGGGATCACGCGCAGCGTGCCGGGCTCGAGGGGTGCGGGTTCGACGATCTCGCCCTGCATGGGGCCTCCTGTGTTCGGTTGTCTGTGGTGCGGACGGCCCTGTCGGGGCATCCGCGTCGTCTATCGGGTGGTGCCGGCGATCTTCGGCAGCGCGCCGCCCGCGGCGGCGTTGCGGTCGGGCCGGAAGTGGCGGAAGTCGACGCCCGGAAGGTCGCGTACGAGGTCGATCTCGTCCTCGATGAGTGCAGCCTCCCACTCCTCGGGCCCGACGAGCGGCAGGCGCACGCGCGGGCTGCCGATGCGGCCGAGGCCGTGCAGGATGTACTTCGCCGCGACCGTGCCGGGCACGTGCGTCATCGTGGCGCGCACGAGCGGCTCGAGCTGGCGGTGGGCGGCGGTGGCGGTCTTGAGGTCGCCCGCGTTCACCGCGTCGACGATCGTGCGGTACGGCCCGGGCACGATGTTCGCGGTCACGCCGATGAGCCCGGTCGCGCCGATCGACAGGTGCGGCAGCACGTTCGAGTCGTCGCCCGAGAAGTACATCAGGTCGGTCTGGTTCAGCACGCGACTCACCTCGGAGAAGTCGCCCTTGGCGTCCTTGATCGCGAGGATGTTCGGGTGCTTGGCGACGCGCAGGATCGTCTCGTACCTGATCGGGACGCCGGTGCGGCCGGGGATGTCGTAGAGGATCACGGGCAGGTCCGTGGCATCCGCCACCATGCGGAAGTGCGTGAGCACGCCCGCCTGGGTGGGCTTGTTGTAGTACGGCGTGACGATCATGATGCCGTCGGCGCCGGCCTGCTCGCTCTTCTGGTAGAGCTCGATGGCGTGCGCGGTCTCGTTCGAGCCGCCGCCCGTGATGATCTTGGCGCGGCCCGCCGCGACGTCCTTGCCGACCTCGACGAGGCGGATCTTCTCGGGGTCGGTGAGGGTCGAGGTCTCGCCGGTCGTGCCGGTCACGACGATGCCGTCGGCGCCGTTCGCGATCACGTGGTCCATGTGGCGCTCGACCGCGGGCCAGTCGACCTCGCCGTCGGCGGTCATCGGGGTGACGAGTGCCACGAGCACCTGGCCGAACGGGTTCTCCGGGGAAGTCACGGGGTACAGGCTATCGCTCCGGCGGGGCGCGCCGTGCGTCGCACCCTCGCGTGCGAACTGAAGGAGGAATCGGTCGACACGCCGCTGCCGAGCACGCTCAGGCGCTGAATCTCCTCCGATCCGCACACCGCAGGTGGAGGCCGGCATCGACCTTGGCCAGGATCGCGGCACGAACCGACGGCCAGTCGTGCACGATCTGCGCGTAGTCGAACCGAAGGGTGTCGAACCCGAGCGCGGCGGCGGCCGCGTCTCGGACCAGGTCTCGGTGTCGCTCGGACCCACCATCGTGGTTCTCGCGCCCGTCCGCCTCGAGGATCAGTCGGTCGCCGATGACGTGGTCCACGCGACCGACGGTCGGGATCACCACCTGCGAGCGGATTCGCAGCCGGTACGGGCGGAGCCGGAACCGCAGCAGGGACTCGAGGCCGCTGTCTGCGTCCCATTGGGCGTCGTCGACGAGTGGCCGCACCCAGGACGGCACCCGTGCGCGGAGGCGCGCGACCCCGGCGGCGTCGATCCGCTTCAGCCGCATCGCCGATTCCAGGCACACGAAGAATTCCTCCGGGCCGGCGCACGCGAGCACCTGGCGGAGCACGTCGACGATCGATGCGATGGGTCGGAGTACGCCGCCGGTCCAGTGCAGGACGCACGCGCAGTCCGGGTGCTCGCGCGAGCGCCCGGTCGGGGGCATAGACACGTGCAGGCGATCGTCGTCGGTCAGCACCCAGAGCCCGAGGGCGCGGGCCGCGGAGAGGCATCCGAGCGCTCCACCGTGGCGGACGGCGGCGGCTGCGTCGGGATCCAGGTCGGGCATTGCGTAGATCCCCTGGCGGAGCCGGATCAGTGCGCCGTCGGCGAGCGCGCGGGCCAGGGCGCGTCGGCCTACGCCTGCCGCGGCGAGCTCTGCGGCGCGGGCGACGCCGCCGAGGTCGCGGCAGGTGCGCTGCACGAGGTGCGGTTCAGTCACTCGAGCAGCGTGGCGGTCCGGCGACGGCGGTGCGCGTCGGCCGCGTCTCACGGGAAGTTCGGGCGGTTCGGGCGGCTGTGGAGGAGACGATGCGGGACAAATCGTAGGAGAATCGGGCGGATGCGGGCGTGCCACGCGGCGCGTCGCCGATCGAGTCCTACGCTTCGCACGAGCCGGGCATGGATGGCGCGGGGACGGCAGAGCGAACCGTAGGAAATGTGGGCGGATGCGGGTGGGCCACGCGGCGCGTCGCCGATCGAGTCCTACGTTTCGCACCGGCGGGGTCGGCCGAACGCGGGCCGGCGGGCGACGCGCGCAGGTGGGGGCGGGTCAGCGGGCGAGGGTGTCGAAGCGGTAGCGGAGGCCGGAGGCTGCGGTGTGCCAGCCGGAGGCGGGGTCGGATGCGGCGAGGCGCCAGTGCGGGCCGATCGCGGGGGCGCGGGTGTCGCCGTCGATGTCGGCGTCGATGCGCGTCACCTCGAGGCGGTCGGCGAGGGCGATGGTCTGGCGGTAGAGCTCGGCGCCGCCGATGATCCAGATGCGGTCCGGGGGCATGGGCGAGGGCGCGGCGGCGAGCGCGAGGGCGCCGGGCACGGATGCCGCGTGCTCGGCGCCGTCGAAGGCGGCCGCTGCCTCGCGCGAGACGACGATGTTGCGACGCCCGGGCAGCGGGCGGAAGCGCGGGGGCAGCGACTCCCAGGTGCGGCGGCCCATCACCACGGGGGCACCGCGGGTCACGTCACGGAAGTGCGCGAGGTCCTCCGGGAGGTGCCACGGCATGACACCGTCGCGCCCGATGACGCCGCCACGCGCCTCGGCCCAGATCAGGCCGATCGACGGCGCGCCGAGACCAGGCGCCGGCTCAGGGGCATCCGTCATACCGCGACGGCGGCCCGGATCGCGGGGTGGTGCACGTAGTCGACGACCTCGAGGTCCTCGAACTCGTAGTCCGAGATGGTCGAGCGGTCGGCCGTGATGCGCAGCGAGGGATAGGGGTACGGGTCGCGCGTGAGCTGCTCGGTCACCTGGTCGACGTGGTTGTCGTAGATGTGGCAGTCGCCGCCGGTCCAGACGAAGTCGCCGACGCCGAGGCCGGTCTGCGCGGCGACGAGGTGGGTGAGCAGCGCGTAGGAGGCGATGTTGAACGGCACCCCGAGGAAGAGGTCGGCGCTGCGCTGGTAGAGCTGGCACGACAGCCTGCCGTCGGCCACGTAGAACTGGAACAGCGCGTGGCAGGGCGCGAGCGCCATGTCGGGGATGTCGGCCGGGTTCCACGCCGAGACGACGAGGCGCCGCGAGTCGGGCGAGACGCGGATCTGCTCGATCACCTGCGCGAGCTGGTCGATGTGCGCGCCCGACGGCGTCGGCCACGATCGCCACTGCACGCCGTAGACGGGGCCGAGGTCGCCCGAGGCATCCGCCCATTCGTCCCAGATCGAGACGCCGTGCTCCTGCAGCCAGCGCACGTTCGAGTCGCCGCGCAGGAACCACAGCAGCTCGTACGCGACCGACTTGAAGTGCACGCGCTTGGTCGTGATGAGCGGGAAGCCCTCGGCGAGGTCGAAGCGCAGCTGGCGGCCGAACACGCTGCGCGTGCCGGTACCGGTGCGGTCGGACTTCGGCGTGCCGCCGGCGAGCACCTCGCGCAGCAGGTCTTCGTACGGGGTTGGGATGACTGCGGCCACGCCCCGATGGTAGCCCCGGTCAGTGCCCGCGACGAGGGGGCGGATGCGGCGCGTCATCGTCCGTCACACTCGGGCGCCGCTCAGGTGGGCAGGCGTACATTCGGGTGCATGGATCTCCTGCTCGCACTCGGCGTCGCCACGGCCCTGCTGGCCGGCACGTCGGTGCTCGGGGTCCTGGTGAAGCGCCGCGAGGGCCGGGCCGCGGCCTCGAAGGGCGAGCGAGCGGATGCCGCCGAGCTCGACCTCGACGCGCTGCCCGCGCGCGCCACGCTGCTGCAGTTCTCCTCCGAGTTCTGCGCGCGCTGCCCCGGCACCGCACGCGCGCTCGGCGAGATCGCCGCGACCGACGCCGACCTCGCGCACGTCGAGCTCGACGTCGCGACGCACCTCGACCTCGCCGCGCGGTTCCGCGTGACGCAGACCCCCACCGTCGTCGTGCTCGACGCCGACGGCGTCGCGGTGCAGCGCTTCGCCGGTGCGCCGATGCGCGCCGACGTGACGGCCGCACTCCCCATCGCTCGAACGCCCGAGGACCCCCTGTGTCACGACCTGACCCGATCGACCCGCGCGGCCCGCGCTTCGGCGCCGCCGTCACGTCCGTGCTGCTGCTCACCGTGGTCGTGCTCGACCTCGCCGGCGCGTCGCTCGCGGCGCTGCTGCTGCTCGCCGCGCTCGTCGCGCTGTTCGCGTGGGGCGCCTTCGCGGGCATCCGCCGCCACCCCTGGGGTGCGCTCTTCAAGCGCTTCGTGCGCCCTCGCCTCGCGCCTCCGGCCGAGACGGAGGACCCGCGCCCGCCGACCTTCGCTCAGGGCGTCGGCTTCGCCGTCACCGGTGCCGGCCTCGTGCTCGCACTCCTCGGCGTCGACGGGGCGGTCTGGATCTCGGCGTCGATCGCGTTCGTCGCGGCGTTCCTCAACGCGGCGTTCGACTTCTGCCTCGGCTGCCGCATGTACGCGCTGCTGGTGCGCGCACGGGTCATCCGCGCATCCTGACGCCACCCCTCCCCGTGCGGCACGGCCGCGGCTAGGCTGGCTTCCACCGCGACGAGGAGGAAGCAATGGCAGTGACGAGCGAGGCCACCACCGTCTGGAAGGGCAGCCTGATCGAGGGATCGGGTGACGTGCACCTGGACTCCTCCGACTCGGGCACGTTCCCCGTGAACTGGGCGGCCCGCTCGGAGGGCGTGCGCGACACCACGAACCCCGAGGAACTGCTCGCCGCGGCGCACTCGTCGTGCTTCTCGATGGCGCTGTCGAACGCACTCGCCGGCGCCGGACACCCGCCGGAGAGCATCCAGACCACCGCCGCGGTCACGTTCGAGGCCGGGCGCGGCGTGCTCGGCAGCCACCTGCTCGTGAGCGCCCGGGTGCCAGGCATGAGCGAGGAGGAGTTCGAGGCGTTCGCCGAGGACGCGAAGACGAACTGCCCGATCTCGCAGGCGCTCGCGGCAATCCCGATCACGATCGAGGCGGAGCTCGCCTGACCCGTGCGCGTGCTCATCGCCGGGGCGTCCGGCTTCATCGGCTCATCGCTCGTTCCGCTGCTGCGTGACGAGGGGCATGACGTCGTCACCCTCGTGCGGCGGAAGCCGCGCGCCGACGACGAGCTGAGCTGGTCGCCCGGCTCGGGCATCATCGATTTCACCATCATGGACCGTGTCGACGCGGTCGTCGACTTCTCGGGCGCGAACCTCGCCCGGCTGCCGTGGACGCCGGCGTACAGGCGCGAGATCCTCACCTCACGGGTCGACGCGACCCGCACCCTGACCGACGCGATGCGGCAGGCACGCACGCCGCCGGCGGTGTTCCTCAACGCATCCGCCTCGGGGTTCTACGGCGACCGCCCCGCGGAGCTGCTCACCGAGGAGGCGCAGGCGGGCGACGGGTTCCTCGCCGAGGTGGTGACCCGCTGGGAGGACGCCGCCCGGCTCGCACCCGAGGCGACGCGAACGGTCATGTTCCGCAGCGGCATCGTGATGGGCGACGGCGGCGCGATGCAGCGACTGTCGCTGCTGACGAAGCTCGGCCTCGGCGCACGGCTCGGCACGGGCGGACAGCACTGGCCGTGGATCAGCCTGCGGGACGAGGTGCGGGCCATCCGTCACCTGCTGGTCGAGTCGGAGCTGTCGGGTCCGGTGAACCTCGCGGGGCCGACGCCCGCCACCTCCGACCGCATCTCGCATGCACTGGCAGAGCGGATGCGACGGCCCTACGCGTTCACGATCCCGGAACCGGTGCTCGGACTGGCGATCGGCGGCGCGGCAGACGAGATGCTGCTCGCGAGCCAGAAGGTCGTGCCGGCACGGCTGCTGGACGACGGATTCCGGTTCGAGCATGCGACCGCGGAGGCCGCGATCGACGCGATGCTCAGCGGGGAGCCGACGCGCGTTCCAGCGTGATCGCCTGCCGCACGGCAGCGCGGGCGCGACGGCGGTCGCCCGCCGCGTCGTACGCGATGCCGAGCCGCAGCCAGGCGCGCCACGACTCCGGGTCGGCCTCGGTCTCGGCGCGGTACGCGTCGAACGCGACGGTCGCCTCGGCGCGATCGGGCCGCCCGCTCGGCTGGGCGGGGAACTCGGGCAGGCCGTCCTCCTCGTCGAGCCGGTCGACCAGTCGCTCGGAGCGCACCCCGAACGCGAGTTCGCGCCAGAGCGCCCAGACCGCGATGACCGGCAGCACGACGAGCGCGACGCCGATGGCGATGCCCACCGGGTCGCCCGAGCCGATGAAGAGCACGGCGCGCCAGCCGACGAGGGCGATGTAGCCGACGAGCAGCACGGCCATGACGATGGCGCCGACGCGCGCCGCGTTGCGTGCGCTCACTCGGTCGGCAACCCGAGGTCGAGCAGCGTCTCGAGGCCCACGGACACGCCGCGCGCCTCGGGCGCCGCGCGCAGCGCGAGCAGGATGCCCGCCTCGTACGACGACGGGCTCTGCGTCGTGTGCGTGAGCGTGAGGGTCTCGCCGGTCGCACCCATGATGACGTCCTGCTTGGCGAGCACGCCGTCCATGCGCAGGCTGTGCACGGGTACGCCCGCGACGAGCTGCCCGCGGGCGCGCTGGTCGGAGTGCGGCGCCGAGACCGGGCGTCCGCCGAGGTGCGCGCCGCCGATCAGCTCGGCCGTGCGCACGGCCGTGCCGGAGGGCGAGTCGACCTTGCCGGCGTGGTGCGCCTCGATGATCTCGATCGAGTCGAAGTAGGGCGCGGCGATGGCAGCGAACCGCGAGGCGAGCACGCTGCCGAGCGAGAAGTTCGGCACGAACAGGATGCCCGGGGCATCCTCGTCGCCGCTCGCGAGCCGCCCGCGCACGTGGTCGATGCGCTCGGCCGGCCAGCCCGAGGTGCCGACGACGGTCGGGATTCCGAGGTCGATCGCGTGGTCGACGACCCGCTCCGTGACGCCCGGGCGCGTGACGTCGAACACGACGTCGGCGCCGGCGATCTCGTCGAGGCTCGACGACGAGTCGAGTTCCGCATGGACCTCGAGGTCCTCCGCCTGTTCGATCAGCCCGAGGGCCAGTCGGCCCATCCTGCCCGTCGCGCCTACGACCGCCACCCGACTCGTCACGCACTCACCCTAGCAACCGGCCGTCCGGGGCCCTGCCCGCTGCGGTCGTAGGCTGGTGCCCGATGGACCAGTACGTCGACACGCCGCCCACCGACCCGGCCGCCGTGCGCCTGCTCGCGGCCTACTTCGCCGAGCGCACCGCGAGCTTCCCGCCCGCGCAGGGCGCGTACGCGCCGACCTTCCCCGTCGACGAGCCGTTCACCCCGCCCGCCGGCGTGTTCCTGGTGCTCCAGGCCGACGGTGTCGACATCGGATGCGGCGGGGTGCGCCGCGTCCCGCCGGGCGACGACGGCCTCGTGCGGTACGAGGTCAAGCATCTCTGGGTCGCGCCGTCCGCCCGCGGCGGCGGCCGCGGCCGCGCGCTGCTGGTCGAGCTCGAGCGCCGGGCCGTCGAGATGGGCGCCGAGGAGCTCGTGCTCGACACCAACGCGAGCCTCGAGGCCGCCGGCTCGCTCTACCGCTCGCTCGGCTACGCCGAGATCGCGCCCTACAACGACAACCCGAACGCGACCCACTGGTTCGCCCGGCGGCCGTAGCGCGTCGTCGCCGATCGGCCCGGCCGGCGTGCCGAAGGTAGGACGGAATCGGCGGCGCGCCGCGTCAGCCGACGCCATCCGCCCGAATCTCCTCCGGTTCGCACACGGGCCGGCGGAAGGCACGGGCCGAACGTAGGACGCAATCAAGGGCGCGCCGCGCCGCACAGCGGCATCCGCCCGAATCTCCTACGGTTCGCCTGGGACGCGCCCTGGGGTCAGGCGGCACTAGGCTCGGCGAGTGCCGATCGTGAGACCGCCCCACCCCGATGAGTCGCTCGAGCCGTTCGACGGCGGCGTCGGGGTGCTCACCCGCGATGGCGAGGTGCGGGGGCACGTGGCGACCACGCTGAGCTGGTTCTGGTCGCCGTTCAGCCCGCTGCGGAAGCAGTGGTGGGTCTGGTACATCGTGGTCTGGACGGACGGCGTGCGGGAGCCCTCGACCGAGGACTACCCGCCGTTCCTCGCGGTCACCGAGATGCGATCCGGCTACCTGGACGTCGAAAGCGCCGCCCTGACACGGAATGGCCGCTACGACTTCGCCTGGTTGCCTCCGACCGAGCGCGACGCGATGCTCGCACGCCTCGGCATCAGCTCCGACGACTTCTGAGTGCGCGCCGCGGGCCCGGCGGCGGGCCGAACGTAGGACGGATTCGGCGACGCGCCGCGTCGGCCAGCGGCATCCGCCCGAATCTCCTACGGTTCGCCCACAGGCGGGTGGGAGCGACCTGCGCCGCTCAGATCGCCCAGGGCTCGGGCAGGCCCGTGCGCAACTCGGGCGGCAGGTGCGCGAGGTCGTTGTGCACGAGGAGGCTCCATGGGCGGCGGGGCTTCTGGACGAGCACGGTGAGGCCGCAGTTGGCCTGGTTCAGCGTGACCCAGCGCCACTCGGGCGCCTCGAGCACCTCGCGCACGAACCAGCCGATCACGAAGTTGTGGGTGATGAGCAGGTCGTGCCGGTCGCCGCGGTGCTGGCGGAGGAACTCCCCGGCGGCATCCGCCATCTGCGCCCGGCCGGCCTCGATCTCGGCCTCGGTGACCGAGCCGAAGAAGGGATCGTAGAACGACGGCATCTCCTCGGCGGGGCCCGACGGCACGCAGTCGAACAGCAGGGGCGAGGGCTCGGAGGCGAGCGCGGGCATGCGCTCGGAGAGGATGGCGGCCGTCTCGGCCGCGCGCTCGAGCGGCGAGTGCCAGGACGCGTCGAAGGGGATGCCGCCGAGGCGCTCGGCGAGCAGCTGCGCCTGGCGCCGCCCCCGCGGCGACAGGGGCCCGTCGGGCAGCCCGTGTTCGGCGTCGAGCTGCTCGCCGTGGCGGACGAGGTAGAGGTAGTGGGTCACGGGGTTCCCTCGATCGGGGGCGGTCAGGGGGTCTCGGATGCGGCGGAGCCGGCGCCGCCGGCGACGGCGCGGAAGGTGTCGGCGTCGACTCCGCCCACGGCGGCGATCGACCACGGACGCTCGCGCAGCTCGGCCGCGAGGTCGCGCACGTGGTCGCGCGTCACCAGCGCGATGCGCCGGAGCGCCTCGTCGAGGTCGACGAACTCGCCGTGCGTGAGCTCGGCGCGCCCGAGTCGGCTCATGCGGGTGTCGGAGTCCTCGAGTGCGAGCGCCGCTCCCCGCCGAGCTGGCCGGCCGCGCGGGCGAGGTCGGCCTCGGTGATGCCGTCGTCGGCGATGCGGCCGAGCTCGCCGACCACGAGCTCGGCGACGGTGCCGGCGTTCGACGGCTGGCAGGCGGCGAAGGCGCCGAAGACACCCGCGTCGGAGTAGCCCGGCGCGAGCGAGTGCACCGCGTAGGCGAGCCCGCGGCGTTCGCGCACCTCCTGGAAGAGGCGCGACGACATGCCGCCGCCGTACACCGAGTTCAGCACGTTGAGCACGGGCCGCCGCGGGTCGGTCGCGGTGAGGCCGGGCACCCCGAGCAGCAGGTTCGCCTGCTCGATCGGCCGGTCCTCGATCGAGATGTCGGCGCCGCGGGTGAGCGCGGCCTCGTCGGCGACGCGGCGAGGGGCGGGCGGATGCGGCGTGCCGAGGTCCCAGCCGCCGGCCGCGAGTCCCGCGCTGACGCGGGCGACGAGCGCGTCGTGGTCGACCGCGCCGGCGGCCGTGACGACCAGCTCGTCGGGACGGTACCGCGCACGGAAGTGCGTGAAGACGGCGTCGCGGCTCACGCGGCCGATCGAGTGGCGGGTGCCGCCGATGGGGCGCCCGAGCGGGTGGGCGCCGAAGACCGCGTCGAAGAAGCGCTCGCTCGCGGCATCCGCCGGGTCGTCGCCCGCCATCGCGAGCTCCTCGAGGATGACGCCCCGCTCGTTCTCGAACTCGTCGGGGTCGAGGCGGGATGCCGTCAGCATGTCGGCGAGCACGTCGACCGCCATGGGCAGGTCCTTGTCCTGCACACGCGCGTAGTAGCAGGTGTACTCCTTGGCCGTCATCGCGTTGTGCTCGCCGCCGACGGCGTCGAAGGCGGTGGCGATGTCGAGCGCGGTGCGCGTCGCCGTGCCCTTGAACAGCAGATGCTCGAGGAAGTGCGTGGACCCGTACGTGCCGGGCGCGGCGGAGTCGGGATCGTCGCGCTCGTCGCGGGAGCCGACGCCGACCCAGAACCCCACCGTCGCGCTGCGGCTGCCGGGCATCGCCTCGGTCAGGACCCGCAGACCGCTCGGGAGCACGCTGCGGCGCACGCGTGCTCCGCCTGCTGCGTCGAGGGTCAGATCGGGCACGTCCAAGGGGAGTTCAACGGCGCCGTTCATCCCGTCCAGCCTACGTCAGGCGTGCGTCATCCGGGCCCGGACCCCACAGCCCGAATGCGGCCGGCGGGGTCAGGCGCTGACGCGGTCGAGCTCGAGCAGGTCGTTGCGCGTGAGCTCGAGCGAGCCCGCCGCGATCAGGTCCTCGACGTGCTCGGGCGCGGTCGCGTCGACCACGGGCGCGGCGACGACCGGACGCGCGATGAGCCAGGCCAGCGCGACCGCCGCGGGGCGCACGCCGTGCGCCGCGGCGATGCGGTCGAGCACGGCGAGCACGCGGTTACCGCGGCGATTGAGGTAGGCCCCCGCCCGCGCGCCGCGGACATCGCGTCGCACGTCTCCACGGCGACGCACGACGCCCGCGAGGAAGCCGCTCGCGAGCGGCGTGGTCGGCAGCAGGGCGAGGCCCTGCGCCGAGGCGACGAGTTCGAGGGAGCCCTCGACCTGACTGCGGTCGAGCAGGTTGTACTTCGCCGAGATCGTGGTGAACCGCGGCAGGCCGTTCGCGGCGAGCACGCGCGCCTGGATCAGTCGGTCGGCCGAGAAGCCGATGCCGCCGATCGTGCGCACCTTGCCGGCGAGGATGAGCGCGTCGACCGCGCCGAGCGTCTCCTCGAGCGGCACCGTCTCGTCGTGGCCGTCGAAGGAGAGCAGGTCGATGCGGTCGGTGCCGAGGCGCGCGAGCGACGCGTCGACCGCGGCGGTGAGGTTGGCGGGCGACAGGCCGGGGTTGTCGGCGTGACGTCCGACGGTCGCGGCGAGCACGACCTGGTCGCGGCAGCCGCGGGCGCGCATCCACGACCCGACGAGGAACTCGGCGCGGCCCGAGGCGTCGCCGTCGGACGTGGCGATGAGGTTGCCGCCGGAGAACAGGAAGCGGTCGAGCACCTGGCCCGAGGCGTGCGCGTCGAGGGTCCAGCCGAAGTCGGTCGTGCCGAGGCCGACCGGGTGGATCGGGTGGTCGGTGCCGGGCAGCGGCTCGCGGGCCGCCATGACGATGGGGCCGGAGTGCAGCGTCTCGATCGTGTGCGACGAGTCGGCGTTCGCGGGCGCGGCGCTCGCGGGCGGCACGGCGGCCGTCTCAGCGGCATCCGCATCGTGGCTCGGGCGACCCCCGTCGCACCGTGCTCGTCGGTCGAGACCTCGGTCATTCGATCCTCCTCCCCAGGATTGCTCCGACCTTACGTTGTCGATCGCGGAAGAACTCGCCCGTTTCGCGCAACCGTTACGTAATCGTTTGCTGGCGTTCACAGGGCGCGGCGCCGTAGGCACTTGCCGACACGCTGAACGATCGTTTAGCATATTGAACATGCGTTCAGCGTCGGGCGACCTCACCACCGCGGCCCGCATCCGCGACCGCGCGATCGAGCTCTTCGGCTCGCGCGGGTACGCCGCCACGAGCATCCGCGACATCGCCCGCGCAGCCGAGGTCAGCCCCGCTCTGGTCATCCACCACTTCGGGTCGAAGGAGGAGCTGCGCCGCGCCTGCGACGAGTACCTCATCGGCTCGGTCTTCGACGAGAAGGACCGCACCCGCGGGCCCCAGGTGGGCGCCGCGATGCGCGAGTGGCTCGCCGATGTCGATCGGTTCCGCCCCTACGTCGACTACCTCGCGGCCATGCTGCAGGAGGGCGGCGACGCCGGCAACCAGGTGTTCGACGCACTGCTGCACGAGACCAGGGAGATGATCGACGCGGGCGTCGCCGACGGGTCGATGCGCCCGAGCGACGACCCCGAGATGCGCGCACTGCTGGTCGCGCTGCAGGCACTCGCCCCGCTGCTGCTGCGGGCCCAGCTCGCCCGCACGCTCGGCGCCGACGTGCACGAGACGGCGACCGCGCGCCGAATGACGCTGCCGATGCTCGACCTCTACACGAACGGCCTCTACGTCGACGACCGCATGCTCGCGGCCGCACGCGACGCGATGGCCGCGACCGCACCACCGCCAACCGATGAAGGAGGGGCATGACGCCCACGACACCGGCCGCGATCGACTCGCGCGGCCTCACCAAGCACTACGGGTCGACCGTCGCGCTCGACCGCGTCGACTTCCAGGTGCCGACCGGCACCGTGTTCGGCGTGATCGGCCCGAACGGCGCGGGCAAGACCACGACGATGCGGTTGCTGCTCGACATCATCCGGCCGACGTCCGGGGAGGTGAGCGTGCTCGGCGCGGATCCGCGCAGCGGCGGGCCGTCGCTGCGCCGACGCATCGGCTTCCTGCCCGGCGAGCTGCACCTGGGCGGGCGCGGCAGCGGCCGCGAACTGCTGCGGCACTACGCGCGCATCTCCGGCGGCGTGCCCGCCGACCGCATCGAACAGCTCGGCGACCGGCTCGGCGTCGACCTCTCGCGGCCCGTGCGCAAGCTGTCGAAGGGAAACAAGCAGAAGGTCGGACTCATCCAGGCGTTCATGCACGAACCCGAGCTGCTCGTGCTCGACGAGCCCACGAGCGGACTCGACCCGCTCGTGCAGCAGGAGTTCCTCACCATGGTGCGCGAGGCGAAGGCCGCGGGGCAGACCGTGTTCCTCAGCTCCCACGTGCTGAGCGAGGTGCAGCAGGCGGCCGACGAGGTCGCGATCCTGCGCGACGGGCGCATCGCGACGATCGCCACCGTGAAGCAGCTGCGCGAGACCGCGGTGCGCCACGTGCGGGTGGTCGTCGCCGAGCAGGACGCCGGCGCCCTCGCCGCGACCCTCAGCGCCTCCCCCGGCATCTCCGCGATCGGGCAGTCGCCGCTCGGCCCCGCCGAGGGCGAGTCGGAGTTCACCGCCACGATCGACGCGCACGTCGACGACTTCGTGAAGGCCCTGGCGCAGCATCCGATCATCGACCTGGCCATCGAGGAGCCCGAGCTCGAGGAGTCGGTCATGCGGTACTACGACGGGTCGGATGCCCCGAGACCGACCGCCGACGACGAGGAGGACGCCCGATGAACGGCACGCTCGCCCTCTTCCGCCGCGTGTTCGCGAACAGCTGGCGCGGCCTCATCGGCTGGATCGTCGGCCTCAGCGCGGCCCTGTTCCTGTACCTGCCGCTGTACTCGTCGTTCGGCGCCGACGGCGAGTTCGAGGCGATCATCGACTCGCTGCCCGAGGGCCTCGTGAACACCCTCGGCTACGACCAGCTCGGCACCGGCGCCGGCTACGCGCAGGGCACGTTCTTCGGCCTGATCGGGTTCGTGCTGCTCACCATCGCGGTCGTCGGCTGGGGCACCTCGGCGATCGCCTCCGACGAGGAGAACGGCCAGCTCGAGCTCACCCTCGCGCACGCAGTGAGCCGCGGACGCGTGCTCGTCGAGCGCACCGCCGCGATCGTCGCGAAGCTCGCGATCATCGGCGTGGTCATCGTCGGCATCGTGTGGGCGCTGAACGAGCCGAGCGACCTCGGCATGGAGCCGTGGCACATCGTCGCGGGCACCGTCACGATGCTCGGGTTGACGATGCTCTCCGCCTCCGCCGCGATCGGCGTCGGCGCGATGACGGGCAGCCGCACCTGGGCGATCGGCGCCGGCGCGGGCATCGCCGTGGTCGGCTACGTGCTCAACGCCCTCGGCAACCAGAGCGAGGACGTCGAGTGGCTGCACCGGTTCTCGCCGTACTCGTGGGCGTGGGACGAGAACCCGCTCGCAGTCGGCGCCGACTGGGGCGCGCTGGGCCTGCTCTACGGGCTCTCGCTGCTGCTGCTCGTCGCCGGCTGGCTGGTGTTCCGGCGGCGCGACGTCGCGATCTGATTCGCGACAGCGCCGGTCGCGTCAGCGGCGGGCCGCGCGGGCGACCACCCGTTCGGCCTGCCGCAGCACGGGCGCGTCGATCATGCGCTCCTCGTGGGTGAACACCCCGTCACGACCGGATGCCGCGGCCAGCAGTTCGCGCGCCGCCGCCAGTTCCTCGTCGCCGGGTCGGTACGCCTCGCGCACGACGGGCACCTGCGAGGGATGGATGCACGCGGTCGCGGCGAATCCGCTCGCGGCCGCATCCGTCGCCTCGGCCCGCTGCCCGTCGACATCGGCGATGTCGAGGTGCACCGCGTCGATCGCCGCGATGTCGTGCGCCCCCGCGGCGAGCAGCACGCTCGCGCGCGCGAAGCGGGCGACGTCGCGATAGCCGCCGTCGGGCGTGCGGCTCGACGAACCGCCGAGCGCGCCGACCAGGTCCTCCGCACCCCACATGAGCGCGACCACGCACTCGACCGACGCCATCGCGGGCGCCGCGAGCACGCCAGCGGGCGTCTCGCACAGCGCCACGACGCGCAGGTCGCGCAACTCCACGAGGTCGGCCGTGCCGCTCGCCTTGGCGAGCATCACGGTGTGGAAGCCGCCGGCCGCAACGGCGGCGAGGTCGGCCGTGAAGTCGGCGCTGCCCGCGGGGTTCACGCGCACGATCGTGCGGTCGGGGTCGAGGCCGGAGTCGGCGACGGCCTCGCGCGCGGCCGCCTTCGCGTCGGGCGCGACCGCATCCTCGAGGTCAAGGATCACCGCGTCGGCGCGATCCTCCGCCTTCTGGAACCGCTCGGGCCGGTCGGCCGGGCAGAACAGCAGCGCCGGCCCCATCGTGAACGTCATGCGCCCGTCTCCTCCTCCGGCCGACACTGCATGAGCACGCTCCGGCGAGCGCGCGCGACGACGTCGCCGTGCTGGTTGCGACCGACGTGATCCAGTGTGACGATCCCCTGCCCCGGGCGCGAGGCCGAGAGCCGCTTCTCGGCCACGGTTGTCTCGCTGTAGAGCGTGTCGCCGTGGAACAGCGGGGCGGGGAACGCGACCTCGACGAACCCGAGGTTCGCGACGATCGTGCCCTGCGTGAGCTGCGAGACGGATGCCCCGACGAGCGTCGCGAGCGTGAACATCGAGTTCATGAGGCGCTGCCCGAACGGCTGCTCGGCCGACCATGCGGCGTCGAGGTGGAGCGCCTGCGGGTTCATCGTGAGTGTCGAGAACAGCACGTTGTCGGCCTCGGTGACGGTCCGCCCCGGGCGGTGCAGGTAGCGCACCCCCGGCTCGAACTCCTCGAACCAGAGGCCGCGCTGCACCACCTCGCGCGCGGGCGTCTCGGTCGGCGCGCCGTCAGGGGCATCCGTCTCGTTCATGCCGTTCCTCCCGCTACGCCGCCAGGCCGAGCTCCCGCGAGATGACCATGAGCTGCACCTCGGTCGTGCCCTCGCCGATCTCGAGGATCTTCGAGTCGCGGTAGTGGCGCGCCACGGCGTTCTCGTTCAGGAAGCCGTAGCCGCCGAACACCTGGGTGGCCGCGCGCGCGTTCTCCATCGCGGCATCCCCCGCCACCATCTTCGCGATCGACGCCTCCATCTTGAAGGGCTTCCCGGCGACCATCTTGCGCGCCGCGTCGTGCCAGCACAACCGCGCCTGCTGCGCGCGGGCCTGCATCTTCGCGATCGTGAAGGCGATGTGCTGGTGCGAGCCGATGTTCGTGCCGAACACGTTGCGCTCCTTCGCGTAGCGGACGGCCTCCTCGAGGCAGCCCTGTGCGGCGCCGGTCGCGAGCGCGGCGAAGGCGATGCGGCCCTCGTCGAGCGACTGCAGGAAGTTCGCGTAGCCGCGACCGCGCTCACCAAGCAGGTTGCCGGCGGGCACGCGCACGCCCTCGAACGTCAGCGGGTGCGTGTCGCTCGTGTGCCAGCCGACCTTGTCGTAGCTCTCGCCGACCGTGAAGCCGGGGGTGCCGCTCGGCACGATGATGCTCGAGAGCTCCTTCTTGACGGAGCCGTCGGGGCGCTCGGTCTCGTTGGTGACGGCGGTGACCGTGACGAGGCTGGTGATCGGCGTGCCCGAGTTGGTGATGAACTGCTTCGAGCCGTCGATGACCCACTCGTCGCCGTCGAGGCGTGCGGTGGTCTCGGTGGCACCCGCGTCGGAGCCGGCGCGTGCCTCGGTGAGCCCGAAGCCGGCCAGTGCACGGCCCGTGACGAGGTCGGGCAGCCACTGCTGCCGCTGCTCGTCGGTGCCGTAGCGGAAGATCGGCATGATGCCGAGCCCGACGCCCGCCTCGAGGGTCACGCCGATCGACTGGTCGACGCGGCCGAGCGCCTCGACGGCGAGGCAGAGCTGCACGTAGTCCTTGCCGCGGCCGCCGACCTCCTCGGGGAACGGCAGGCCGAACAGGCCCAGGTCGCCCATCTGGCGGATGATCTCGATCGGCAGGCGCCGCTCGGTGTCGTACTGGTACGCGGCAGGTGCGACGACGGTGTCGGCGAACTCCTTGACGGTCTCGTAGAGCTCGCGTTCCTCGGCGCTCAGCAGGGTGTCCATGATGCGTGTCCTCGTCATTCCTCGTGGGGGTGGGCCGCGGCGGCCTGGTGGGCCGGGGTCGCGGGGGTCTGGGGGTGCTCAGCGGATGCCTCTTGGTTCGGCGTCTCGGTGGGCGCCGGCGCGTCGGCCGGCTCGACGTGCGCGACGACCTGGTCGCGACGTACCTGGTCGCCGACGGCGACCGCGAGCCGGACGACCCCGGCGACGGGGGCGCGCACGCGGTGCTCCATCTTCATCGCCTCGACGCTCAGCACGTCGGCGCCGGCCCCGACGCGGTCGCCGTCGGCGACCGCGATGGCCGAGACCGCGCCGGGCATGGGTGCGCGCAACTCCGGCGCCGCATCCGCTCCCCCGCGCTCGACTGCCGCGAGCGCCGCCGCGAGTCGCTCGGCGCGCCCGATGTGACGCAGCTCGACCGCGCGTCCGTCGGCGTGCACCCAGATCGTGCCGTCGTCGCCCGCGACCGCGATCGCGCCGCCATCGTCCCGGCCAGGGCCGCCGTGCTCGACACCTTCCGGCCGCTGGTGCACAACGCGTGGCTTCGAGCCGTCCGTCACCACAACTTGCGCACCACCAGCGGCCTCGGCTGACGGCTGCTGGTGCGCAGAAGGTGGCAATTGCGGGGCGGATGCCACCTTTTGCGCACCAGCAGGTGGCTGAGGCGTGGGGATGGCGGTGGCGGGCACGTGGGAGAGCGGGGTGGCGGGCGCCGTGGCGAGGCGGGTGGCGACGGGTGCGGGCGAGGCTGGCACGTCGAAGGACGCGCCGTCGTGGGTGAAGGTCAGCGTGCGGGGGCGGTCGGCGCCGAGGCGCCAGCCGGAGCCGGACGACCAGATGGGCGACGCGAGGCCGCGGGCCGCGTCGGCGGCGCGGGAGTCGGCGGCACGCGCGGCGACGAGGCGGGCGGCGGCTGCGAGGGCGGCCGGCGAGGGCGTGGCCGGTTCGGCCTCGGGCATCCGATCGATGAGGCCCGTGTCGAGGTGGCCGGCGCGCACCGACTCGTCGGCGAGCAGGCGGCGGAGGAACGCGATGTTGGTGTCGACGCCGAGCACGACGGTGTCGGCGAGCGCCCGGTCGAGCCGGTCGAGCGCCTCGGCGCGGTCGGCTCCGTGGGCGATGACCTTCGCGAGCATCGGGTCGTAGTGGGCGGTGACGACGGATGCCTCGTCGATGCCGCTGTCGACCCGCACGCCCGCGCCGGAGGGCGCCCGGTACGCGAGCACGTCGCCGGTCGACGGCAGGAACCCGCGCTCGGGCGACTCGGCGTAGACGCGCGCCTCGATCGCGTGGCCGTCGAACGCGACGGCGTCCTGCGCGAGGGCGAGCGGTTCGCCCGCGGCGATCCGCAGCTGCTGCTCGACCAGGTCGACGCCGGTGACGAGCTCGGTCACCGGGTGCTCGACCTGCAGCCGGGTGTTCATCTCGATGAAGAAGAACTCGTCGGGCGCGGCATCCGACACCAGGAACTCCACGGTGCCCGCGCCGACGTAGTCGACCGATCGTGCGGCCGCGCAGGCCGCCTCGCCGAGCCGGCGGCGGGTGGCCGCGTCGACGACGGGCGAGGGCGCCTCCTCGATGACCTTCTGGTGGCGGCGCTGCAGCGAGCACTCGCGCTCGCCCAGGTGGATGACGCCGCCGTGACGGTCGGCGAGCACCTGCACCTCGATGTGGCGCGGCCGCTCGAGGTAGCGCTCGAGCAGCAGCGCGTCGTCGCCGAACGCGGCCCGGGCGACGCGGCGCACGCCGGGCAGCTCGGCGCGGAGATCCTCGACCGTGCGCACGACCTGCATGCCCTTGCCGCCGCCGCCCGCCGACGGCTTCACGAGCAGCGGGAAGCCGACCTCCGGCGCGGCCGCGACGAGCGCGTCGTCGTCGAGCCCGGGCTCGGCGACGCCCGGCACCACCGGCACTCCGGACGGCGCGACGTGGCGCTTCGCGCGGATCTTGTCGCCCATCACCTCGAGCGCGCGCTCCCCCGGGCCGACGAACACGATGCCCGCGTCGGCGCACGCGCGCGCGAGGCCCACATGCTCCGAGAGGAATCCGTAGCCCGGGTGCACGGCCTCGGCACCCGAGGCGAGCGCCGCCTCGACGATGCGCTCGGGCACGAGGTAGCTCTCGGATGCGGCGGCGGGGCCGATGCGCACGGCGTCGTCGGCCGTGCGCACGTGCAGCCCAGAGGCATCCGCATCGCTGTAGACCGCGACCGAGCGGATGCCGAGGCGGCGGAGCGTACGGATGACGCGCACGGCGATCTCGCCGCGGTTCGCGACGAGCACGGTGTGAAAGGGGGCTGCGGTCATGCCGATCACATCCGGAACAGGCCGAAGCCGGGCTCGGGCAGCGGGGTTCGGCTGCAGACGTCGAGCGCGAGGCCGAGCACGGTGCGGGTGTCGCGCGGGTCGATGACGCCGTCGTCCCAGAGCCGGGCGCTGGCGTAGTACGGGCTGCCCTGCGACTCGTAGCGCTCGCGCACCGGGGCGCGGAACGCGGCCTCGTCGGCATCGGACCACTCCTCGCCGCGCGCCTCGAGCTGGTCGCGCTTGACGGTCGCGAGCACGGATGCCGCCTGCTCGCCGCCCATCACCGAGATGCGCGCGTTCGGCCACATCCAGAGGAACCGGGGCGAGTACGCCCGCCCGCACATCGAGTAGTTGCCGGCGCCGAACGACCCGCCGATCACGACCGTGAGCTTCGGCACCCGGGTCGTCGCGACGGCCGTGACCATCTTCGCGCCGTGCTTGGCGATGCCGCCGGCCTCGGCGTCGGTGCCGACCATGAAGCCCGAGATGTTCTGGAGGAACACCAGCGGGATGCCGCGCTGGTCGCACAGCTCGATGAAGTGCGCGCCCTTCATGGCCGACTCGCTGAACAGCACGCCGTTGTTGGCGACGATGCCGACCGGGTGGCCGTGGATGCGCGCGAACCCGGTGACGAGCGTGTCGCCGTACTCGCGCTTGAACTCGTGGAAGTCGCTGTCGTCGACGAGGCGCGCGATCACCTCGCGCACGTCGTAGGGCTGCTGCACGTCGACGGGCACGGCGGCGGTGAGCTCGGCCTCGTCGAGGGCGGGCGGATGCGGCGGGGCGACGCTCCACGCCGGAGCGGCCGGCGGCGGCACGGTCGCGACGATGTCGCGCACGATCGCCAGCGCGTGCTCGTCGTTCTCGGCGAGGTGGTCGGCGACGCCCGAGGTGCCCGCGTGCAGCTCGCCGCCGCCGAGCTCCTCGGCCGTGACGACCTCGCCGATGGCGGCCTTCACGAGCGGCGGGCCCCCGAGGAAGATCGTGCCCTGGTTCCGCACGATCACGGTCTCGTCGCTCATCGCCGGTACGTACGCGCCGCCCGCGGTGCACGAGCCGAGCACGGCGGCGATCTGCGGGATGCCCTCGGCCGACATGCGCGCCTGGTTGTGGAAGATGCGGCCGAAGTGGTCGCGGTCGGGGAACACCTCGTCCTGCATCGGCAGGAAGGCACCGCCCGAGTCGACCAGGTAGATGCAGGGCAGGCGGTTCTCGAGGGCGATCTCCTGCGCGCGCAGGTGCTTCTTCACGGTCATCGGGAAGTACGTGCCGCCCTTGACCGTCGGGTCGTTGCACACGACCATCACGTGCCGGCCGTACACGAGGCCGATGCCGGCGATGACGCCGGCCGCTGGCGTGTCGTCGTCGTAGAGTCCGTCTGCGGCGAGCGGCGCGACCTCGAGGAACGGGCTGCCCTCGTCGAGCAGGTGGTCGACGCGGTCGCGCGGCAGGAGCTTGCCGCGAGCGACGTGGCGGTCGCGGGATGCGTCGGGGCCGCCCCGCGCGGCCCGCTCGAGCCGGGCGCGCAGGTCGTCGGCGAGCTCGGCGTGCGCGCGGGCTCGGGCCTGCGCCTGGTCGGATGCCGCGTCGAGCGTGCTCGTCAGGGTGGCCATGCCCGCCTCTCCGTCGATGGCGTCGCGCGATCGCGCGCATTTCAGTTAGTGATCACTCACTGGAATTCAGGTTAGCGATCGTTAACTGAAGTGGCAAGTCAGCTGCCAGGTCAGGTGACGGATGCCTCGGGGCCGGCCGCGGCTCCGGAGTCAACCGCGGCGCGCCTCCAGCGCCGCACCGAGCGCCTCGACGCCGAACCGCCACGCCTCCTCGACGTCGCCGCCGAGCCGGAACGCGCCCGCGCGCTGCATCCCGACGAACCCGGTCATCCACGCCGTGATCGTGCGGGCGGCCGCGAGCTCGTGCTCGGGCCCGGCGAGTCGTCGACCGAGCGCGCGCACCGCGGCGCTCGCGCTCGCGAGCACCTCGGGCCGCGGGCGAGCCGCGTCCGGGAGCGGGCCGAACAGCAGGCCGAACGCGACGGGCACTTCGGCGGCGTAGTCACGGGTCGCGTCGGCGACCGCACCGAGCGCACCCCGCGCGTCCGCCGGCGCTCCGGCGAGCGCCCGGTCGACGCGGTCGCCGACCTCGAGTGCCGTGGCCTCGAGCGCGAGCCGCAGCAGGTCGTCGCGACTGGCGACCCGCTTGTACAGCGAGGGCGCCCGCACGCCGACCGCCGTCGCGACCGCCTGCATCGTGAGCCCGTCGGCTCCGCGCTCCTCCAGGATGCGCCGCGCCTCGGCGACGACCTGCTCGGTGGACGTGCGCTCGGGAGTGGGCATGGCGCCTCCTTCACTCGATGGCTATTGACAGTAGCCATCATAGCTAACTATCGTAGCCTTCATGAAACTCGCCACGCAGCTGCACCGTGTCGGCAACGACATCGTCGCCTCCTACCTCGTCGCCGACGAGCACGGCGTCACGATGGTCGACACCGGCCTCGCCGGCCAGTGGGACGACCTGCTCGCCGAACTCGACGCCATGGGCCGCTCGATCGACGACCTGCGGGGCGTCGTGCTCACCCACGGCGACTCCGACCACATCGGCATGGCCGAGCGCCTGCGCCGCGACCACGGCGTGCCGATCCACGTGCACGAGGCGGATGCCGCGCGCGCACGCGGCACCGAGAAGCCGCCGTCGGTCTCGTGGGGGCGCATGCGCGTCGGACCGGTCGCACGGTTCCTCGGCTACGCCATGACCCACGGGGGCCTGAAGACCACGTACCCGGCCGAGGTGACCACCGTCGCCGACGGGCACGTGCTCGACCTGCCCGGCAGCCCTCGGGTGATCGGCGTTCCCGGCCACTCCCCCGGCAGCATCGCCGTGCACCTGCCGACCGTTGGCGCGGTCTGCGTCGGCGACGCGCTCACGACTCGGCACGTGCTCACGGGTACGACCGGCCCTGGCCCGGCGCCGTTCACCGACGACCCCGCCCTCGCGCTCGACTCGCTCGACGCGATCGCCGCGACCGGTGCGGAGTGGGTGCTGCCGGGCCACGGCGCACCCTGGCACGGCGATGCGGCCGACGCCGTCGCACGCGTGCGCGCTTCGGCGGCCGCGGCCTGACCCCGCGGCATCCGCTTGTCTCGACCACTCATCTCGGTTAGTGTTCATTAACCGAGAGGGACCCATGACCGAGACGCTCACCGACCGCGACCGCGCGAAGGCCGACCGGCGCGACGCGCTGCTCGAGGCCGCCGCGCACCTGTTCGCCGAGCGCGGCTACGCCGGCGTGACCCTCGAAGACCTGGGTGCAGCCGTGGGGGTGCGCGGCCCCGCGGTCTACCGCCACTTCCCCGGCAAGGCGGCCGTGCTCGCCGCGGTCCTGCGCGACGCGAGTGCGGGCCTGCTCGACGGCGGGCGCGCCACCGTCACACACGCGGCCGACGAGGCAACCGCCCTGCACGACCTGATCAGCTTCCACGTGGACTTCGCGCTCGCCAACGCCGATGTGATCCGCGTGCAGGACCGCGAGCTCGCGAGCCTGCCCGACGCCGACGCCCACGAGGTCAGGCGGCTGCAGCGCGAGTACGTCGAACTGTGGGTGGGCGTGCTCGCCCGCCTGAGGCCCGACCGGGCCGAACCCGAGTTGCGCATCCGGGCCCACGCGGCCTTCGGACTCGTCAACTCGACCCCGCACAGCGCCCGAGCACATGGGCGGCGACCGGCGGACGACGTGGTCCGTCGCATCCTGGAGGACATGGCATGGAGCAGCCTCGCGTCGTGAGCCTGCGCGCGATCCGCGCACGCGACCTCGACGAACTCCCGCGACTCGAACCCGACCCTTCCGAGGGGGCTGAAGCGGCGGATGCCCGCTGGCGGCGTCTGCTCGACGAACCCGGCGTCGACGCGCGCCTGGTGCGCGCCGACGGCACTCCCGTCGGCACGGTCGTGCGGCAGACCGGCCCAGCGGGCTCGGAGATCACCTGCCGCATCCGCCCCGACCAGCAGGGGCGCGGCATCGGCACCCGCGCAGTGCGCCTCTTCCTCGACACCCAGCCGCGGCCCGTGCACGCGCGCACCGCGACCGACGACCACGCCTCGATCGCGGTGCTCGAGCACACCGGCTTCACACCCGTCGCCGACGACGCGGACGGAATCGTCTTCCGCCTCGACTGACGCGTCGAGTCCCCGCCGAGGCTAGAGCTCGTCGCCGCGCTGCTCGAGCGCGAGTTCGTGGATGCGCTGCGCCAGCTCGACGTCGCGGCTGGTGACGCCGCCGACGTCGTGCGAGCTCAACGTGAAGGCGACCCGGCCCCAGCCGAGCTCGACGTCGGGGTGGTGGTCCTGCGCGTCCGCGACGACCGCGACGGCGTCGAGCAGCCGTACCGCGCTCGCGAAGTCGGGGGTCGTGTACTCGGCCCGCAGCGCGCCCGGGCCGTGCGTGAACGCGGTCTCGGCGAGGGGGCCCTCGGTGTCGGCGGGCGAGAGGATGCGACGATCGCTCATGACCTCACCGTGCCATGCGCGCGCCGATCCGTCCATGCCTCGCCCGCCGCACCGACGCACATCACATCGTCAGCGCCCGCCCGGGGCTGCGCAGGATCGCCCCCACGTCGGCCAGGAACCGGGACGCCTGCGCCCCGTCGACGAGCCGGTGGTCGAACGACAGGCTGAGCGTCATCACGTCGCGCAGCGCCACCTCGCCGCGGTGCTCCCACGGCATGCGGCGCACCGCGCCGGTCGCGAGGATCGCGGCCTCGCCCGGGTTCAGGATGGGCGTGCCCGCGTCGATGCCGAAGACGCCGATGTTCGTGATCGACATCGTGCCGCCGGCGAGGTCGGCGGGCGCGGTCTTGCCGTCGCGCGCCGTGGCGGCGAGCTCGCCGATCGCGTCGGCCAGCTCGAGCAGCGACATGCGCTCGGCGTCGCGCACGTTCGGCACGAGCAGCCCGCGCTCGGTCGCGACCGCGATGCCGAGGTTCACGTAGTGGTGCTGCACGATCTCGTGCGCGTCGTCGTCCCACCGCGAGTTCAGCTCGGGCGTGCGCGCGAGCGCGATGCACGTCGCCTTCGCGGCCATCGCGAGCATCGTGACCCGGTGCCCCGCCGTCGCGCGGTCGTCGCGCAGCTCGTCGAGCAGCTCGGTCGACGCGGTCACGTCCACCGTCAGGAACTCGGTCGCGTGCGGCGCCGTGAACGCGCTGCGCACCATCGCCTCGGCCGTGTGCTTGCGCACCCCGCGCACAGGCGTGCGCGTCACGCGGTCGTCGGCTGCGGGAGTCTCGGCCGTGCTCGACGCGCCCGAGACGGGGCGGTCGGATGCCGCGTGCTCGACGTCGGCCCGCGTGATGAGCCCGCGCTCCCCGGTGCCCTCGAGCGCCTCGAGGTCCACGCCGAGGTCGTGCGCGAGCTTGCGCACCGGCGGGGTCGAACGCGGCCGCTCCGCGGGTCGCGGGCGCTCCAGCGTGGTGGTCGACGCGACCGCAGCGACCGGCTCGGGAGCCGGTGCGGTCGACGCAGCCGGCGCGCTCGGCACCTTCCGCGCCTTCCGCTTCGGGTGCGACGCGTCCGCGGCGGCCCCGTACCCGACCAGGTTGGGCTCGCGCCGTGGCGACTCCTCCGGTTCGACGGGCGCTGTCTCTGTCTCACGTTCCTCTCGGGGCTCCGGCGGCTCCGGGGCATCCGCCCCGCCCACCCGGAACGACATGAGGCTCGCGCCCACCTGCACGACCTCGCCGGGCTCGGCGTGCAGCGCGGTCACGACGCCGGCGACCGGCGACGGCAGCTCGACGACCGCCTTGGCCGTCTCGACGTCGGCGACGATCTGGTTGAGCGAGACCTCGTCGCCGACGGCGACGCGCCAGTCGATCAGCTCGGACTCGGTCAGGCCCTCGCCGAGGTCGGGCAGTGCGAAGTCGCGTTCGGCGCTCATCCCTCCACCCCCGTCAGCGAGTTGGGTCGGCCGAGCACGCGGTCGACCCCGTCGAGAATGCGGTCGAGGTCGGGCAGGTGGTGCTGTTCGAGCTTGGCCGGCGGATAGGGCACGTCGTGCCCCGTGATGCGCACCGGGGCGGCCTCGAGGAACTCGAAGCAGCGCTCGGTGATGCTCGCGGCGATCTCGGCGCCCACGCCGCCCTGTTGTCCGGCCTCGTGCGTGATGACGAGGCGGCCGGTGCGGCGCACCGACTGCTCGATGGTCGGGTAGTCGACGGGCGACAGCGAGCGCAGGTCGATGACCTCGATCGAGACGCCGTCGTCGGCGGTCGCCGCTGCCGCGTCCCGTGCGACCTGCACGAGCGCGCCGTAGGTCACGAGGGTCACGTCGTCGCCGCGCTGTGCGACGGTCGCCACGCCCATGGGCGGCGCGTCGGCGAGGTCCGCGTCGACGTCGACCTCGCCCTTGGCGTGGTAGCGGCGCTTGGGCTCGAAGAACAGCACCGGGTCATCGCTCGCGATCGCCTGGCGCACCATCGTGTACGCGTCCTGCGGGTTCGCGCACGCCACGACCCGAAGACCCGACGTGTGCGTGAAGTACGCCTCGGGCGACTCGGAGTGGTGCTCGACCGCGCCGATGCCGCCGCCGAAGGGGACGCGGATCGTCAGGGGCATCCGCACCCTGCCCTGCGTGCGCGCGTGCAGCTTCGCGACCTGCGCGACGATCTGGTCGAAGCCCGGGTAGATGAACCCGTCGAACTGGATCTCGCAGACCGGACGGAACCCTCGGTACGCGAGGCCGACGGCGGTGCCGATGATGCCCGCCTCCGAGAGCGGGGTGTCGACCACGCGGGCGTCGCCGAAGTCGCGCTGGAGCCCGTCGGTGACGCGGAAGACGCCGCCGAGCGTGCCGATGTCCTCGCCGAGGAGCACGACGCGGTCGTCGTCCTCGAGCGCGCGGCGGAGGCCGGCGTTCAGGGCCTGGCCCAGGGTGAGCGTGCTCATGCGCGGCTCCCCTCTCCCGCGGCGCCGGGTTCGTCGAACATCGCGAGGTAGCGCGCGTAGTGGTCGCGCTGGCGGTCGACGTGGCTGTTCGGCTCGGCGTACACGTGGTCGAAGATCG
The DNA here is from genome assembly GCF_030296695.1 of Agromyces mangrovi. Taxonomy (NCBI): domain Bacteria; kingdom Bacillati; phylum Actinomycetota; class Actinomycetes; order Micrococcales; family Microbacteriaceae; genus Agromyces; species Agromyces mangrovi (ex Wang et al. 2018). The sequence continues at coordinate 3,107,334 of NZ_AP027737.1, read as the reverse complement.
ACAGCGGCTCGGGGTCGGGCAGGCTCACGCAGGCGGCGCGCACGGCCGCCGCGGCCGCGTCGGCCTCCCGGGCGATGTCGGATGCCCCGTCGTCGTCGAGCGCCCCGCGGGAGCGCAGCAGGCGTTCGAGCCGGGCGATCGGGTCGCGGCCGCGCCACTCCTCGAGCTCGTCCTCGGTGCGGTACCGCTTCGGGTCGTCGGCGGTGGTGTGCGGCCCCATGCGGTAGGTCACGGCCTCGATGTAGGTGGGGCCGCCGCCGGTGCGCGCGCGCTCGAGCGCGATGCGCGTCGCGGCCATGACCGCGAGGACGTCGTTGCCGTCGACCCGCATCCAGGGGATGCCGAACCCGGCGGCGCGCTGCGCGAGGTGCTGGGTCGACTGCAGGCCGACCGGCTCGGAGATCGCCCACTGGTTGTTCTGGCAGAAGAACACGACCGGCGCCTTGTAGGTGGCGGCGAACACGAGCGCCTCGCTCGCGTCGCCCTCGCTCGTGGCGCCGTCGCCGAAGTACGCGATCGCGGCCTGGTCGGTGCCGTCGCGCTGGATGCCCATGGCGTAGCCCACGGCGTGCAGCGTCTGCGCCGCGATGATGATCTGCGGGGTCGCCATGCCGAGCTCGTACGGGTCCCACCCCGAGCCCGCGACGCCTCGCCAGACCTTCAGCAGGTCCTCCGGGCGCAGGCCGCGGCACCACGCGACGGCGTGCTCGCGGTACGAGGAGAAGACGAAGTCGTCCTCGCGGAGCGCGTGCGCCGAGCCGACCTGCGCGGCCTCCTGCCCGGCGAGCGGTGGCCACAGGCCGATCTCGCCCTGCCGCTGCAGCGCGGTGGCCTCGGCGTCCACGCGGTGGATCACGACCATGTCGCGGTAGAGCGCGAGCAGCGCGGCCTCGTCGAGGTCGGCGATCCACTGGTCGTACCCGGGGGCGGTCACGCGCGTGCCGTCGGGGTCGAGGAGCTGCACGAACTCGGATGCCGCCTGGGCGGGCCGGTCGGTTCGGGGATGCGCGTCGGTGTCGCGCCCGTCGGAAAGGGTCATCGTCGATCCCATCGTCTCGTGTCGCCGGGGTCGCCTCGTGAGCTGCCCGACGTGCCCGGCGGCTCTGCCGGGTCCTGCTTCGAGGGTAGGTCGATCAGTCACTCGGCTCAAGCATTGACGGATGCGTTGAGCATGTTGCACGGTCCTGGGCCCGAATCGCGTGCTAACGTCCCGCAGTATGGGACGTCTGGACGCCGTCGACCGTCAGCTCCTGACCGCGCTCGCCGCCGACCCGAGGGCGACGGTGGTCGCGCTCGCCGAGCGCCTGGGCATGTCGCGCAACACCGTGCAGGCGCGCATGGCCCGTCTGGAGCGCGAGGGCGCCTTCCTCTCGTTCGATCGCGCCATCGATCCGGAGCCGCTCGGCTATCCGCTCGAGGCGTTCATCGCGGTGCACGTGCGACAGAAGCGGCTCGCCGACGTGGTGGCCGACATCGCCGGGATTCCCGAGGTGGTGCAGGCGCACGGCCTGAGCGGACCGGTCGACCTGCAGGTGCGCGTGGTGTGCCGTGACGCGCACGACCTGTTCCGCATCGACGGGCTCATCCTCGCGATCGACGGCGTCGAGCGCACCGAGACCTCCCTCGCGATGGGCGAGCTCATCCCGTTCCGCCTGGGTCCCCTCCTCGAGTCGTCATGAGATGTCGGAATCAGGGCAGGCGGTTTCAGGGGGTGAGTGCAACGCCTCGTTGCCTGGGAGGCTGGGATGGGGTCGCATTCGTCGTTGCAGGTTCGTGCGGTGGCGTTGGGGTTGTTGCTGGATGGTCTGAGTTCGCCTGCTGTTGCGGGAAGGCTCGGGATCGGGTCGCGGCAGGTTCCGCGGTGGGCGATGCTGGCCGGCGTGGAGTTGGCGAAAGGGCGCCATGGTGGCGCGGTTGCGGCGCGTGGCCTTACCGGGGCCGGTGTCGGGCATGGGCGCCGGTTGTCGGCGACGGATCGGGCGGTGATCCAGGTCGGGTTGTCGCGTGGGCTGTCGCGGCGTGCGATCGCGGCGATGATCGGGGTCGCACCGTCGACAGTGTCGCGTGAGGTCGCCCGGTCGGCGCTGCGGTACCGGAGCGAGGTGTTGTACGACGCGCGGGTCGCGGACCATCGCGCGCGAGCGCAGCGCGCCCGCCCGAAGGCCCGGAAGCTGGACCTGCACCCGGCGCTGCGGTCCGCGGTCGTGGACGGGCTGAACGCGAAGTTCTCACCGCAGCAGGTCGCGGGAAGGATGCCGGTGCTGTTCCCGACGCGGGAGGATATGCGGGTGTCGCACGAGACGATCTACCAAGCCCTGTACGTCCAGGGTCGTGGCGGGTTGCGGCACGAACTGACCGTGCAGAAAGCGCTGCGCACCGGCCGGACCGGTCGCAAGCCGCAGTCCAAACTCCCCGCCCGTTCGAACCGGCCCTGGCTGGACGGGGCTCGGATCACGGACCGGCCCGCGGAAGCCGCCGACCGGGCGGTCCCGGGGCACTGGGAAGGCGACCTCGTGGTCGGCCCCGGGAACTCCGGCATCGTCACCCTCGTCGAACGACAGACCCGGTTCGTGCTGCTCGGCAGGCTGCCCGGGACCCGCGACAGCCGTACCGTGACCGACGTGCTCGCCGGCATGATCAGCCACCTGCCCACCGACCTGGCCCGCACGATCACCTGGGACCAAGGCAGCGAGATGGCCGAGCACGCCCGGCTCACGATCCGCACCGGAGTCCACGTGTTCTTCTGCGACCCGCACGCACCCTGGCAACGCGGCAGCAACGAGAACACCAACGGCCTCATCCGCGACTTCTACCCCAAGGGCACGAACTTCAACACCATCACCGACACCGACCTCACCGAAACGCAACGCCTCCTGAACATCCGCCCACGACAGACCCTCGGCTTCCACACCCCAGCTGAGAAACTGGACCAACTACTCACGGTGTTGCACTGACACCCTGAAACCGCCGCAGTCATAGCGACATTTCATGACGACTCGAGGTGTGGCGCGCGGCTGAGTCGCGAGGCGCCCGAGAACGACGGATGCCCGCCCCGGATCGGATCCGGGACGGGCATCGCGTGCGTGGTGCGGGAGATCAGCCCTCGACGGGCGCGTCGGCGTGCTCGCCGGCCGCGTCACGGCCGTGCGTCTCCGCCTCGTCCGCGATGACCGGGGCGAGCGAGAGCTTGCCGCGGTCGTCCACCTTGGTGATCTCGACCAGGATCTTCTGCCCGACGCCGAGCACGTCGTCGACGTTCTCGACGCGCTTGCCGCCGGCGAGCTTGCGCACCTCGGAGATGTGCAGCAGGCCGTCCTTGCCGGGCAGCAGCGAGACGAACGCGCCGAAGGCGGCGATCTTCACGACGGTGCCGAGGAACTGCTCGCCGACCTCCGGGTTGGTGGGGTTGGCGATCGCGTTCACCGCGGCACGGGCGGCCTCGGCCGTCGGGCCGTCGGTCGCGCCGATGAACACGGTGCCGTCGTCCTCGATCGAGATGTCGGCGCCGGTGTCGTCCTGGATGCCGTTGATCGTCTTGCCCTTCGGGCCGATCAGCTCGCCGATCTTGTCGACCGGGATCTGCACGCTGATGACGCGCGGAGCGGTCGGGGCCATCTCGTCGGGGCCGTCGATGGCGGCGTTCAGCACCGACAGGATCGTGGTGCGCGCCTCCTTCGCCTGGGTCAGCGCGGCGGCCAGCACCGAGGCGGGGATGCCGTCGAGCTTGGTGTCGAGCTGGATGGCAGTGACGAACTCCGAGGTACCTGCGACCTTGAAGTCCATGTCGCCCAGCGCGTCCTCGGCACCGAGGATGTCGGTGAGGGCCGCGTAGCGGGTCTCACCGTCGACGGTGTCGGAGATGAGGCCCATCGCGATGCCCGCGACGGGTGCGCGCAGCGGCACGCCCGCATTCAGCAGCGACAGCGTGGACGCGCAGACCGAGCCCATCGAGGTCGAGCCGTTCGAGCCGAGCGCCTCGGACACCTGGCGGATCGCGTACGGGAACTCGTCGCGCGTCGGCAGCACCGGCACGAGCGCGCGCTCGGCGAGTGCGCCGTGCCCGATCTCGCGACGCTTCGGCGACCCCACGCGGCCGGTCTCACCGGTCGAGTAGGGCGGGAAGTTGTAGTTGTGCATGTAGCGCTTCTTGGTGACCGGGCTCAGCGAGTCGATCTGCTGCTCGAGCTTCAGCATGTTCAGCGTGGTGACGCCCATGATCTGGGTCTCGCCGCGCTGGAAGATGGCGGAGCCGTGCACGCGCGGGATGACCTGCACCTCGGCGTCGAGCGGACGGATGTCGGCGAGGCCGCGACCGTCGATGCGCACGCCGTCGTTCAGCACGCGCGAGCGCACGACGAGCTTCGTGACCGACTTGTACGCGGCCGACACCTCGCCGTTGGCGGACTCGGGAAGCTCGCCCGCCTCGACCTTGGCGGCGACGGCCTCCTTGACGCGCGCCTTGAGCGCGTCGTCGGCGTCCTGGCGCTCGACCTTGCCGGCGATCTGGTAGACGCCCTTGAGCTCGTCGTAAGCGATGCCTGCGACCACGTCGTAGGTCGACTGCTGGTACGGCGGGAACGTCGGGTAGTCGGCGGTCTCCTTCGCGGCGGTCGCGGCAACCTGCTGCTGCGCCTCGACGAGCTGCTTGATGAACGGCTTCGACGCCTCGATGCCCTCGGCGATGACCTGCTCGTTCGGCTTGACCGCACCGGCCTGGATGAGGTCCCACGCGTTGTCGGTGGCCTCGGCCTCGATCATCATGATCGCGACGTCGGTGCCACCCGAGGCATCCGTCACCACACGACCCGCGACGACCATGCTGAACACGGCCTCCGCGAGCTGGGCGTGCTTCGGGAACGCGACCCACTGGCCGTCGATGAGCGCGACGCGCACGCCGCCGATGGGGCCGGAGAAGGGCAGGCCCGACAGCTGGGTCGACATGGACGCCGCGTTGATGGCGAGCACGTCGTAGAGCTCGTCGGGGTCGATCGCGAGCACCGTCACGACGACCTGGACCTCGTTGCGGAGGCCGTCGACGAACGACGGGCGCAGCGGGCGGTCGATGAGGCGGCAGGTGAGGATCGCCTCGGTCGAGGGGCGGCCCTCGCGGCGGAAGAACGAGCCGGGGATGCGGCCCGCGGCGTACATGCGCTCCTCGACGTCGATGGTCAGCGGGAAGAAGTCGAAGTGCTCCTTCGGCTGCTTCGACACGGACGTGGCCGACAGCAGCATGGTCTCGCCGTCGATGTAGGCGACGGCCGAACCCTGCGCCTGCTGGGCGAGTCGCCCGGTCTCGAACCGGACGGTGCGGGTGCCGAAGCGACCGTTGTCGATGACGGTCTCGGCGGCGGTGATCTCAGGACCTTCCAAGAGGTCTCTCTCCTTTGTTTCCCGTCGCACCCCGTATGGGCACGACTCCTACGCAGGAGCAGGGAACAGGCAGAATCTCAGCGAGTCAGGATGTGAATCGTTTGCGCTGGCCACCAGTAGAACACCTCGGACGCATCCGTTCCGAAGTCCACCACAGGGGACCAGCTTCCTGCCGGGCCTGCCCCAGGGCCGCGCGGGGAATCGAGTGACGCCCCGAACGACCGCGACGAGCCTATCAGAGCCGCCTGCGGGCGGCCGAGGATACACTGGCGGCATGGGTTCCGACGACGAGACTCCACAGGGCGCGAGCGACGAGACCAAGCGCAAGTTCCGCGAAGCGCTCGAGCGCAAGAAGCAGCAGGCCGAGGGCCGCGGCGAGGCGCACCTAGACGGCGAGTCGGCCGTGCACGACGCTCACGGCCCCGCGACGCACCAGCGCGAGTTCCGCCGCAAGAGCGGCTGATCCGGGCCCACCGGACGCCAGGTCGCCTGCCGTTCACCTCGCCGTGAGAGAACGGCGCGGTGGATGCCGCGTGGATCGAGGGCCTCACCGGGTCGCCGTGGCTGCTGCCGGCGCTGTTCGCGCTGGTCGTCGGCGACGCGTTCCTGGTGGTGCTGCCGAGCGAGACCGCCGTGGTGGCGCTGGGCGCCCTCTCGGCCTCGACCGGCTCGCCCTCCGCACTGCTGGTCGTGCCCGTCGCGGCGGCCGGAGCCGCGACCGGTGACCTGCTCTGCTACCTGATCGGCCGGCGGATCGGCCCCGACCGCTGGCGCTGGCAGCGCGAGGGGCGCGTCGGCCGCGCGATCGAACGGGTGCGCGCGACGGTCCACCGGCGCACGGCGGTGCTCGTCTTCACCGCCAGGTACGTGCCGTTCGCGCGCATCGCGGTGAACCTCGCCGCGGGGGCCGGTCGGGTGCCCCTGCGCCGGTACCTGCCGCTCTCCGCGGCCGCGGGCCTGGCGTGGGCGATCTACAACGTCGCGATCGGCGGCCTCGTGGGAAGTGCGCTGCGCGAGCAACCGCTGCTCGCCGTGGCGATCTCCATCCCGATCGCGATCGGCTTGGGACTGCTCGTGGACCGCGCCGTCGCGATCGTGGCGGCGCGTCGGTCGCACCGAAAGGTGAACGAGGAATCCTCATCCGAGCTGGAGTGACTCAGGCGATGAATTCGCTTCGATCGGGGCTTGTGGAGCACCGCGTCCGCCCATATGTTAACGACCAATCACACATGTCCAAGGATGGGCGCTGGTGGTGGCGCACGATCGATGCTGATCGTGCAGACGGGGTCCATCCTCTTCTCGGGAAGCAGGTGGCCTCGTGCCCGAAATGAACAGACGTTCCGTCCTGACCCTCGGAGCCGCGCTCGGCTTCGCGGGCGCAGCAGTCCCCGGCGCGGCCTGGGCGTGGTCCCCGGCCGGGTCCGTCGCCGGCAGCGGTGCCGGCCTCGACCCGCAGCAGGTCTGGGACCCGGAGATCGACCAGATCATGGCGTCCATCGTCGACAACGGCCAGGTCGCGCAGGTCAACGACGCCATGCGCAACTGGGTGCACAACTGGCAGCCGGTGCCGAGCGCCCTGCCGACCGACCTGAGGAACTACTTCACGGAGTCGACGAAGCTGCCCGACTGGGCCGACTGGTGGAAGCTCCGCCGAGCGGCCGACTTCCACCGCCGGATGGACAGCTACCTCTTCTTCATCTACGGGGTCGGCGGCGGCATCATGAGCACCGTCATCCCGCGCGAGGCCAAGTCGGTGTACTGGTCGAAGGGCGGCGCCGACATGCAGGACCGCGCGGCGAAGACATTCGCCTTCGGCTACGACCTGACCGACAAGGATGCGTTCGAGTGGTCGGGTGAGTTCAAGGTGACCGCGAACAAGACCAGGATCGTGCACGCCGCGGTGCGCCACCTGCTGCCGCAGTCGCCGCACTGGCAGGCGGTCGCCGACGAGCAGATCCCGATCAGCAACGGCGACATCCTGGTCACGTTCCACAGCACCGGCACGTTCGCGCACAAGATGCTGAAGCAGTGGGGCGTGCCGATGTCGTCCTACGACGAGGCGTCGTTCCTGCACGCGTGGCAGGTCGCGCTGCACTACCTCGGCGTGCAGGACGAGTACATCCCGGCGACGTGGGACGAGGCGCATGCGCAGGCCGACGCGACGCTCACGCCGATCCTCGGTTGGACACCGGAGGGGCAGGATCTCGCCGAGGTGCTGCTCGGCCTCACCGCCCAGATCGACCTCGGGGTCACCCGGGGTTCCTCAACGAGTTCGTGCGCTACATGCTCGGCGACGAGATCGGCGACTGGCTCGGCCTGTTCCGCGACGAGACGTCGAAGAAGATCATCGAGGAGGGCTGGCCGCTGTACATCAAGTTCCGCGAGAGCCTCATCCCGATCATGCCGACGACGTTCCGCATGTTCGACAAGTTCGTGAAGGGGCTCGCGATGGCGTTCCTCAACAAGGGCTCGTCGACGCAGACCACCCCGATCGAGGTGCCCGACATGAACCGCCCGTCGTACTGATCCTGTACGCAACGGCGGGGCGGGCCGGCATCAGCCGAGCCCGCCCCGTTCGTTCGTACTACTCCCCCGCGAGCCCGCCGAGCAGGTGACCCACCGGCCGGTCGAGCGCGAACGGGTCGTTCACCAGACCACTCCGGTCGGTGCGCGCGACGAGGTCGGCGAACTCGCCGGCCGCACGTGCGACGCGGTCGGGCAGCGAGCGCACGCCGTCGCCGTCGCCCCAATCGCTGGTCGCGGCGAACACGCCCGTGGTCGCGGGCACCGCGTGCAGGTAGGTGAAGAGCGGACGGATCGCGTAGTCGATCGCGAGCGAGTGCCGCGGCGTGCCACCGGTCGCGCCGAGCAGCACCGGCAGCCCGGTGAGCGCCTGCGGGTCGATCACGTCGATGAACGACTTGAAGAGGCCCGAGTAGCTGGTCGTGAAGATCGGCGTCACCGCGATCAGCCCGTCGGCGGCTGCGACCGCGTCGAGCGCGGCCTGCAGCTTCGGCGGCGCGAAGCCCATGAGCAGGTGGTTGGTGATGTCGTGCGCGAGGTCGCGCAGCTCGAACACCTGCACCTCGACGTCGGCGCCGCGCTCGCGGAGCATGGCGACCGCGTCGGCGGTCAGCCGGTCGGCGAGCTGCCGGGTCGAGCTCGGCGTCGACAGGCCCGCCGAGACGACGACGATGCGCGTGGTCATCGTGCACCTCCCCGGGTGGCCGCGAGGCCGAAGGCGGAGCCGGTCGGCGCCGCGGGCACGGCGTCCTGGTACGGCGAGCCCACGGTGAGGTTGTCACCGCGGTTGGCGTTCGGCACGGCCTGGCGCGGAGCGGCGTCGCCGTACGTCGCGCGCACGAGCGACGCGTGCGTCGGGGCATCCGGAACCTCTGCGGGGCGGTTCTTCGCGAACTCGCGGCGCAGCACCGGCACGACCTCCTCGCCGAGCAGGTCGAGCTGCTCGAGCACGGTCTTGAGCGGCAGGCCGGCGTGGTCGATGAGCCACAGCTGGCGCTGGTAGTCGCCGACGTAGTCGCGGAAGCCGAGCGTGCGGTCGATGACCTGCTGCGGGCTGCCGACGGTGAGCGGTGTCTGCGAGCTGAACTCCTCGAGGCTCGGGCCGTGCCCGTAGACCGGCGCGTTGTCGAAGTACGGGCGGAACTCGTCGACGGCGTCCTGCGAGTTCTTGCGCATGAACACCTGGCCGCCGAGGCCGACGATCGCCTGCGCGGCGGTGCCGTGCCCGTGGTGCTCGAACCGCTGGCGGTACAGCTGCACCATGCGCTGCGTGTGGTACGCGGGCCAGAAGATGTGGTTCGCGAAGAATCCGTCACCGTACGTGGCCGCCTGCTCGGCGATCTCGGGGGTGCGGATCGAGCCGTGCCACACGAACGGCGGCACGCCGTCGAGCGGGCGCGGCGTCGAGGTGAAGCCCTGCAGCGGGGTGCGGAACTTGCCCTCCCAGTCGACGACGTCCTCGCGCCAGAGGCGGCGCAGCAGCTCGTACGACTCCATGGCGATGGGCAGGCCCTGGCGGATGTCCTTGCCGAACCACGGGTAGACCGGCCCGGTGTTGCCGCGGCCGAGCATGAGGTCGGCGCGGCCGTCGGACACGTGCTGGAGCATCGCGTAGTCCTCGGCGAGCTTGACCGGGTCGTTCGTGGTGATGAGCGTGGTGGCGGTCGACAGCTGCAGCGTCGAGGTGGCGCCCGCGATGGCCGCGAGCGTCGTGGTGGGCGAGCTCGACCAGAACGGCGGGTTGTGGTGCTCGCCGAGCGCGAAGACGTCCAGGCCCACCTCCTCGGCGTGCTTGGCGATGGTGAGCGTCGCCCGGATCCGCTCGGCCTCGGACGGGGTGTGTCCGGTCGTCGGGTCCTGGGTGATGTCGGAGACGGTGAAGATTCCGAATTGCATGGCGGCCTCCTGGCCCTCGTTCCTCGTGGGATCCATTCTATGCATGTGCATGTAAATGAGTGAACGGATGCCTCGCCGCGGCTATTCCCGCGCCCCCGGCGCCCTACTCGGTGACCAGCACGACCTTGCCCCGCAGGTGGCCCGCCTGCAGGTGACGGTAGGCGTCGACCACGCGCTCGATCGGGAACACCGTGTCGACCGGGAACGCGAGCTCGCCGTCGGCGATGAGCGCCACGATGTCGGCGAGGTCGCCGTCCCGGGCGTTCGCACCACCGACGCCGGTCGCGCCGATCTCGGCGGCGAACGGGCGGTCGGCGATGGTGTTCATGCGCGCCGGGGCGACGCCGAGGTCGAGACCGGCCTGCAGGGTCGCGCGCCCGTGGTTGTCGAGCACCGCGTCGACGCCGCCGGGCGCGATCGAGCGGATGCGCTCGACCATCCCGTCGCCGTACGCGACCGGCACGACACCGATCGAGCGCAGGAACTCGTGGTTGTCGTCGCTCGCGGTGCCGATCGCGGTCGCGCCGTGGCGGGCGACGAGCTGCGCGGCGAGCACGCCGACGCCGCCCGCTGCCGCGCTCACCAGCACGGTCTCGCCCGGCTGCGGGGCGACCTGGCGCACGCTCGCCGCCGCCGTGCGGGCGACGATGTCGAGCGCGCCGGCCTGCTCCCACGTGAGCGCGGCGGGCCTGGCGACGAGCGCGTCCTCGGCCACGAGCGCGAAGTCGGCCTGCGCGTGGAAGCGCGCGCCACCCAGCACCTCGTCGTCGATCGCCCACCGGGTGACGCCCGGCCCGACCGCGTCGACGATGCCGGCGAGGTCGTTGCCGTTGCCGACCGGCAGCGCGAGGTCGGCGGCGTACGCCTGCCACGCGGCATCCCGCTCGATGATCTTCCAGTCCACGGGGTTGAGGCCCGCGGCCTCGACCCGCACCCGCACCTGTCCCGGCCCAGGGTCCGGCCGTTCCACCTCGCGCACGGCGAGGCCCTCGACGGATCCACGACGTTCGATCATCACGGCACGGGGCATGCGGTCCTCCTCATCGTCGGGCGGGCCCATCGTATCCGCCAGGCCCATCGCCCTCGCTCCTTCGCGAGTCGTCATGAACTGCCGTCATCCCGCCGCGATTCCGGCACTTCATGACGACTCGTGGAGGCTGCTTGGGGATGGCACGCAGGTACCGTCCAGCCGGCTCACCTATGGTGGAGCGCATGGCTACCGTCGCGCTGACCCTGGACACCTTCGAGAAGACCATCCTCGAAGGCGGCACCGTCTTCGTCGACTTCTGGGCCAGCTGGTGCGGCCCCTGCCTCCAGTTCGGCCCGAACTACGAGGCCGCGTCGAACGACAACCCCGACCTGACCTTCGCGAAGGTCGACACGGAGGACCAGCAGCAGCTGGCCGCCGCGATGGGCATCACGTCGATCCCGACGATCATGGCCTTCAAGGACGGCATCGGCGTCTTCTCGCAGGCCGGTGCGCTTCCCCGCCCCGTGCTCGACGACCTCATCTCGCAGGTGCGCGACCTCGACATGGACCAGGTGCGCGAGCAGCTGGCCCAGCAGGAGTCGGAGCTCACGCCCGCCGAGAGCTGATCAGCCCTCCTCGGCAGCCACCGCCTCGAGCCCACTGAGGTCGAGCTCGACCCGGAAGGGGCGCTCCGCCCCGACGATCGTCGCCGGCACGCGCACGTACGCGCCGTGCCCGCGCAGCCGATCGAGCACCTCGCGCCACCGTTCGTCCGCCACCTCTGGCAGGAACCCGGCCAGGTGCGGCCGCGTGCCGCCCACGAGCTGCACGCCCACCCGGTAGCGCCACGACATCCAGCGGCTCGCCCTCGGCACGAGCACCGCGCGCTGCTCGCTGCCGCCGTGGATACGCGCGAGGTCGATGGTCGACTGGTGACGCTGCGCGTCGAGCACGGGCACGACGCCGCTCACCGCGCGGGGCAGGCCGGGTGCGTCGATCACGCGGATGCCGTCGAGCGTGCGCAGGTCGCCCCAGCGATCGGGGTTGCGGGTGGACCGGCTGTCGCGGACGAGCGTCGCGACGAGCCAGGCGGCCGCCGCGGTGACGGCGACGAGCAGGGGCCAGAACGCGAACGGCGCGACCTCGGGCCGGGCGAGGCTGATCGCCACGGCGAGCGCGAGCACCACGAGGTACGGCAGCGGCTCCCACTGCCCGAGCGGCTTGCGCTTCGGCGCGCTCATCCGAGCAGCTCCGGGCGCTGGAAGGTTGCGCCGTGCACGTGCTGGTCGAGGAAGGCGAAGATCGTCTCGTACCAGATGACGGCGTTCTGCGGCTTCAGGATCCAGTGGTTCTCGTCGGGGAAGGTCAGGTAGCGGTGCACGGTCGTGCCGTCGTCGGCGGCGTGCGCGGCGGCCAGGTCGGACCAGAGTCGCAGCCCCTCCCCGATCGGCACGCGATAGTCCTTGTCGCCGTGGATCACGAGCAGCGGAGTGCGGATGCTCGCGAGGTGCCGGTGCGGCGAGTGCTCCGCCATCGCCTCGGGCGTGAAGATGCGGGTCCAGTACGCGGTCATATCGGTCGTGCCGGCGAACTGGTCGAGCGCCCACAGGCTCGCGTGCGTGACGATCGCACGGAACCGGTCGGTGTGCCCGGCGACCCAGTTCGCCATGTACCCGCCGAACGAGCCGCCCATCGCCGCGGTGCGGGTCTCGTCGATGTCGGCCCGCGCCTCGACCGCGTCGGTGATCGACATGAGGTCGGTGTACGGCTCGTCGCCCCACGCGTTCCACCCGCGGCCGACGAAGTCGAGGCCGTAGCCGGTCGACAGGCCCGGGTCGGGCAGCAGCACGGCGTAGCCGCGGGCGGCGGCGAGCAGCGGGTTCCACCGCCAGCTCCACGCGTTGAAGCTCGCGACGGGCCCACCGTGGATCCACAGCAGGAGCGGCGCGGGCTCCGCGTCGGAGGCGCCCTCGGGCAGCACGAGCCAGCCACGCACGCGGGTGCCGTCGGCGGCCGTGGTCGCGACGTCTTCGATGCGGGCGGATGCCGCGGTGGCCGGCGCCGGGCTCGCGAGCGGCGTGATCGTGCCGTCGGCGCCGATGCGCACGGGGTGGGGCGCGATGATCCAGGTCGAGCGCAGCGCGACGAGGTCGGCGGAGCCGGGCACGACGCGCACGTCGGTGTACGCGAAGTCGTCGTGGGTGAGCTGCTCGGGCGCGGAGCCGTCGAGCGGGATGCGGAAGACCGGCGCGCGGCCGTCGGAGTCGGCGGTCGCGATGAGCGATGCGTCGTCGTCGGCGAACGCGAGCGAGGTGGCCCAGCGGTCCCAGCCCTCGGCGATGCGCCGGGCACCCTGCCCGTCGAGGTCGCTGACCCAGATCTCGACATCGGTCGGGCCCGCGGGCGACGCCTTCGCCTGGCGCACGTGCACGAGCGTCGTGCCGTCGTGGCTGATCACCGGACCGGCCGCGTCGACGTCGGGCAGGTCGACGAGCGTGCGGCGCTCGCCGGTCGCGGCGTCGATCGCCACGAGGATGCGGCGGCCCTCCTGCGGGCCGGGCACGCGGAGCGACGCGATCACGGTCGCGCCGTCGGGCGTCACCGCGGTGCCGGCGGAGTCGGCCTCGCGGCCGGGCCGGGGCGTCAGGTCGAACGGGCGGGGCAGGCTGGCCGGATACGGGGTCGTCGCGTCGTCGTCGGACTCGTCGCCCGGGGCATCCGTCGTCGGCAGTTCGTCGGCGAGGTCGCCGAGGTCGAGCGCGAGCAGGTGCGGCTCGGCGGGGCCGAGGTCGTGGTCCCAGAAGCGCACGGGGTACGAGTCGTGCAGGATCGCGGCGACCTTGGCCTTCTTGCGGCGGCCGCGGAGGGCGGCCTCGGCCTCGAGATCGGCGGGCGTGGGCAGGAGTTCGGCGTTGATCACGACACGAGCGGATGCCTCGGAGACGGCGCCGATGCCCGCCACGCCGCCCGCGAGGCGGGTGATCGGCCGTGCGTCGCCGCCCGAGGCGGGCAGCAGCCAGAGCTGCGCGGCCTCGTCGTCGCCGTCGGCCTCGGCATCGGGGCGGGCCGAGACGAACAGCAGGTCGCCGGTGCCGGTGAACGCAGCGCCGGCCTCGCCCTTCGCGGAGCGGGTCAGGCGGGTCGGGGCGCCCGAGCCGTCCGCGGGCACGCTCCAGAGCGCCTTCTCGTACGCGGTGCCGTCCTTCGACAGCGTGGCGATCGTGAGCACCGCACGGGCGCCGTCGGGCGAGAGGGCGAGTGCCTCGACTCTCGGGATGCGGATGTAGTCGTCGAGCGAGTCGAAGGGCATGGGGTCAACGTTAGCTGCGATCCGCGGCGACTCAGTCCGCGCGGATCGCATCCAGCCGTGACGCGACCTCGTCGAGCACGCGCTCGTCGCCCGTGTGGATGCCCGAGGTGCGGGGCCAGTGCGTGATGACGTCGGTGAACCCGCGTTCGCGGGCGAGGCCGACGGCCTCCTCGAACGCGTCGACGCTGCGCATGGCGTACGACGCGTCGCGGTCGAGGCTGAGGTGGCGCTCGATGCTGCGCGGGTCGCGTCCGGCCGCCTCGCAGGCGTCGTCGAGGCGCGCCGAGAGGTCGCCGACCGCACGCCACCAGTCCGCATCGTTCGCGCCGACGTACGGCCCGGTCGTGACCCAGCCCTGCCCGTGCGTCACGGCGATGCGCATGGCGCGCGGTCCGTTCGCGGCCACGACGAACGGCATGCGAGGGGCTTGTGAAGGCTCGCCGACCATACGAGCGTCTCGCGCGGTGTACCAGGGGCCGTCGTGAGAGATGCCGCTCGAGGCATCCGCTCGCCCCTCGCCCCGCTGCCCCTCGAACCGCAGCAGCTCGTCGAGGGTCGCCGTGAAGTCGGCGAACCGGTCGACGCGCTCACGCGGGGTCAGCTCGTGCTGGCCCATCACGTGCGCGTCGAAGCCCGTGCCGCCCGAGCCGAGGCCGAGCAGCACGCGGCCGCCGGAGATCTGGTCGAGCGTCGCGACGTCCTTCGCGAACGGCACCGGATGGCGGTAGTTCGGGCTCGCGACGAACGTGCCGAGGCGGATGCGCTCGGTGACCATCGCCGCGGCGGTGAGCGTCGGGATCGTGGCGTGCCAGCGCTCGCCGGCGAGCGAGCGCCAGGAGAGGTGGTCGTAGGTCCAGGCGTGGTCGAAGCCGCGCTCCTCGGCGCCGCGCCAGAAGCGGGCCGCCTCCGGCCAGTCGAACTGCGGAGGATGACGATGCCGACGCGCATGAGCCCGAGTCTAGGTGTCGCCTCGGACGTCGTCGCGAGGCGGCTCGGCCGTCGCGTCGCTCGGCAGTGGCACCGGCTCCGCACCGGGCACCTCGTCGAGTCCGCTGCGGTCGTCGCGCTCCTGCCGCACGAGCACGATGCCGGCGAGGATGAGCACGCCGCCGAGCATCTGGAGCGGCGTGATGACCTCGCCGAGCACCATCCACGCGACGATCGCGGCGAAGATCACCTCGGACAGCCCGAGGAACGACGCCAGGCGCGTGCCGAGCATGCGGATCGCGGTGATGCCGGCCGCATACGCGAACGCGGTCGAGACGAGTCCGACGACGAGCACGGGCACGTACCAGGGCGCGGTGCCGCCGAGGAAGACGACGTCGTCGACGAAGGCGAACTCGAACGGCAGGATGCCGGTGAGGCCGACGAGCCCCAGCACGACCGCGCCGACCACGAAGCCGGACGCCGCGAGGGCGAGCGGCGGCAGCGAGGCATCCGCTCGATCACCGAGCACGTAGTACACGCACATGCCGACCATCGCGAGGCCCGCGAGCAGGAGCCCGACGGGGTCGAGGTCGCCGCCGCCGGGTCCGATGACGAGCACGAGGCCCGCGATCGCGACGATCGAGCCGGCGATGACGACGCGTTGCGGGGCGCGGCGCAGGCGGATCCAGGCGAGCAGCACGAGGGCGACGGGCGCGAGGTACTCGATGAGCAGGCCCAGGCTCACCGGGATGCGCTCGATGGCCGCGTAGAACGCGACCTGGGTGAGCACGACGCCGAGGATCGCGAACGCGAGCACCGTGCGCCAGGCCGAGAGAAGCGGGCGGATGCTCCACCGCATCGCCGCGAGCCCGGGGATCGCGAGCGCGACGGCCGCGACCACGATGCGCGCGAAGACCGCGGCACCGGGCGACCAGCCGGCCTCGAGCAGCGGCTTGACGACGGCGCCGCCCGCGCCGAACGCGAGGCCGGCGGCGAGGCCGACGACGATGCCGGCGAGTCCGCGTGATGCGCGCACGGTGCTCCTACTGGTGGGTGCGGTGGTCGTGATTTTCTGGGAGACGACGACGGCCCCCGCCGGTGGGCGGAGGCCGTCGTGAAGAAGTTCGCGGTGTCGCCGACGACTAGCGGCGCAGCCCGAGACGCCCGATGAGCGCACGGTAGCGGTCGATGTCGACGTCGGCGAGGTAGCCGAGCAGACGACGACGCTGACCGACCAGGAGGAGCAGGCCACGACGCGAGTGGTGGTCGTGCTTGTGCTCCTTGAGGTGCTCGGTGAGGTCCTTGATGCGGGTGCTGAGGATCGCGATCTGGACCTCGGGGGATCCAGTGTCACCGGGGTGGGTCGCGTACTCGTCGATGATCGCCTTCTTGGTCTCTGCATCCAGTGCCATAGAGGGATCCCCTTCCTACTCGTTGCGCGGTGCTCCGGGCCGGATGCCCGAGCGCTCTTTGTCCGCGGCCGTCATGACGGCAACCTGAAGATCTTACCAGAGGCGGCTGGTGACGGTGAACGCGCGGGGCGGGCGGCTCGGGGCGGTGTCAGAGTTCGGCGACGTGGATGAGGACCTTGCCGACGGCGGCCTTCTCGACGGCGTCGTGAGCTGCGGCGGTCCGTGCGAGCGGATAGTCGTGCAGCGGCAGGCCCGCGTCCGCGCCGACGGGCAGCGCGCCGTCGCGGACGGCGGCGGCGACGTCTTCGGCGGCGGCATCCAGCGCGGCCTGGCCGACCGTGTAGAGCAGGAGCCCCTGGACGCGGACGTTCTTCGCGAAGCTCGGGCGGATCGGCATCGTGAAGCCGGAGCCGCCGTCGTCGGCGTAGTACGCGACCGAGGCGTGGTTGGCGGCAATCTCGGCGTCCAGTTCGGCATTCGCCGCGAGGGAGACCTCGACGATCTGGTCGACCCCGTCGGGAGCGACCTCGCGGATCCGCGACGCGACGTCCTCCGTCGTGTACTCGATCGTGTGGTCGGCGCCGGCGGCGGTCGCGAGTGCCGCCTTCTCGGGCGAACTCACCGTCGCGATGACGAGCGCTCCCGCCCAGTGCGCGAGCTGGATGGCGGCGTGCCCCACGGCGCCGGCGCCGCCCGCGACGAGCACGACGCGGCCCGTGAGCGCGCCCGGCGCGAGTCGTGCGGGGCCGAACTCGTGCACCGTCAGCGCCCGGTGCGCCGTCATCGCGGGAACGCCGAGGCTGGCCCCGAGCGCGAAGCTCGCGTCGGCGGGCAGGGGGACGACGCGTTCCGCGGGAACGACGGTGTACTCCTGGGCCGTGCCGGTCGGGCGCCCGTGGGCGGCCATGTAGATCCACACGCGGTCCCCGACCGCGAGGCCGGCGACGTCGGCGCCGACGGCGTCCACCACGCCCGCGCCGTCCTGGTTCGGCACGATCTCGCCGGGCACGGTCGGGTTGCTCGCGCGGGCCTTCCAGTCCGTGGGGTTGACGCCCGAGACCGCGATGCGCACGCGCACCTCCCCCGCGGCGGGAACGGGCAGCGGCCGCTCAACGAGCGAGAGCACGGAGGAGTCACCGGGACGGGAGTAGACGATCGCCTGCATGCTCACGGGAACATCGGGAGCGCGGTGCGCATTCCGGGCTGGCCATCCTGTGGTGAGCCGGATTCTTCCGCCTTCCTTCGCACAAACCCTTGATCATCCTGTGTTTCTGCCGATAGAATCGAACATCCGTTCGAATCTCGCCTTCGACCTGGGAGCACTGGCCCGTGGAGCTCTCCGCGATCACCGACCCGCGTACGGCACTCGATGCCGAGCTGGCGGCGATCACCGAACTCGACCGGTCGATCCGCGCGGCGCAGGCCGAGCAGCTGCGGCGCGTGGCTCGCGCGCGTGAGCTCGCCGCCGACGTCGAGGGCGTCGACGAGCTGAGCACGTTCACGCATCGGGAGCTCGCCACCCGGGCGTTCATCGCCGAGCTCGCCACGTCGCTGTCCGTGCACGAGCGCACCGCGGGGCGCATGGTCGGCGACGCCGAACAGCTGACCGGCCGGTTCGCCTCGACCCTGCAGACCCTCTCCGACGGGTCGATGTGCCTCGGCCGCGTGCGCACCCTGCTCGAGTTCGCCAGCCAACTGCCCGCCGAGACGCAGCCCGAGTTCGAACGCGAAGCCCTCGAACAAGGTGCCGGCGACACCCCGTCCGCGTTCCGGCGGCGCGCCCGAAAGCTGCGCGAGCGCATGCACCCCGTCGAGCCGATCGAACGGCACGAGGTCGCACGCGCCGAACGGTGCGTCGGGCTCGACCCCGCCCCAGACGGCATGGCCTGGCTCAGCATCCACCTCGAAGCCGAGCGTGGGGTCGCGATCATGTCCCGGCTCGACACGTTCGCCGACGTCACCGGATCCGACGACGAGGCAGGCGATGTGCGCACGCCCATGCAGCGCCGCACCGACGCCGCAGCCGACCTCCTCCTCGGCGGCTGGCTGCACGACGCACCCACTGGGTCCCCGCTCGCACCGCCCGCCTCACCGCTCGGCGCGGTCACCCCGAAGGTCTACGTCACCGTGCCCGTCATGACCCTCCTCGGCGCGAGCGACGAACCCGCCGAACTCGACGGCTACGGCCCGATCGACGCCGACACCGCACGCCGCATCGCCGCGCACGCCCCGTCATTCCACCGCATCCTCACCCACCCCGAGACCGGCGCCTACCTCTCCTACGGTCGCACCACCTACCGGGTGCCCGCCGACCTCACCGGCTACCTGCGCGTCCGCGACGGCGGCTGCCGCTTCCCCGGCTGCTCCCGCCGCGCGCAACGCTGCGACCTCGACCACACGGTCGACTGGGCCCGCGCCGGCGACACCCGCCACGACAACATCGCCCACCTCTGCCGCAAGCACCACCGCCTCAAGCACAAGACCGCATGGCGCGTCACCCAAGAATCCGACGGCGAACTCCTCTGGGTCTCCCCGCAGGCCGCGAATACCTCACCAGCGCCGAATCACCCTTCCGCGAGAAACCGCCACCCGAGGCACCCGCCCCCGCGCCTGTCGCACACGAGTCTGCCGCGCCCGCGCCTGCCGGCACCGAGATCGACGACGACCCCGAACCACCCTGGGCCGCCGACCGCACCATCGACCCCGCGGCGTAGCAGTGCGCGAGGCACAGTTCGCTCACTAGCATCGTGCGAGTGAGGGAGCCCGACGTCCGCCCGCTGCTCGAGCCCGTGAGCGCCGAGGCCATGCAGGAGGCGCACGCGTTCGCACCGGTGCCGACGCTCGGCGAGGTGCTGCGCTCACCGCAGGTGAAGGCACTCGTGCCGATCGCGGTCTTCGGTCTCGTGGCCGTGGTCGCGTTCGGCGGGTTCGCGTCCTCGCTCGTCGCATCCGTGCTCGGGTCGCGGGCATTCGGCGTCGTGGTGTTCCTCGTCGTCGCCGCGCTGATCACCGTGGCCTGGCTCGGCTGGCTGCAACTGCAGCACCGACGGCGCGAGCGGTACGCCCGGCTCGTCTCGTTCGCACGCGCCAACGGATTCGACTACGAATCCCGCATCGACGGGCGCCGCCACGAGGGGATCGTCTTCCACGTCGGATCCGCCCGCCGCGACGAGGACGTGTTCCGGTTCGTGCCCGACGAGCCCGGTCAGCGCGAAGTCGAGGTCGGCACGCGGGTGTACGAGGAGCGGACGTCGCGCAAACGCGACCCGATCGTGCACCGCTGGGGCTACCTCGCCGTGCGGCTCGACCGCCGGCTCCCCCACCTGCTGCTCGATGCGACCCGCAACGACGGCGCCTTCGGCGTCTCGAAACTGCCGATCGGCTTCGCGAAGGACCAGCGCCTCTCGCTCGAGGGTGACTTCGACCGTCACTTCGCGCTCTACTGCCCGCGCGAGTACGAGACCGACGCGCTCTACCTCTTCACGCCCGACGTGATGGCGCTGCTCATCGATGAGACCTCCGCCTACGACGTGGAGGTCG
Source organism: Agromyces mangrovi (assembly GCF_030296695.1). Lineage (NCBI taxonomy): Bacteria > Bacillati > Actinomycetota > Actinomycetes > Micrococcales > Microbacteriaceae > Agromyces > Agromyces mangrovi (ex Wang et al. 2018). The sequence continues at coordinate 3,087,386 of NZ_AP027737.1, read as the reverse complement.
TCGACGACTGGCTGTACGTGTACTCGGTGAAGCCGTTCGACCCGACCGATCCGGAAACATGGCGGCGGCTCCACCGCATCAGGTCGGTGGTCGGCGAACGCCTGGCGGGGAGGTCGAGCCGGTACGCCGACGACCGGGTGGTCGAGCCGGTACCGGTGACGGATGCCCCGCAGCCGGCTATCACCTCGCGGCTCGACCACGACCGGGTCGCGCCCGGCGGCGCGCGCCTGCGACGGCGACGGGCGGTGACCACCTCGACGGTCGGCGTCGCCGCGGGCGCCGTGGGGCTGTTCTGGCTGTTCGAGTGGTTCGAGCGACTCTGGAGCTGAGCCTGCGCCTCAGCCCGTGACGCTCGCGAGCTCCTCCTCGGCGAGCTCGGTCTGCTCGTCGGTGAGCGGCACGATCAGCGCGCGCTCGGCGATCTCGTCGGCGTTGTCCACGTAGAAGTCGACGAACGCCTCGACCTGCGGCTGCTCGGCGTAGGACGCGTTGTTCACGTAGATGAACAGCGGCCGCCCGAGCGGCGCGTACAAGCCGTCCTGCACGGTCTCCACCGTCGGCGCCACGCAGCCGTCACCGGAGTCGACCTCGAGCGCCATCACTCGATCGGGGTTCTCCTCGACGTAGCTCAGGCCGAAGTAGCCCATGCCGCCGTCCTCGGCGGTGACGCCGGAGAGGATCACCTCGTCGTCCTCGGAGGCCTCGTAGTCGGTGCGCGTCGCGCCCTCCTCGCCGTTGATCGCCTCGGTGAAGTAGTCGAACGTGCCCGAGTCGCCACCGGGTCCGTGCAGCACGAGCGGCTCGTCCGGGAACTCCGAGTCGACCTGGTTCCAGCTCGTGACCTCGCCCTCGGCCTCGGGCGCCCAGATCGTCTGGAGCTGCTCGACCGTGATGCACTGGATCCAGTCGTTCGCGGGGTTCACGACGACCGACAGGCCGTCGTTCGCGATGACGATCTCGGTGTACTCGACGCCGGCCTCGGCGCACGCGTCGATCTCGTCGTCGGAGATCGGGCGCGATGCATTCGAAAGATCGGTCTCACCCCGGCAGAACGAGCGGAATCCGCCGCCGGTGCCCGTGATGGACACGGTGACGGCGACCTCCGGCTCGACCGCCTCGAACTCGATCGCGGCGGCCTTGGTGAGCGGGCCGACGGTCGACGAACCGTCGGTGACGACGGTCCCCGTGAGGCCCGCATCGGCGCCGGACTCCTGCCCGGCGCATCCGCTCAGCACGAATGCCGCCGCGAGCGCCATCGCCGCGCCGGCGATCCCCCCAGTGGTGCGCATGGCGAACGCTCAGTTCTGGCCGACGGGCAGCAGTTCGGAGAGCAGGCCCTCGATGCGGCGCCGGATCTCGTCGCGGATCGGACGGACCGCCTCGATGCCCTGGCCCGCCGGGTCGTCGAGCTCCCAGTCCTCGTATCGCTTGCCCGGGAAGACGGGGCACGCGTCGCCGCAGCCCATCGTGATGACGACGTCCGACTCGAGCACCGCCTCGGTGGTGAGCACCTTGGGCGTGTTGCCCGCGATGTCGATGCCCTCCTCGGCCATCGCCTCGACGGCGACGGGGTTGATCTGGTCCTTCGGCGCTGAGCCCGCCGACAGGACCTCGACGCGGTCGCCGCCCAGGGCGCGCAGGTACCCCGCGGCCATCTGGGAGCGGCCCGCGTTGTGGACGCAGACGAACAGGACGGTGGGCGTGTCGGCCATGGTGGTCTCGCTTTCTCGTGTCACGAGAAAGCATAGACAGTGATCTATGAAATGTGAAGTTCGGCCAGCAGGCCCCGCACCCGCGACTCGATGTCGTCGCGGATCGGGCGCACCGCCTCCAGGGGCCGCCCCGCCGGGTCGTCGAGCTCCCAGTCGAGGTAGCGGCGGCCGGGGAAGACGGGGCACGCGTCGCCGCACCCCATCGTGATCACCACGTCGGCCGCCTTCACGGCCTCGTCGGTGAGCGGCTTCGGGAACTCGCCGCCGAGCGGCACGCCGATCTCGTCGAGCGCCGCGACCACCGTGCCGCGCACCTCCCCCGCCGGCTCGGAACCGGCGGTGCGCACGACCACGCGGTCACCCGCCAACTGGTGCAGGATCGCCGCGGCCATCTGCGACCTGCCCGCGTTCTCGACGCACACGAAGAGCACCTCGGGTACGGCGGCCTCGGGACCCTCGGCGCGATCCAGCGCGCTCAGGCGCGACGCCGTGAACGCCGCGGTGCGGGAGGCGAGGCGCGCCGCGGGCCCGGTCGCCGCGAGCCGGCGGTGACTGTCGGCGACGTAGTGCGCGACCGTCTCGCGACTGAACGTGCCGCGGAAGCGCTCGGCGAGGTCCGCGGTGATACGCGCGAGGTCGGGCGGCGCTGAGGGCGCCGCGGGGCGACCGAGCACGGCCTCGACACGATCGCTGCTCGACGGGTCGATGGAGTACCAGGCACGCCGCCCGTCGGGCTCGCGGCGCACGACGCCCTCTGCGAGGAGCGCGCGCATGTGGTGGCTCACGGTCGGCTGCGACACCCCGAGCTCGTCGGCCAGGCGCCCGACGAGTTCGCGGCCGCCGTCGGCGTCGCGGATGAGCCCGAGGATGCGCACGCGAGTGGGGTCGGCGAGCACCGTCAGGGACCGCTCGGCCCCAGGGGCATCCGCCGCGTCATTCATAGGCGGGAGTCTATACAGAAGCGAGACCGACCGGACGAGGACACGAATCGGCGGCAGTCGCGCGGAAATCGAGCCGAAACGGTTCAACAGGAGGATGATCGAGGTATGGACGTCAGGCTGAAACGGGTCTACGACGATCCCGAACCAGATGACGGGGTGCGCATCCTCGTCGACCGACTCTGGCCGCGCGGCATGACCCAGGAGCGGGCCGTGCTCGATTCGTGGACGAAGGACGTCGCCCCCTCACCCGCGCTGCGGGCCGAGTGGCATGCGCACCTCGAGCGCTGGGACGAGTTCGCCGAGCAGTACCGAGCGGAGCTCGCGACCAATGCGGCCGCGGAGTACCTCCGCAACTACGTGCGCACGCACCCGCACGTGACGCTGCTCTACGGCGCGAAGGATCGCGAGCACAACCACGCGGTCGTGCTGGCCGAGTACCTCACCGCCGCCTGAGCGGCGGCCGAGTCAAGGCCACGGCTACGGCGCGAGCAGGAAGATCGGCGGCACGCCGAGGTGCGCGTACACGATCACGAGGAACACCACGAGGTCGAACAGCAGGTGCACCGTGATCACGTACGTGAGCGACTTCGTGAGCCGGAACGTCCAGCCCTGGAGCAGCGCGAACGGGATCGTCAGCAGCGGGCCCCAGGACTGGTAGCCGAGCTCCCACAGGAACGACACGAACACGATCGCCTGCAGGCAGTTCGCGAGCCAGTCGGGGAAGTGCCGGCGCAGCAGCGCGAAGCACGTGACGATGAAGAACAGCTCGTCCCAGATGCCCACCGCGTTGACGCCGACGAACAGGCGCGCGATCTCGTCGGGCTCGGTGACGGTCGGCCAGTTCGTGTACACGCCAGACGTGATGAAGTAGAACGGCAGGATCAGCCAGCCGAGCAGCACCACGAGGCCCAGGTACGACCACTGCACCGGCGTCCAGCGATGCCCCGTGCGCCACGGGAAGCGGATGATGCGATCGCCGAACACGAACCGCGAGATCACGTACGGCACGGCCACAGCGAGCGCGAGCACCGCCCCCATGAGCGCCATGTTCGCGTAGCTGATGTCGGCCTCGAGCGAGATGGTGGAGATGATCACCTGGCCGAGCGCGATCAGCCCGAGGTCGCGCAGCAGCGCGTGCTCGCCGGTCGCGCGCTCGACGATCCAGGCGACGACGAGCCCCACCGCGAGCATCGCGTAGCCGGGCCACTTGAGCTGCACGCCGAACAGCAGCACGGCCGCGCCGCACACGATGAGGGCGGGCACGAGCGCCCACGTGCGGGCGGTGCGCGTGTCGGTCGTGGCGGGCGTGGCGACGGTCACCGTTTCAGGATCGCATACCGGATGCGGACTCGCGCAGGCGGTCGGCGCGTTCGTGGACGAGTCGTCGGCGGCGCGTGCGAGCATCGAGCCATGACGACACGGATGCCTCGAGCCGACGCCCGCACCCGACCTGCAGCGCACCGCTCCTGGATCGTTCCGCCGTACCTGCTGGCCCGCATCGCCGTGCAGCCCGAGCTCGGGCACGCGGCCATCGCCGCGCGGCGCACGCTCGACCGCGACGCGCCGTTCCGCGAGTTCCGCTGCACCGACGAGCATCCGCCGAGCCCGCCCGGGGTGCGGGCCGCGCCCGCACCGGCCGACCGTGCGCCGGGCACGCCGTTCCGCCGCATCTCCGACGCGGGCGGCCGGGAGGTGCTGCCCGGGCGCCTCGTGCGCAGCGAAGGCGGGCCCGACACGGGCGACGAGGCGGTGACCGAGGCGTACGACGGCCTCGGCGACATGTTCGGCTTCCTGTTCGAGGCCTACGGGCGCGACTCGATCGACGGGGCGGGCATGCCGCTCGACGCCACCGTGCACTACGGGCGCGACTACGACAACGCGTTCTGGGACGGCGAGCGCATGGTGTTCGGCGACGGCGACGGTGAGGTGTTCGTCGGCTTCACCAACTCGCTCTCCGTGATCGGGCACGAGCTCGCCCACGGCGTGACCGAGCGCACCGCGAACCTGCGCTACCAGGGGCAGTCGGGCGCCCTGAACGAGCACGTCTCCGACGTGTTCGGCGCGCTGCTGGAGCAGTACGTTCGCCGCCAGGAGGCGCGCGACGCGAGCTGGCTCATCGGCGAGGGGCTGTTCACCGACCAGGTCGAGGGCGACGCCATCCGCTCCATGATCGCCCCGGGCACGGCCTACGACGACGACGTGCTGGGCCGCGACCCGCAGCCCGCCCATCTGCGCGACTACATCGAGACGCGCGAGGACAACGGCGGCGTGCACCTCAACTCGGGCATCCCGAACCGGGCGTTCGTGGTCGCCGCGCTGCGCCTCGGCGGCCCGGCCTGGGAACGCGCGGGCCGGGTCTGGTACGACACCCTCACGAGCGACCGCATCGGACGCGACACCGACTTCGCCGGGTTCGCCGCGGCCACGCTCGACACCGCCCGCGCTCGCTTCAGCGACACCTCGGCGGAGGCGCTCGCCGTCGCCGAGGGGTGGGCGGAGGTGGGCGTGCTCGCCGGCTGACGAACCGGCGGGCTCAGGCGCCGCGCAGGTCGCCGCGCACGATCGAGTCGCCCGAGTGCGCCGGGTCGCCGTCGTCGGGCTCGGCCGAGACGTCGACCAGCGGGTACTCCCCCAGGTCGAGGCCGGCCGGCACCGTGAAGCGACCGGTCGCACCGTCGAGCAGCCCGATGCTCACGAGGCCGGACGCGTCACCGCGGATGAGCCACACCTCGAGCAGGTCGTCCGGGTCGTCGACGCCGGAGAGGTCGACCACGACCTCGCGCGTGCCGTCGGGCAGCTCCTCGACCACCGCGACGCCGCTCGCGCCCGGCCAGTCGGGGAAGCCCGCGAGCTCCGCCTCGGCCAGCACGGTCGGGTCGGGCTCGCGGGAGTTCCACCAGATGCCGGCACCGACGCCCACCACCAGCCCGAGCACGGCGGCCGCGGCCAGCAGCGGCGCCCAGAAGCGGGAGCCGCGGGCGCGGCGGCGCTCGGCCAGGTCGACGGGGGCGGGCGGCACGGTCGCAGGAGGCGGCGCAGCGGGTGCCGCGGGTGCCTCGTCCGCTTCGGAGGCATCCGCCGGTGTCGCCCTGAGCGCTTCGCCCAGGCCGAGCTCGGCGTGGATGCCGGCCCAGACCGACGCGGGCGGGGCCTGGAGCGGGGCGCCCACGGTCTCGCGAGCGAGGTCGGATGCCGCGCGGAGCGCATCGAGCTCCCCCATGCAGCGGAGGCACCCGTCGAGGTGGTCGCGCTCCTCGCGCGTCGGCTCGCGGTCGCCCAGGGCGATCACGGCGAGTTCATCGTCGTCACAGTGCAGCATCATCCACCTCCAATCGGGCTCGCATGCGGGTGAGACTTCGTCTGACGTGGCTCTTCACGGTGCCGAGCGGCATGCCGATCCGTTCGGCGATCTGCCCGTGGGTGAGCCCCTCGTAATAGGCCAGGTGCATGATCCGGCGCGGCTCCGGCGGCAGGTGCGAGAGCTCGTCGGCGACCAGCACGCGCTCCTCGAGTCGGGGATCGACCGTCTCGGTGACCGCGAGCTCGCCCGCTGCCGCCTCGGCGAGCCGCCGCTCGCGCGACCTCGCCTCGTGCATGTCGGCCACGGTGAACCGCGTGATGCCGGTCAGCCAGGCCGACAGCGACCGCTCGGGATCGAACCGGTCGCGCGACCGCCACGCCTTCACGAAGACCTGCTGGGTCACGTCCTCGGCGTCCTGGCTGTTGCCGAGGGAACGCACGGCGATGGTGAACACGAGTCTCGACCACCTTCCGTACGCCGCCGCAACGGCCCACTCCTCGCCGTTGCGGAACGCCTCGGCGAGCCGTCGGTCGTCATTCGCGGGATCCTCCACGTGCCTCCGTTGCCTCCTCGCGGCCGTCGGGTACTCGACCACGAGCGTGCCCGGCGCACCGGGCGCCGTCGCCGCGATCGTGTCCACCAGCATAGTGATCGCCGCCTCACCCGACGGGCTCCGTCAACACCACGACCGAGTCCAGGTAGGTGCGTCGCTCCCAGTCGAACTCGCCGCCGCACGTGATGATCGCGAGCCGGCGTTCGCCGGAGCGGTCGAACACGGCGTCCCAGTCCACCGATCCCTTGCGGGCGGCGTCGCGGGAGGCGATCACGAAGCGCTCCGTCGTCCCCTCGGCCGAGGTCAGCACGATCTCGGTGCCGACCGGCGCGTCCGCGATGGCGGCGAACGGGCCCAGGCCGAACTCGAGGGAGTCGACGTGCGCGGCCACGACCACGGTGCCCGACTCGTCGCCGATGCCCGGTCCGTAGCGGTACCAGCCCGCCACGTTCGGGTTCTCGGGGAGCTCCATCACGTCGCCGTCGACGATGCCGACCCGCACGACCTCCACGTCGACCCCGATGCCGGGGGCGTGCAGCCGCACGGGCGCCTCGGTCGGATCGGCGGGCTGGTCGTCGAGTGCCGAGCTGCGCACGGGCACGGAGGGCACGCTCGCGGTGCCGGCCTCGGCAGGTTCGACGGATGCCGCGGAGGGCACCGGCACGGATGCGTCGATCACCGGGATCGGCGCCTGCCCCGCGACATCCGTCGAGCCTGCCGCGCCGACCGAGCCCGCGGCCAGGGTGCCCGCCGCCAGCAGCGCCGCGAGAGCGGCCCCCGCGCAGCAGGCCGCTGCGACGGAGGCCGCCCTCGTCCGGTTCATGGCGCTCAGCGCTTGCTCCGGACCGGGCTGCGACGGTCGGCCACGCCGATCGCCACGGCCGCACCCAGCAACAGCACGGCGGCGGAGGCACCGAGCCACCACACCGTCGCATCGACGGGCGCGTTGGTCGCAGCGAGACCCGCCTCACCCGCGGGCACGTCGCCCGGGGCCGAGTGGAGTCCGCCGACGGTCTGCACGGCGAGCGCGAGGTTCTCGTCCTCGAGGCTGCCCCACGCGTACGCGATGGTGAGCTCGCCCTCGTTGACGGTCACGTCGGCCGGCCCGAGCACCGGGTCGGTCGTCCCCGCAGCGGCGACCGATGCGGAGATCGTGCCCGCCGGCAGGTCGAGCGACGCCTCGTCCGGGTTCGCGAGGTCCGTGACGACGGCCTCGCCGCCCGCGAGCACGTCGACCGCGGGAGCCGCGGCGATGTGACGCACGGTCAGGCGGCCCTCGCCGGCGGCCGACGAGGAGGTGTCGTTCGTGAACAGGGACGCGGTCGGCGCGCCGTCGGCGTCGAGGTGCGCGGCGGCGGTGTAGTTCATGCCGGCCTCGAGCGGGAGGTCGACCGGGCCGATCGCGGCGTCCTCGGAGTCGGCCGCGTTGATCTGCACGCTGTAGGTGCCGGCCGGGAGCTCGAGCGGGCCGGCCAGGTCGCCGGGCTCGAAGTCCTCGAGGGTGAGGTCGTCGTTCACGTAGACGTCGACGGTCAGGCCGGGCACGCCGTGGAGCACGCTCAGCATGGCGACGTCGCCCTCCTCTGCCGACGCGGGTGCGACTGCGCCGAGCGCGAGAGCCGCGCCTGCGACGATGCCGGCTGCTGCTCCGGCGGCTGTTCTGGTGCGCATGGGATCTTCCTCCTCATCTGGCCCCGATGTCCGGGGCGGAGAACTGCTGTCACCCATGTCTTCCGGTGGGGTCGGTGATTCGGATGCATCCGCATCGAATCTTTTTCCGCGGCCCCGCGGGGCGGGCCGGTACCATCGCGTCATGGACGTCACCGTGTCGCGCAGCGGCGGGTTCGCCGGCCTGTCCGTGCGCTGGCGGGTGCACGTCGACGACCAGCCAGACCCGGAGACCTGGTACCTGCTGATCGCGTCGATCCCGTGGGACGACGTGCCGGAGACCGAGGCGCAGCCCGACCGGTTCACCTACCGCATCGAGTGCCGGCCGCACGAGGCGCGCCTCGCCGACCGGCAGCTCGACGGACCGTGGCGCGAGCTGGTCGACCGCGTGCAGGAGCGCGGCGAGCGCGAGCGGGCGTGAGCGGGCGTGAGCGGGCGTGAACGACGAACGACCCGGCGCGCTGCGCCGGGTCGTTCGGTGAGAGGTGCCGCTCAGCTGACGCCGAGCAGGTCGATGACGAAGATGAGCGTCTTGCCCGAGAGCTGGTGCCCGCCGCCGGCGGGGCCGTAGGCCTGGTGCGGCGGCACGACGAGCTTGCGACGACCGCCGACCTTCATGCCGGGGATGCCCTCCTGCCAGCCGGCGATGAGCGCCGCGAGCGGGAAGTTGATGGACTGGCCGCGGCTCCACGACGAGTCGAACTCCGCACCGGAGTCGTACTCGACGCCGAGGTAGTGCACGTCGACGGTCGAGCCGGGCTGGGCCTCGGCGCCGTCACCGACGACGATGTCCTCGATGACGAGCTCGAGGGGCGCGGGGCCCTCCGGTGCGTCGACCTCGGGCTTGCTGTTGGTGTCTGTCATGCCTCCATCCAATCGGATGACCACTGCTCGGGCAACGCGGAAGCGGGACACGTGTCCCTCATCTGCTTGCGCGGCGGGCACCCCGGATGCATCCTGAAATCCACGAACTCGTCGCCCGAGCAGCGTTGTCGGCAGTGCCACACCACCGGGCGACGAGTTTTGTGCGCGGGCCGTTCCCCCGGCTTCGCACGGGCAGGCGACTCGTCGCCCGGTGGGGTGTCTCGGTGCCGGTCAGGCGCCCATCAGCCGCGAGCGGATGAGGAAGCGCACGCCCTCCGGAGCCTCGAGCGAGAACCCGCTCCCCCGGCCCGGGACGACGTCGACCGACAGGTAGGTGTGCCGCCAGAGCGCGAACTGCTCCGCCGACATCCAGAACGGCACGGAGCGGTCCTCGTCGAGCACGAGTTCGCCGAGCAGCATGTCGGCCTCCCCCGTGACGAACTCCCCGGCCGGGTAGCACATGGGCGAACTGCCGTCGCAGCATCCGCCCGACTGGTGGAACATGAGCGGGCCGTGGGCCGACCAGAGCCGGTCGATGAGCTCCGCCGCCGCGGGCGTGAGCTCCACCCGCGGCGACGCGTCGCCGGCGACCGTGATCGACCCGACGATCGTGCGGAGCGATTCGAGCGACATCGGCCTAGAAGAACCCGAGCGGGCTCTCGTCGTAGCTCACCAGCAGGTTCTTGGTCTGCTGGTAGTGGTCGAGCGCCTGCACGTTGTTCTCGCGGCCGATGCCCGACGACTTGTAGCCGCCGAACGCCGCCCCCGCCGGATACGCGTGATAGTTGTTCACCCACACGCGACCGGCCTGGATGTCGCGGCCGGCCCGGTACGCCTCGTTGCCGTTGCGCGACCAGACGCCCGCGCCCAGCCCGTAGAGCGTGTCGTTCGCGATCGAGATGGCGTCGTCGTAGTCGGTGAAGCTCGTGACCGCGACGACCGGGCCGAAGATCTCCTCCTGGAACAGCCGCATGCGGTTCTGCCCCTCGAAGATGGTCGGTGCGACGTAGTAGCCGTCGCTGAGGTCGCCGCCGAGGTCGACCCGCTCGCCGCCGAGCAGCAGCTTCGCCCCCTCCTGCTGCCCGATGTCGATGTAGCTGAGGATCTTCTCGAGCTGGTCGTTCGACGCCTGCGCGCCGACCTGCGTCTCGGTGTCGAGCGGGTTGCCCTGCTTCGCCTGCTTGGTGCGCTCGATCGCGTCGTTCAGGAACGAGTCGTAGATCGACTGCTGGATGAGCGAGCGGCTCGGGCAGGTGCACACCTCCCCTGGTTGAACGCGAACAGGCTGAACCCCTCGAGCGCCTTCGAGTAGAACGCGTCGTCGCGCTCGGCGACCGACTCGAACACGATGTTCGGGCTCTTGCCGCCGAGCTCCACCGTGGTCGGGATGATGTTGTTCGCCGCGTACTGCAGGATCAGGCGGCCCGTGGTCGTCTCGCCCGTGAAGGCGATCTTGCGGATGCGACTGGAGGACGCGAGCGGCTTGCCGGCCTCGACCCCGAAGCCGTTGACGACGTTCACCACGCCCGCGGGCAGCACGTCGGCGATGAGGCCCATGAGCACGAGAATCGACGACGGCGTCTGCTCGGCCGGCTTCAGCACCACGCAGTTGCCCGCGGCGAGCGCCGGGGCGAGCTTCCAGACCGCCATGAGCAGCGGGAAGTTCCACGGGATGATCTGCCCGACCACGCCGAGCGGCTCGTGGAAGTGGTACGCGACCGTGTCGTTGTCGAGCTGCGTGAAGCTGCCCTCCTGCGCGCGGATGAGGCTCGCGTAGTACCGGAAGTGGTCGCTCGCGAGCGGCAGGTCGGCGTTCAGCGGCTCGCGGATCGACTTGCCGTTGTCCCACGTCTCGGCCACGGCCAGCAGCCCGAGGTTGGCGTCGATGATGTCGGCGATGCGGTTGAGCACCGCCGCGCGCTCGGCCGCGCTCTTTCGGCCCCACGCCGGTGCGGCCTTGTGCGCCGCGTCGAGCGCGAGCTCGATGTCCTCCGCCGTGCCGCGCGCGACCTCGGTGAACGCCTTGCCGTTGACCGGCGAGATGTTCTCGAAGTAGCCGCCCTTCACGGGCTTGACCCATTCCCCGCCGATGAAGTGCTCGTACCGGGGTGCGAAATCGATGAGTGCGCCCTGGGTGCCGGGCGCTGCGTAGACCGTCATCGGTCCTCCTGTTTCCTGACTCCGTTGTCGGTGCCCTCGCTGGGCACGTGTCGACACGGTAGGTCGCGGGAGGTTGCAGCAAGGTTGCAGGGGCGAGCGGATGCCCGTGGCTAGCCCAGTTCGCGCTCGATCGCCTCGATGCGGGCGACGACCCGGGCGCGCTTCGGCGAGCGCGACGGCAGCAGGCGCAGGCACGCGCGCTGCACCTCGAGGTCGTCGCGCGCGGCGTCGGTGTCGGCGTAGCGGGCCAGGTGCTCCACGGCGGCGTCGGCGAGCATCGCCTCGCGGAGGCGCGAGGCGACCTCGGCGCGGATGCGCACGACACCGGGCGCCGTGGACTCGGGCAGCACCGGGCCGGTGCAGCGCTCGAGTGCGCGCAGGTGCGCGCCACGGTCGAGCAGGTCGAGCACCTCGCGGGCGTCGGTCTCGAGCGGTTCGGCGAGTCGGTACGGGCGGGAGGCCGGCACGGGCAGCCCTGCGCCCTCGAGCACGCGGCGCAGGCGCACGAGCTCGGCGCGGAGCGTCACCGAGGAGGCATCCGTCTCGTAGAGCAAGCCCGCCAGGCGCTCGGCGCTGAGGCCGTCGGGCTGCCACGCCAGCAACAGCAGGATCTCGGCGTGACGGAGGCTGAGCCGCAGCCCGCCGAGGCGGGGCGCCTCGCCGCCGAGCACGTGCAGCGCACGGTCGGGCAGCGCGCGGCGCATGCGCGAGCGGCGGATGGTCGCCTGCACGTCGGTCTGGAGTCGCAGGATGCGCAGCTCGGACTCGACCGCGGCGACCGTCGCGGAGACGAGCGCGAGGGTGTGGGGCGCGACCGCCTGGTCGTCGCCCGTGATGTCGATGACGCCGAGGATCGCGCCCGAGACCGGGTCGTGCACCGGGGCGGCCGTGCAGCTCCACGGGTGCACGATCGAGTGGAAGTGCTCGGCGCCCCGGATCTGCACGGCGCGGTCGAGCGCGAGCGAGGTGCCGGGGGCGCTCGTGCCGATGCGCTCCTCCGACCAGTCGGCACCCTCGACGAATCGCATGTCCTCGGCGCGCCGACGGAGGAGGCGGTCGCCCTCGACCCAGAGCAGCCGGCCGCGTGCGTCGCCGACCGCGACCAGCAGGCCGTTCTCCTCGGCGTCGTCGGCGAGCAGGCGACGGATGACCGGCAGCGCGCCGGTCAGCTCATGCTGCGCGCGGTACTCGCGGAACTCGGCGTCGCCGGTCGTGATGCCCGGCAGCGAGCGCTCGGGGTCGACCGCGTGCGAGAGTGCCCGCCGCCACGCCTCGTGCACGAGCGGGCGCAGGCTCAGCCCGGGCCCCGGATCGTCGCCCGCCGCGACCCGCTCGCGCGCGGCGAGCAGCGCATCGCGCCACGCGATCGGCGCCTCGTCGCGCATCGCGTCGTCGGGTGCGGGCATGCGTGGGCTCCGATCGACGTCGTCCGGGTGCGCCCAGCATACGCTGCGCGATGCCGGGTCAGGCCAGCAGCGACGCCCGCGCAGCGACGATCGACGCGAGCAGCTCGCGCTCGTCGGCGACCGCCCGCGCGGCATCCGTCCCGCCGATCGCGGCGCGACCGGTCGCGATGCGCTCGCGCGTGAACGCGAGGTGCGTGGTGTCGCGGATGAGCGCGTCCATCGTGCGACGCGCCGCCGCCCCGCGCGCGGACGCGTTCGCCCGTGCGCGCTGGCGGCCCGCGGGCGTGGTGAACATCTCGATCTCGCCCGCGCTGAACCAGCCCACGGCGGCGTACTCGGCCAGGCGGCGGCGCAGCACCCGGCGCTCGAGCCGGCGCAGCCACACCGTGATGACGATCGCGAAGGCGAACAGCGGCACCTGCACGAGCAGGTAGTAGCCGAAGAAGTCGTCGACGACGAACAGGGCGCCGTTCCAGAGCGCGTGCAGGCCGATCGCGGGCACGAGGCCGACGAGCGCGCCGAGCAGTGCGCTGCGGCCGCGCGCGACGAACAGCCCGATCACGATGCCCGTGCACGCGGTGAACATGACGTGCGCGAACGGCGACATGACGCCCCGCACGAAGAACACCGCGCCGAGCCCGTCGGGGCCGTCCTCGAGCAGGGCGACGCCGAAGTACAGCACGTTCTCGGTGAAGGCGAACCCGGCCGCGATGGTCGCCGCGTAGACGAGGCCGTCGACGGGCCCGTCGAGGTGGGCGCGCGCGGCCGCGGCGAGGATGAGGAGCCCGATCGCCTTCGCGAGCTCCTCGACGATCGGCGCCTGCACGACCGCGCCGAACACGTCGTCGTCGATGCCGCCGAGCACGCCGAGTGCGAGGTCGACGATGAGCGCCAGCGCGACCGACACGGTCGCACCCCAGAGGAACGCGAACCAGAGCGCCCCGCGCGGCTCGGGCTCCCACCGGTCGATCCAGCGCACGGCCCAGAGCACGGCCGCGAGCGGCACCAGGGCGAGCACCGCGCCGGCCGCGGCGGCACCGGTTCCGAGCGCGGAGACGAGGTAGGCGGCGACCGCGAGCCCGACGAGCGAGGCGAGCACGATGCCGACCGCGGCGAGCCCCGCGCCGCGCGATCTCGAGGTGCGCGGCACGGGCGCCTGCAGGTGCGGCTGGGGCCCCGCAGGCCCGGCCGGCGACGACCCGCTCATGCGACCGGCTCGAACATGACGGCGGGGTTCAGGATGCCCGCGGGGTCGAACGCCGCCTTGATGCGCCGCTGCAGCTCGTGCTGCCCGTCGCCGAGCTCGTCGCGCAGCCAGCGGCGCTTCAGCACGCCCACGCCGTGCTCGCCGGTGAGCGTGCCGCCGAGCGCGACGGCCGTGCGGAACAGCTCGTCGGCCGCCGCCCAGACGTGCGGGGGCACCTCGTCGCCCGTGTACACGAAGTTCGGGTGCAGGTTGCCGTCGCCCGCGTGCGCGACGGTCGGGATCTCCAGGCCGTGCGCCTCGCCGATGCGCGCGATCTCGCGGAACATCGCCGGCAGCTGGGAGCGCGGCACCGACACGTCCTCGATGAGCACCTCGCCGGACGCCGCCAGTGCGCCGTGGAACGAGCGCCGGATGGCGAGCAGCCGCTCCCCTCCGCGGCGTCCGCCGCCAGCGCCACGCTGCCGCCCGCGCTCGCGAGCGCCGCGGCGACCTCGGCGGCCTCCGCGGGCGCGGCCGGGCCGTCGGTCTGCGCGAGCAGGAAGGCCGCGTCCGCCGGCGCGGCATCCGCGGCCAGGGGCGTGCCGGCGAGCGCCTCGTCGCCCAGGAACGAGCGGATGCGACGGAGCCCGCCCGGCTCGAGCAGCTCGAGCATCGCGGGGCGCAGGTGGGCGCGCACGACCGCGGCGGCGCCCGCCGCGGCGGACTCGACGTCGGGGTAGGCGGCGGCGATGGTGACGGGCTCGTGACGCGGCGCCGGCCGCAGCCGGAGCGTCGCCTCGACGATCACGCCGAGGGTGCCCTCCGACCCCGTGAGCAGCGCGGTGAGGTCGTACCCGGTGACGCCCTTCACGGTGCGGTGCCCGGTGCGCAGCAGGGAGCCGTCGGCGAGCACCACGACGAGCCCCAGCACGGCCTCGCGCGTCACGCCGTACTTCGCGCAGAGCAGCCCGCCAGCGCCCGTGGCGATGTTGCCGCCGATGGTCGAGATCGCCTTGCTCGCCGGGTCGGGCGAGTACCAGAGCCCGTGCGGCGCGAGCGCCCGGTTCAGGTCGTCGTTGATCACGCCCGGCTCGACGACCGCGAGCTCGTTCGCCTGGTCGATCTCGAGCACCCGGTCCATGCGGGTCGTGTCGAGCACGATCTGCCCGCGGCATCCGTTCGCCCCGCCGGCCAGCCCCGTGCCCGCACCGCGCGTCACCACCGGCGTGCCGGTCGCCGACGCGATCCGCAGCACCGCCTGCACGTCGGCGACGGATGCCGCCGAGACGACCGCGTCGGGAGCACTGTCGGTGCGCCACCCGGAGGCGTCGATGCGTGCCGCGTCGCGCACGCCCGCGTCGGTCGAGACCGCGTCCCCCAGTGCGCGGCGCAGTTCGTCGATGACCTCTGATGCCATGCGATCACCTTAGGGCGGGCCGGCGACGCGCACCGCGCAGCCGTGTCCGATTCCCGCTACCGTTCGCGCCCGCCGGATGCGAGGCTGGAGGCATGCCCGTCACCGACCGACTGCGCGACCCCGAGTTCCGCGAGCGCTACCGCGCCATGAGCTCGCGCGACGCGCGCTTCGACGGGCAGTTCATCACGGGCGTGCACTCGACGGGCATCTACTGCCGGCCGAGCTGCCCCGCCACCACGCCCAAGCCCGAGCACGTGCGCTTCTACCTCACGGCCGCTGCGGCACACGAGGCCGGCCTGCGCGCCTGCAAGCGCTGCCTGCCCGACGCGGTGCCCGGCTCGCCGCGCTGGGACCTCGACGACGAGCTCGCGTCGCGCGCGATGCGCCTCATCGGCGACGGCGTCGTCGAGCGCGAGGGCGTGCCCGGGCTCGCCGCGCGGCTCGGCTACACCCCGCGCCACCTCGGGCGCATCCTCACCGCCGAGCTCGGCGCGGGCCCGCTCGCCCTCGCCCGGGCGCACCGCGCGCAGACCGCCCGCGCGCTGCTCGTGGGCAGCGACCTCCCGGTGGCCGACATCGCGTTCGCCGCCGGGTTCGGCAGCGTGCGCCAGTGCAACGACACCGTCCGCGCAGTCTACGAGCGCACGCCCAGCGAGCTGCGCGCGCTCGCCCGCCGACGCCGGGGCGCGCCCGAGCACGGCGACGCCGGGCAGCTCGTGCTGCGCCTGCCCGCACGCGCCCCGTTCGACGCGGGCGGCGTGCTCGACTGGCTCGACGCGCGCACCGTCGCCGGCATGGAGGCCTCGGCCGACGGCGTGTTCACGCGCGCGCTGCGGCTGCCCGGCGGCCCCGCGCTCGTGCGCCTCGAAGCCGACCGCGACGACCCCGGCGTGCGCGTGACCGCGCACCTCGCCTCGCTCGCCGACCTGCCGCCCCTCGTCTCGCGCGTGCGCCGCCTGTTCGACCTCGACGCCGACGCCGAGGCGATCTCCGCAGCGCTCGGCGCCGACCCGGCACTCGCCCCCTCGGTCGCCGCCGAGCCCGGCATGCGGGTGCCCGGATGCCTCGATCCGCACGAACTGCTCATCCGCGCCATGCTCGGGCAGCAGGTCTCCGTCGCCTCGGCGCGGACCGCGCTCACCCGGCTCGTCGCCGCCCTCGGCGAGCCCGCGGAGCTCGGCGGCACGACCTGGCGGCTGTTCCCGACCGCCGCGGCGATCGCCGAGCGCGGCGGCGAGGTGCTCCGCGGGCCTGCCGCGCGGGTCGCGGCCGTGATCGGCACCGCCGAGGCGCTCGCGACCGGCGACCTGCGGGTCGACGTGGACGTGCCGCGCGACGAACTGCGCGCGTCGCTGCTCGCGAGGCCGGGCATCGGCCCGTGGACCGCCGGCTACGTCGCGATGCGCGTGACGGGCGACCCCGACGTGCTGCTCACGGGCGACGCGGCGCTGCGCACGGGCGCGGCCCGGCTCGGCCTGCCCGGGGGCGCGCGCGAGCTCGAGCGCCGCGGGGCGACGTGGGCGCCGTGGCGCAGCTACGCGTCGATGCACCTGTGGCGCGCAGCATCCGCCCGCCCTGCCGACCGCGTCGCTCCGGTCCCGCCCAGCGGAACGACCGTGGAATCCATTGCAGGACCTGCACGATCTGTTGTCTCCGGCCGACAAGTCCGGGCCGCTGCCGCTCGATAGCCTGAGGGGGTGAGATTCGCACACCTCAGGGTCGACGGCCAGCGGACCCCGGCTCGCGGTGGTGCACGGCGAACGGGCGCTCTTCCTCGACGAGGTGGTCGACGACCCGCCGCGCGATCTGCAGGACCTCATCGAACGCGGCCCCGAGGGCCTCGCGCACGTGCGCGGCCTGGCCGATGCGGCCATCGCCGCCGACGCGCCGACGCACGCCGTGGCCGACCTGCGTCACGCGTCCGCGGTGCTGCGGCCGCCGCACATCCTCGCGATCGGCGCGAACTACGCCGCCCACGCCTCGGAGCTGAAGCTGCGCTCCGAGACCGCGATGACCGTGTTCTCGCTCTGGCCGAACTCCCTCGCCGGTCACGGCGCGACGACCACCTGGCCCGACGAGCTCTCGCACGAGGTCGACTACGAGGCCGAGCTCGGCGTCATCATCGGACGCCCGGCGCGCGGCGTGCGCGTGCAGGACGCGCTCGACTACGTGTGGGGCTACACGGTCGTCAACGACATCACGGCGCGGAACATCCAGTTCTCCGAGGCGCAGTGGTCGCGCTGCAAGTCGTTCGACGGGTTCACGCCGACCGGACCGGTGGTCGTGACCGCCGACGAGATCCCCGACCCGCAGGACGTGTGGCTCACGACCAACGTCGACGGGCACATCCTGCAGGACGCGTCGAGCAACGAGATGGTGCGCTCGGTCGCCGAGATCATCTCCTACCTCTCGCGCTCGGCGACCATCCCGCCCGGCACGCTCATCTCGACCGGCAGCCCCGGCGGTGCGGGCTACTCGCGCAAGCCCCCGGTGTTCCTCGCCGACGGGTCGACGGTGACGGTCACGATCGAGGGCATCGGCGCGCTCACCACGCACTGCCGGGTGGTCTGACCGGCGCCGGGCGCGCGCCCGGCGCCGCGCACGTCAGTCCGACGGCTCCGCCTGGAGCTGGATCACCGGGATCGCGGTCGTGATCGGCTCCATGCCCGACAGCCGGTTCGGCGAGAGCTGGTGGGTCACCGCCTCGCGCGTCATGAGCCCCGCCTCGACGACCAGGTCGGCCACCGGGCGCCCGGTGCGCAACGCCTCCTTCGCGAGCTCGGCCGCCTGCTGGTAGCCGATGAACGGGATGAGCGCGGTGATCACGCCGACGCTCGAGGCGACCATGTCGCCCAGGCGCTCGGTGTTCGCCGTGATGCCGTCGACGCAGTTCACGCGCAGCGTCCAGCACGCCTGGCGCATCCACGCGATCGACTGCAGCAGCGAGTGCGCGATGACCGGCTCGAACGCGTTGAGCTGCAACTGGCCGGCCTCGGCCGCCATCGTCACGGTCACGTCGGTGCCCGCGACCTGGAACGCGACCTGGCTGACCGCCTCGGGGATCACCGGGTTCACCTTGCCGGGCATGATCGACGAGCCCGCCTGCTTCGGCGGGAGGTTGATCTCGCCGAGGCCGGTCTGCGGGCCCGACGAGAGCAGCCGCAGGTCGTTGCAGATCTTCGAGAGCTTGATCGCGCTGCGCTTGAGCGACCCCGAGAACGACATGAACACGCCCGTGTCGCTCGTCGACTCGATGAGGTCGGGCGCGGTCTCGAGCGCGAGCCCGGTGATCTCGTTGAGGTGCCGCACCGCCGCGGACGCGTAGCCCGGGTCGGCGGTGATGCCGGTGCCGATCGCCGTCGCGCCCAGGTTGATCTCGGCGAGGAGCCAGCGGGTCTCCTCGAGGCGCGCCTTGTCCTCGCCGAGCGTCGTGGCGTAGCCGTGGAACTCCTGCCCCAGCGTCATCGGCACGGCGTCCTGCAGCTGCGTGCGGCCGACCTTGAGGATCTCGCGGAACTCCATCGCCTTGCGGTGGAACGACAGGCGCAGCTCCTCGAGCTCGTCGAGCAGGGTGCGCAGCGAGAGCGCCAGCGCGATCTTCAGCGCGGTCGGGTAGGTGTCGTTCGTCGACTGGCTGCGGTTGACGTCGTCGATCGGGTGGATGACGTCGTAGCGGCCCTTCTCGAAGCCGGCGAGCTCGAGCGCGACGTTCGCGATCACCTCGTTGGCGTTCATGTTCGTCGAGGTGCCCGCGCCGCCCTGGATCACGCCGACGACGAACTGCTCGTGGAAGTCGCCGTCGATGATCCGCTGGCAGGCCGCGTCGATGCGGTCGGCGGTCTCGGGGCGGAGCGCGCCGACCTGCTTGTTGGCGCGCGCGGCGGCCTGCTTGACCGACGCGAGCGCCACGATCAGCTCGGGGTAGACCGAGATCGGGCGCTTCGAGATGGGGAAGTTGTCGAGCGCGCGCCGGGTGTGCACGCCCCAGTAGGCGTCGGCCGGCACTTCGACCCGTCCGAGCGAATCCGACTCGATGCGCACCGGCCCGTCGTCGGGTGATCGTCCCTCCCCGTCGGTGTCGGAATGCTGCTCGAGGGGGTGCACGATCATGGGGTCTCCATCGCCATCGGTGGTGGTGCGCCGGTGGGTCGCCGGCATGCTCCGAGCCTACCGCCGCGGGCCGCCCGGTGGCACCGGAGCGGCCCGCGATCCGCGCGATGGCGGGCGGATCAGAAGAGCGCGAACGGCAGTGCGAACAGCGCCAGCGCGACCGTGCCGAGCGCGGCCAGTGCCGCGAAGCCGAGCACGACGGCGTTCAGCACGATGCCCCAGACGGCCATGGTGCGGTTGCCGGGCTCGCGCGAGAGCGAGACGATGCCGAGCGCGAGGCCGGCGATGGGCCCCACGACGGCGCCGCCGCCGGTGAGGATGGAGACGATGCCGAGCACGAGGCTCGCGATGCCGAGACCGCGCGGCTCGGCGCGCTCGGCGCTCGGGCCGTAGGAGACGGACGGTGCGGTGCTGGTCGGTGCGGTGGTGGTCATGGCATCCACGCTACGGATGCCCCGGGGCGCGCGACATCCGGCTGTCCCCCGTATCACGGCGGTGGCGCGCCGTCACGCGGCCGGCGGCTGCTCCTCGGCGTCGACGCTCGCGAGGTCGGCCGCGAACCGGAACGCCCGGCGCACGCGACCGCCCGCGAGCACGCCCGGCAGCCAGAACCGGGCGTCGTCCCACATCTCGTCGAGCGGCAGGCGGTCGACCTCGTACCAGGCGGGCACGAGCTCGTCCGACTCGACGGGCTCGCCGTCGAACCGCTCGGCCACGAACACGTCGGACTCCTGGCTCCACGAGGAGCGGGTCGGGAACCGGTAGGTGAGCCGGCCGCGATGGTCGAGGTCGGATGCCGCGACGACGACGCCCGACTCCTCGTGCACCTCGCGCACGGCGGCCGCCACCGCCGACTCCCCCGGCTCGAGCTTGCCGCCGAGGCCGACCAGGCGCCCGGCGCCCAGGCCCTCCTTCTTGCGCCCGAGCAGCACCTGCCGCCCGCCGTCGCCGTCGCGCAGCAGGTAGCAGACGCACACCCGGGGCAGCACGGCTACCCGAAGAGGATCTTCGCCTCGTCGTACCGCGACGCGGGCACGTGGTTGAGCGCGCCGGTGGCCTCGTGCAGGCTGACGACCTCGATGTCGGTGCCGCGCAGCGACACCATCTGCCCCCACGCCTGATCGTGCACGGCCGAGACGGCGGCCATGCCGAGTCGGGTCGCGAGCACGCGGTCGAACGCCGACGGCGCACCGCCGCGCTGGATGTGGCCGAGCACCGTCTCGCGCGACTCGATGCCCGTGCGCTCCTCGATCATGGGCGCGAGCAGTTCGCCGATGCCGCCGAGGCGCGGGCGGCCGAACGCGTCGAGACCCTTGTGGGAGTGCGCCTCCGACATGCCCTCGAGCGTGAAGCCCTCGGCCACGACGACGAGCGGCGCGCGACCGCGGTCGCGGACCGACTCGACCCACTCGCAGATCTGCTCGATGGTCTTGGGCTGCTCGGGGATGAGGATGGCGTGCGCGCCGCCCGCCATGCCCGAGTGCAGCGCGATCCAGCCGACGTGGCGGCCCATCACCTCGACGACCATGCAGCGGCCGTGCGAGTCGGCGGTGGTGCGGAGTCGGTCGATCGCCTCGGTCGCGATCTGCACCGCGGTGTCGAAGCCGAACGAGTAGTCGGTCGCGGCGAGGTCGTTGTCGATGGTCTTCGGCACGCCGACGACGTTGATGCCGCCCTCGTCGACGAGGCGTCGCGCAGCGGTGAGCGTGCCCTCGCCGCCGATGGCGATGATCGCGTCGATGCCGTTCTCGTCGAGCATGCGCTGGATGTTCTCGGGGCCCCCGCCCTCGCCCTCGAAGGGATTGGTGCGGCTCGAGCCGAGGATCGTGCCGCCCTGCTTCGAGAGGCCCCGCACGTCGTGTCGGACGATCTCGTCGAAGTCGCCCTCGACGACGCCGCGCCAGCCGTTGCGGAACCCGACGAACTCGTCGTCGTGGGAGATGACGCCGTTGAGCACGGCCCCTCGGATGACGGCGTTCAGGCCGGGGCAGTCGCCGCCACTGGTGAGCAGACCGATCTTCATGGGATGCACGACTCCTTGTCGATCACAGGATGCGGGTGGTGGTGCCGCCCCGGTGCCCCGGGGCGGGTCTGCCGCAGTCTATCGACAGCCGGTGATCAGAGCGTGCCGTCGAGCGCCTGCCGCAGCAGGTGCTGCAGCGCGTCGAGCTGCACCGAGTCGGCCGAGCCGGGATCGACGTCGCTGCCGTCGAGCGCGCGGGCCGCGAGGCCCTGCTTCGCGTCGATCAGCTCCGCGATGCGGGTGTCGATCGTGTGCGCGGCGATGATGCGCCACGCCGTCACCGGCTCGTCCTGCCCGATGCGGTGCACGCGGTCGATCGCCTGGGTCTGCTCGGCCGCGGTCCAGCTGAGCTCCGCGAGCACGACGTTCGACGCCGACTGCAGGTTCACGCCGACGCCCGCGGCGGTCAGCGAGCAGACCGCGACATGCACCTCGGGGTCGGAGTTGAACGCGTCGATCGCGGCCTGGCGCGCGATGGCCGACTGGTCGCCGCGGATCGACACCGACCGCAGCTCGCGCGACGCGAAGGCCGCCTCGGCCTGGTCCATGACGTCGATGTGCTTGGCGAAGAACACGACCTTGCCGGCCGAGCGCGCGAGCTGCGCGGCGTAGTCGGCCGCGAGGCCCGCCTTCGCCTGCCCGATGCGGCGCACCATCGTGAACACGTTGTCGCCCGACTTGGCGCTGCGCGACTCCTCGAGCTCGGCGCTCGCGACGGCGCGGATGAACGCGTCGCGCTGGTCGTCGTCGAGGTCGCCGACGCGCAGGTCGCGGCTCGCGACGAGCGTGCGGAACCGGTCGGCGAGGCGCTGCGCGAGCTCGCGCTCGGCCTGGCGGATCGAGCGGCCCAGTTCGTCGTCGAGCTCGACCGGCAGGTCGGCGACGCGCTTGTCGGGCAGGTCTGCCGCCACGTCGACCTTGCGGCGGCGCACGATGCCGAGGTCGATCACGGCCTGGCGCGCCTCGGGGTAGAAGCCCTGGTCGGCGGGGGTGAGCCCGGTCTCCTCGAGCCGCGCGAGCAGCTCGGGGGCGGGCTTGTCGCCGTCGATCCAGCCGAGGAAGCGCCAGATCGCGCGGAAGTCGTCGACGTCGTTGATGAGCGGCGTGCCCGTGAGCGCGAGCAGCAGCGGGTCGCCGCCCGGCGTGCGCTCGCGGATGCGCTCGGCGAGCTGGAGCACGTTGCGCGAGCGCTGCGACTGCAGGTTCTTGATGAAGTGCGCCTCGTCGACGACCATGCCGCGGAAGCCGAGCGTCGAGAGCCACGACATGTGGCGGTCGAGCACGTCGTAGTTGACGATGACGACGTCGGCGAACGCGTCGAGCGTGTCGCCGTCGCCGTGGATCACCGTGGCGCGGCGGTGCGGGGTCCAGCGCTCGACCTCGCGCGCCCAGTTCATCTTCACGACGTTCGGCACGACCGCGAGCAGCGGGTAGGCGTCGGCGACGGATGCGGCGAGCACGCTCTGCGCGGTCTTGCCGAGGCCGGGCTCGTCGGCGAGCAGGAAGGTGCGGTGGCCCTCGCGCGCGGCCTCGATGAACCGCGCTTGGTGGTGCATGAGCTCGAGGTGGCGCGGCGACAGGCGGTCGATCGCGGGCACCTCGGGCAGCTCCATCGTCGCGGCCCGGCCGCCGGAGCCCTGCTCGAACGCCTTGAACAGCGGCTGAAGCAGCTCCCAGTTCGCGAGGCGGCGCACGGGGACGGGCGCCTTGCGCGGAGCGGACAGGTCGGGCGCGAGGAAGGGGTTGGCCAGCTGGCGCGCCCGCACCGACGCCGGAACGACCTGGTTCTCGCTCAGCACGTCCACGACCGGCTCCGGCTCGCGCGAGATGATCAGCTCGTCGGGGCTGAGCTCGGCGCCGGACTCGAGCAGCCAGTCGCGACGGAAGCGCTGCGCGACCGTGGAGATCGAGGCATCCGGCTCGAGCAGTGAGATGAGGCTCGTGTCGCGCGCGGCCGTCTTCGCGAGGATCTGCGCGATGCCGTCGAGGCGCTTCAGCAGCTCGGCGCGCGGGCCGTCCTCGATTGCGCCGTCGGTCTTGACCCGCGCACGCTCCTCGCGCATGAGCAGCGCGATGACCTGGAACTTCGTGCGGTTGGTCGGCCCGACCTTGCCCTTCTGGGCCTTCGCCTCGACCTCGCGCACCTTGCGCGCGAGGATCGGGATGATGGGCGCGTCATCGTCGCGGGAGCGCGTGCGCTGCCTCGTGCTGGCCATGGTCCTCCAAAACCTCGTGCCCCCGGTGCGGTGCGCGACCGGGCGGATGCCCCGTTCCGTCCCGTTCGCGGAGGCATCGTGTCGATGCGACCCGTTCGCGACGGATGCGCCGAGACCGATGCCCGAAGCGAGATGCGAGCGTCCGTGGCGGACGTGAACTCGCACCGTCGGAACGAACGAGCAGGCTCGACCGGCGCGGCACCATTGTAGCCGCACGGCGCCGCGCCGTGCCACGACCCGCGGTGGGACTACCCTGAGAGCGTGATCGAGGACATCAAGAAGCGCGCCCTGCACCGCACGCGCATCATCGAGGGCCAGCTGCGCGGCATCGAGAAGATGATCGAGAACGAGGAGTACTGCGTCGACATCGTCACGCTGTCGCTCGCCGTGCAGAAGTCGCTCGCGTCGCTCAACAAGCTCCTCGTCGAGAACCACCTGCGCACGCACGTCAGCCACATGTACGAGGCGGGCGGCGAGGAGCGCGACGCCGCGGTCGCCGAGCTCGTGCGCCTCTTCGAGCTCTCCAACAACCGGAGCTGACGATGCCCCGGCTGCAGCTCGTGACCGGGGACCTCACGCGCGAGCGGGTCGACGCGATCGTGAATGCGGCCAACTCGTCGCTGCTGGGCGGCGGCGGCGTCGACGGCGCGATCCACCGCGCGGGCGGGCCGAGCATCCTCGAGGAGTGCCGGGCGCTGCGCGAGTCGGTGCTCGTCGACGGCCTCGGCACCGGCGAGGCCGTGGCCACGACCGCGGGGCTGCTCGACGCGCAGTGGGTCATCCACACCGTCGGACCGGTCTGGCCTGGCCCGGGCGCCGAGGCCGACGCGCGACGCGCGCAGCTCACCAGCGCCTACCGCTCCTCCCTGTTCCTCGCCGCCGAGCTCGGCGCCGAGTCGATCGCGTTCCCCGCGATCTCGGCGGGCGCCTACGGCTGGCCGCTCGCCGACGCGGCACGGGTCGCGGTCGAGGCCGTCTCAGGGGCATCCGACCGCCCCGACCTCGTGCGATTCGTGCTGTTCAGCGCGTCGACCCACGCGGCCTTCGCTCAGGCGGCGTCGGATGCGAGCGTCGACGCCGACTCCTGAGCCACGACCTGCGCACGCGCCGTGATGCGGTTCGCCATGCCCGAGAAGATCACGCCGTGGAACGGCAGGATCGCGAACCAGTAGAGCCTGCCGAGCAGCCCCTTGGGGAAGAACACGGCCCGCTGGCGGTAGACGGATGCCTCCCCGTCGGTCTCCGCGCCCATCTCGAGCCACGCCCGCCCGGGCAGTCGCATCTCGGCGCGCAGGCGGAGCAGCCGACCGCGATCGATGCGCTCGACGCGCCAGAAATCGACCGCGTCGCCGGGGTGCAGCTCGTCGGGGTCGCGCCGGCCGCGCCGGAGGCCGACGCCGCCGACGAGCTTGTCGATCCACCCCCGGAGCGCCCAGGCGAGCGGGAACGAGTACCAGCCGTTCTCGCCGCCGACGCCCTCGATCACCGACCAGAGCCCCGCCACCGGCGCGGGCGAACGGCGCTCGCGCTCGTCGACGTACACGGTCGAGCCGGCCCAGTCGGGGTCGCTCGGCAGCGGATCGCTCGGGGCGCCGAGTACGGCCGTGTTGCGCCAGCTCGTCTCGACCTCGCCGTGGCGCTCGCGGTCGAGCGCGAGCCGCACCGCGCGCCGGTACGGGGTCAGGCCGCCCTCGGGTGGCGGGATGACGTCGTCGATGTCGTGCTCCCGGGCCACGCACTCGAACTGCAGCGACTCGATGATGGGCACGGCCAGCCGCCGCGGAATGGGGGTGACGAGGTTCACCCACTGGCTCGCCAGGTACGGCGTCAGCACGGGCAGCGCGGCGATGGGGCGCTGGCGCAGGCCCGCCTCGACCGCGTAGCCGTTCATGAGCTGGCCGTACCGGTGCACGTCGGGCCCGCCGATGTCGAAGGTGCGGTTCACGTCGCCGTCGAGTGACGCGGCCTCGACCAGGTAGTGCAGCACGTCGCGCACCGCGATCGGCTGGATGCGGTTGCGCACCCAGCGCGGTGCGGGCATGTACGGCAGCACCTCGGTGAGGTGGCGGATCATCTCGAACGAGGTCGAGCCGGAGCCGATGATGACGCCCGCCTGGAGCACCATGGTCGGCACGCCCGAGTGCAGGAGGATCTCGCCGACCTCGACCCGCGAGGCGAGGTGGCGCGAGAGGTGCTCGTCGTCGGGGTGCAGCCCGCCGAGGTAGACGATGCGCGCGACGCCCGCAGCACGCGCGGCTCGGGCGACGTTGCGCGCGATGGCGCGCTCGTCGGCCGCGAAGTCGCCGCGCGAGCCCATCGAGTGTACGAGGTAGTAGAGCACCTCGATGCCCTCGCAGGCGCGGGCGACGGATGCCTCGTCGCGGAGGTCGCCCCGGACGATGTCGACGTCGTCGGCCCAGGGCACGTCGCGCAGGCGCTGCGGCGAGCGCACCAGCACGCGCACGTCGTGCCCCGCGGCCGCGAGGCGCGGTGCGAGCCGCCCCCCGATGTAGCCGGTCGCGCCGGTCACGAGCACACGTCGCGTCATCGAACCCTCCCCGCGTGCCACGCTACGGGAGCCCCGGGCGATCGGGTCGGATCCTCGGCGAACTCAGATCATGCTCTTGGTGTGCCAGACCGTCTTCGTCTCGGTGAACGCCGTGATGCGATCGAGCGACGGCGCCGCGGCATCCGCCCCCTGCTCGGGACGCAGCACGCGCTTCAGCGTGTCGGCCGCCGCGATCTCGAGGTCGACCCAGTCGAGCGCACCCGCACCGACGAGGTCGAGCGCGTTGACGTCCTCGTGGCTCGCGAGCCACGGGGCGATCTCGGCGGGCGACCCCGTGAGCGTGTTCACCACGCCGCCCGGCACGTCGCTCGTGGCGAGCACCTCGGCGAGGCTGATCGCCGGCAGCGGGTACCGCTCGCTCGCGACCACGACGACCGCGTTGCCCGCGACCAGCGCGGGCGCGACCGACGAGACGAGGCCGACGAGCGACGAGTCCTGCGGGGCGATGATCGCCACGACGCCCGTGGGCTCGGGCACCGAGATGTTGAAGAACGGGCCCGCGACCGGGTTCGCGTTGCCGGCGACCTGGGCGAACTTGTCGGCCCAGCCGGCGTACCAGACCCAGCGGTCGATGGCCTCGTCGACCTGCGCGGTCGCCGCGGCGCGCGTGACGCCCTCGAGCGCGACGATCTCGTCGGCGAACTGCGCGCGGCGTCCCTCGAGCAGCTCGGCGATGCGGTAGAGCACCTGGCCGCGGTTGTACGCGGTGGCGCCCGACCAGTCCTTCACCGCGGCGCGCGCGGCGACGACGGCGTCGCGGGCGTCCTTGCGCGAGGCCTTCGCGGCGTTGGCGAGGAACGACCCGTCGGCGGTGCGCACCTCGTAGGTGCGCCCCGACTCGCTGCGCGGGAACTTGCCGCCGATCGCGAGCTTGTACGTCTTCGGCACGGCCAGCCGGCTCATCGCTTCGTTCCCTTCGCCTGGCGCTTGGGCGTTCGCGCGGACTTCTTCGGCGCCTCGACGGCGGCGGTCTCGGAGGCGGCGACCTGCTTCCGTGCGGCGGCGGTGGCGGGTGCGAGGTACGCGGCCAGGCCGTGCCGGCCGCCCTCGCGACCGTAGCCCGACTCCTTGTAGCCGCCGAACGGGCTCGACGGGTCGAACCGGTTGAACGTGTTCGCCCAGATCACGCCGGCGCGCAGCCGGTCGGCGACCGCGAGGATGCGGCTGCCCTTGTCGGTCCAGATGCCCGCGGAGAGCCCGTACGGCGTGTTGTTCGCCTTCGCGACGGCCTCGGCCGGGGTGCGGAACGAGAGCACCGACAGCACCGGCCCGAAGATCTCCTCGCGCGCGATGCGGTGGCTCGTCGACACGTTCGTGAAGATGGTCGGCGCGTACCAGAACCCGTCGTCGGGGATCTCGCACTCGGCCGTCCAGCGCTCGGCGCCCTCGTCGACGCCCGCGTCGCTCAGCTCGCGGATGCGCTCGAGCTGCTCGCGCGAGTTGATCGCGCCGATGTCGGTGTTCTTGTCGAGCGGGTCGCCGAGGCGCAGCGTCGACAGCCGCGCCTTGAGGCGGTCGACGACCTCGTCGTGCACGTTCTCCTGCACGAGCAGCCGGCTGCCCGCGCAGCACACGTGGCCCTGGTTGAAGAAGATGCCGTTGACGATGCCCTCGATCGCCTGGTCGATGGGCGCGTCGTCGAAGACGATGTTCGCGGCCTTGCCGCCGAGCTCGAGCGTGAGCTTCGTGTCGGTGCCCGCCACGGTCTTCGCGATCGCGCGGCCCACGGCGGTCGAGCCGGTGAACGCGACCTTGTCGACGTCGCCGTGCCCGACGAGGGCCGCGCCGGTGTCGCCCGCGCCCGTGATGATGTTCACGACGCCCGGCGGAAGGTCGGCCTGCTGCACGATCTCGGCGAACAGCAGCGCGGTGAGCGGCGTCGTCTCGGCGGGCTTCAGCACGACCGTGTTGCCCGCGGCGAGCGCCGGCGCGATCTTCCACGCGAGCATGAGCAGCGGGAAGTTCCACGGGATCACCTGCGCGGCGACCCCGAGCGAGCGGGGGTCGGCGCCGAGGCCGGCGTGGTCGAGCTTGTCGGCCCAGCCGGCGTAGTAGAAGAACCACGCGGCGACGAGCGGCACGTCGACGTCGCGGCTCTCCTTGATCGGCTTGCCGTTGTCGAGGCTCTCGGCGACGGCGAGCTCGCGGGCCCGCTCCTGCAGCAGCCGCGCGATGCGGAACAGGTACTTGCCCCGGTCGCGGCCCGACATGCGCGACCAGGTGCGCTGGTAGGCGCGCCGGGCGGCCGCGACGGCCGCGTCGACGTCGGTCGCGTCGGCGCTCGAGATCATCGCGATGCGCTGCTCGGACGCCGGCGAGATGGTCTGGAAGGGGGTGCCGTGCCCCTCGACGAACTCGCCGTCGATGAACAGGCCGTACTCGTCGCGGAGGTTGAGGATGGCGCGCGACTCGGGGGCCGGCGCGTACTCGAGGAAGCTCATGTTCGGTGTCCTCAGTCGATCGTCAGGTAGTCGGGTCCGGAGTAGTGCCCGCTGGTCATCTTGCGTCGCTGCATGAGCACGTCGTTCAGCAGGCTGGAGGCGCCGTAGCGGAACAGGTGCGGCTGCAGCCACTCCTCCCCCACGGTCTCGGCGACCGTCACGAGGTACTTGATCGCGTCCTTCGACGAGCGGATGCCGCCGGCGGGCTTCACGCCGATGCGCTGGCCGGTGAGGCGGTGCCAGTCGCGCACGACCTCGAGCATGAGCAGCGTCACAGGCAGGGTCGCGGCCGGCTGCACCTTGCCGGTGGACGTCTTGATGAAGTCGCCGCCCGCGAGGA
Source organism: Agromyces mangrovi (assembly GCF_030296695.1). Taxonomy (NCBI): domain Bacteria; kingdom Bacillati; phylum Actinomycetota; class Actinomycetes; order Micrococcales; family Microbacteriaceae; genus Agromyces; species Agromyces mangrovi (ex Wang et al. 2018). Next base: position 3,058,479 of record NZ_AP027737.1, on the reverse strand, counting down.
TCGCGAGCCACGAGGCGCGGCGCACGTTGTCGTAGGTGTTGAGCTCGCCGGTCTCGAGGATCACCTTGAGCGACGCGGAGGTGCCGTCGGGCCTGGCGCACGCCTCCTTGACCTGCGCGATCTCGTCGAACACCTGGCCGTACCGGCCGGCGAGGAACGCCCCGCGGTCGATCACCATGTCGATCTCGTCGGCGCCGGCCGCGACGGCGTCGGCCGTGTCCTGCAGCTTGATCGCGAGCGACGACCGGCCGCTCGGGAACGCGGTGGCGACGGCCGCGACGGAGACGAGGCCCTCGTCGGGGTCGCCGTGCGCGGCGCCGAGCGCCTCGACGGCGTGCGGCACCATGTCGCCGTAGACGCAGACGGCGGCGACCCGCGGGGTCGTGGCGTCGGCCGGGTCGGGGCGGAGCGCCTTGGCGACGAGCGAGCGCACCTTGCCGGGCGTGTCGGCGCCCTCGAGCGTGGTGAGGTCGATGAGCTCGATGATCTTGTCGAGCGCCCACTGCTTCGACGAGGTCTTGATCGACCGCGTGCCGAGGCCCGCGGCGCGCTGCTCGAGGCCGACCGCGTCGACCCCGGGGATGCCGTGGAGGTACCTGCGGAGCGTGGCGTCGTCGGGGTCGCCGCCGAGGATGGCGACCGCGCGCTCACGTGCGGGGTGCACGAGCTGGGAACCGGACATTGCGTTGCTTCCTTCGTGGGGACGGCTCAGCCGTCGAGGATGTGGAGTGCCGTCTCCTCGTCGGTGACGAGGACGGTGCAGAGGCCGCTGCGCACGACCGCGTCGGCGACCGCGTGCTTGCTGCGGCCGGCGATGACCGCGATGGCGTGGTCGGCGGCGCGCAGCTCGTCGAGCGTGAGGCCGACGGTGCGCGCGTCGAGGGCCGGGTCGACGATGTTGCCGTCGGGGTCGATGTAGCGGCCGACGACATCGCCGACGGCACCCTTGCGCACGAGCTCGTCGACGTCGGATGCCGCGAGGTACCCGCTCTCGACGTGCACCGACCCGTGGTCGGCGGCCCCCGCGCTGAACAGGTACGCGCTCGCCGAGCGGGCCTGCTCGATCACGCCGGCGACGACGCGGTCGGACTCGATGGCGCGCTTGGTCTCGATGCGCTCGAGGATGGCGGGACTCGGCAGGAGCGTGGCGTGGCCGGCGCCCTTCTGCGCGATGGCGACCGCGGTCGCCGCGGCGGTGCCCGCGCGTCGGTTGAGGCTCACGCCGCCGTTGATCTGCACGACGCCCACGCCCGAGGCCCAGCCCTGGCGGAGGTGCCCCGCGACCAGGTGCAGCGTGCGACCCCAGCTGACGCCGAGGGTGCGCGGCACGGGCCGGAGCGCGGTGAGGTAGTCGGCCGCGGCCTGCGCGGTGCGCACCTGCACCTCGTCGGCCGAGTCGACGCCGGCCGACGAGACGACGATGGCGTCGTCGAGCCCGCGCTCCTCGCGCAGGCGGCGCTCGATCGGCAGCCGGCGAGCACGCGGGTGCACGATCTCGATGCGGATGTACCCCTTGGCCTTCGCCTGGGAGAGCAGCCGGCCGACCTTCCAGCGGGTCAGGTGCAGCGCCTGGCCGATCTCGTCCTGGGTCTTGTTCTCCTCGTAGTAGAGCTCCGCAGCCCGGATCGAGAGGAGTTCGTCGGTCTCGACCATCACGCTCCCTTCCGACGCGTTCCACGGTACGCCTGCCCGGAGCCGCCAGCAACACCTGTTGGCACTCCTGCTCAGATGAGCAGATCGGATGCCTCCGCGAGCGCGGACGCACCCCGCCCCCGGCTCAGTAGGCTTGCCGCATGCGCCCCCTCGCACTCGCCCTCGACATCGGCGGCACCAAGGTCGAGGGCGCCCTCGTCGACGACGCCGGCACGGTCGTGCCGGGCACTCGGCACCGGCGCCCGACCGGCCCCGCCGCCACCTCCGACGAACTCGCCGCGAACGTGGCGGCGGTCGTCACCGCGACCGCCGGGGCGCTGCCCGACGACGCCGACCTCATCGGCGTCGGCATCGGCTCGGCCGGCCCGGTCGACCTGGTCGACGGGCTCGTCTCACCCCTGAACCTGCCCGTCTGGCGCGGGTTCCCGCTCGTGGACCTCGTCGAGCGGACGCTCCCCGGCATGCCGGTCACCCTCCGCATCGACGGGCTCTGCATCACGCTCGCCGAGCACTGGGTGGGCGCCGGCCGCGGCGTCGGGGCGATGATGGGCATGGTCGTCTCGACCGGCGTCGGCGGCGGGTTCATCCTCGACGGACGCGCGGTCGCGAGTCCCACCGGCAACGGCGGACACATCGGCCACATCGAGGTCGGCGGCTTCGACGACCCGTGCCCGTGCGGCGGCACGGGCTGCGTCGAGGCCGTGGCATCCGGCCCCCGCACCGTCGCCTGGGCCAGGTCGCAGGGGTTCACCGGCAGCACGGGCGAAGACCTGGCGGCCGCGCACGCCGCGGGCGACGAGGTCGCCATCGCCGCCGTGCGTCGCGCCGGCACCGCGGTCGGTCGCGCCGCGGCATCCGCCACCAACCTGCTCGACCTCGACCTCGTCGCGATCGGCGGCGGCTTCTCGCACGTCGCCCCGGCGTTCTTCGACCACGCACGCGCCGCACTGGCCGAGCGCACCGGCTTCGGGTTCGTGACGCGCCTGCAGATCGTGCCGTCGGCGCTCTCGGGGGACGGCCCGCTCATCGGGGCCGCGTCGCTCGTGCACCGCCCGGGCGATCTCGCCTGACGGCCCGCGTCAGCCCAGTGCCGACCGGACGTCCTCGACGTCCTGGCGCATCTGCGCCATGAGCGGCTCCAGCCCGTCGAAGGCGACCATGCCGCGCAGGCGCTCGGCGAACGCGATGTCGACCACGTGATCGTAGAGGTCGAGCTCCCGATCGAGCACGTACGCCTCGACCTGGCGCTGCGGCACGCCCTCGAACGTCGGGTTGTTCCCGACCGAGATCGCGGCGGGCAGCCGCTCGCCGCCGTCGACCAGCCAGCCGGCGTAGACGCCGTCGGCCGGGATGAGGCCCTCCGACTCCGCGGCGAGGTTCGCGGTCGGGAAGCCGAGCTCCCGCCCGCGCGCCGCACCGTGCACGACGATGCCGCGCACGCTCGGCTCGTGACCCAGCAGGCGGCCGGCCGCGGCCACGTCGCCCGCGTCGAGCAGTTCGCGGATCCAGGTCGACGAGACCCGGCGATCCGCCTCGGGCACGACGTCGCCGACGACGCGCACGGCGAACCCGTACCGCTCGCCGGCCGCGGCGAGGCTCGCGACGTCGCCCGCGCCGCGGTGCCCGTAGCGGAAGTCTCCGCCGACGAGCACCTCGCGGGCGCCGAGCGCGTCGACCAGCACCCGGCGCACGAACTCGTCGGGCTCGAGCGATGCGAGCCGCGCATCGAAGTGCAGCAGGAGGGTCTCGTCGACGCCCGTGCCGGCGAGCAGGTCGAGCTTCTGGCGCACGCTCACGAGCGGCTCCGGGCACTTCTCGGGCGCGAGGTGGGCGAGCGGATGCCGGTCGAAGGTGACCACGGCCGACGCGACGCCGAGGGCCTCCGCGCGCGCCCGCAGCTCGGCGATGACCGCGCGATGGCCCGTGTGGACGCCGTCGAACTTGCCGATCGTGACGACCGAGGGCCCGGCGTCGGCCGGTACGTCGGCCAGACCGTCGAACACCCTCACGCGGTCGCCTCCCCGCGACGTACCGGATGCCGGGCGAGCCACCACATGCCGAGCAGCGGCAGCACGAGCGGGATGAACAGGTAGCCGCGGCCGAACGCCGACCACACCGTGTCGTGCGGGAACAGCGCGGGGTCGACCAGCGAGAGCGTGCCGACGACGAGCACGCCCGTGAACTCGAAGACGATCGTCGCCCAGGCGACCACGTACCAGGTCCGGCCGCGCGCGATGAGCGCGACGCTGGCGAGCACGTAGACGACGGCGGCGAGCGCCGAGAGCAGGTACGCGAGCGGCGCCTCGTCGAACTTCGTGGCGATCTGCACGAAGGAGCGGCCGGTGGCCGCGAGGGCGAGCACGGCGTACACGGCGACGAGCACGCGCCCGATGCCGCTCATGCGCGGTCGGGTCGCGGGGGCATCCACGGTGGGGTCGACTTCGGTCATCGTTCCTCGATTATCGCTGGCGGGCGCTCAGGCCTGCTGCACGGTCCAGATCTGGAGCATCCGGTACACCATCACGGCCACCGCGAGCGCGGCGACCCCGAGCACCACGGTGCTCCACCGGCTGCGCTCGAGCAGTGCCCAGAACCCCGCCCCGACCGGCAGCAGCACCGCCGAGACGAGGTAGGTCCAGAACTCCAGCGGGTCGCCGGTCGGCGCGTTGCCGAACGCGGGTGCGGCGATCGCGACCACCACTTGGGCCACGAGCAGCACCTCGACCAGGGCGAGCGCGCCCATGGTGAGGTCGCTCGGCCGGCGGCCGACGAGGCCCAGCACCACGCAGAGGAGCCCCGCGACGGTGGCGACGCCGACCTGCACGTACGCGAACCAGTCGATCACGATGCCTCCTCGGCGGGGAATCCGGTGACCACGGCGAGGGTGTCGCCGCGGCGGTCGACGATCGCGACGAGGCGCCCGTCGGGGTCGACGGCCGCGAACGGGCCGCGGGAGCCGGGGTCCAGCGCGACGCGCTTGCCGTGACCGAGGTCGGTCGCCTGGCCTGCGTCGACGTCGACGCGGGGCAGCACGCGCGACGCCGCCTCGGCGGGCGCCAGCAGGGCGGATGCCACGTCGGTGTCGTCGGCGAGCTCGACCGCGTCGACCACGTCGAACGGGCCGACGCGCGTGCGGCGGAGCATCGTGAGGTGACCGCCGACCCCCAGCGCCGCCCCGAGGTCGCGCGCGAGGGCACGAATGTACGTGCCCGACGAGCAGTCGACCGTCACGTCGAGGTCGATCCAGCGGTCGCCGCGCCGCTCGGCGTCGACCGCGAAGCCGTGCACGGTGACGGCACGCGCGGCGAGCTCCACGTCCTCCCCCGCACGCACCCGGTCGTAGGCGCGGCGGCCGTCGACCTTGATGGCGCTGACGGCGCTCGGCACCTGCTCGATGGCGCCGGTGAGGGCGCGGATACCGGCGTCGACCGCGTCCCGGGTGACCGCGTCCACCGCTGCGGCGTCCGCGACCTCGACGACCTCGCCCTCGGCGTCGTCGGTCACGGTCGTGGCGCCGAGCCGGATCGTCGCCTCGTAGCGCTTGTCGAGGCCGACCATGTGGTGCAGCAGGCGCGTGGACGCGCCGATGCCGATCACGAGCAGGCCGGTGGCCATCGGGTCGAGGGTGCCGGCGTGGCCGACCTTCCGGGTGCCGGCGAGGCGCCGCACCCGCCCGACCACCCCGTGGCTGGTGATCTGCTGCGGCTTGTCGACGAGGAGGATGCCGCTGGTCACGGGGGTCAAGGCTACCAGCGGTCGGAGCCGCGGGCCGCGCCGGGTCGCACGGCACGTAGGCTGTCGCGGGTGAGGATCGGGATCGTCGGGGCGGGCGCGCTCGGCGGCGCGTTCGCGGCGCTGCTCGCCCGTGCGGGCCACGACGTCGAGGTGACGGCGCGGGGCGCGGGGCTCGAGGCGATCGCACGCGACGGCATCCGGCTGAGCGGCGGCTACGGCGAGGCGCACGTGCGCGTCGCGGCATCCGACCGCCTCTCGCAGCGACCCGACCTCGCGCTCGTCTGCACCAAGGCGCAGGATGCCCGGCAGGCGATCGCCGACAACCGCGACGCGCTCGACGGCACGGTCGTCGTGATCGTGCAGAACGGGCTCGAGGGCGTCGCGACCGCGCGCGAGCTGCTGCCCGCGGCCGACTGCCACGGCATGCTCTCGATCATCGCCGCGAACTACACCGAACCCGGGCACGTGCGCATCACCACCACCGCGGCGAGCTACCTCGGCCGCGGTTCCGGGCCCGCCGACGACGACTCGCGTCGCGTCGCCGCGCTGCTCTCGGACGCGGCGCCCGTCGTCGCGATCGACGGCTTCGAGGGCGCCCAGTGGACCAAGCTCGTGGTCAACATGCTGAACGCGCTGCCCGCGATCACCGGGCTCAGCGTGCAGGAGGTCATCGCCGACCGCCGGCTGCGACGGGTGCTCACCGCGTCGATGCGCGAGACCGTGCGCGTCGGCATCGCGAACGGCGTGCGGTTCGGCGCGCTCCAGGGGCTCGGCGACCGGCGGCTGCGCCTCTTCGCACGCCTGCCGCTCGCGCTCGGGCAGGTGCTCCCGCGGGGCATGGGCGCGCGCATGGGGCCGGTGCCGAACCTCGGTTCGACGCTGCAGAGCATCCGTCGCGGGCAGCGCACCGAGGTCGACTACCTGAACGGCACGGTGGTGCGGCGAGCGGATGCCGCTGGGGTGCCCGCGCCCGTGAACCGCACGCTCACCGCGCTGGTGCACCGCGTCGAGGAGACGGGCGCGCACGTGCCGGTCGACGAGGTGCTCGAGGCGTTCGATGCCTGAGGCGGTCGCGCTGGCGCCCGCCGTCGTGGCCTGGTTCGCGCGGAACGCGCGCGACCTGCCGTGGCGACGGCCCGACTGCACGCCCTGGGGCGTGCTCGTGAGCGAGTTCATGCTGCAGCAGACGCAGGTCTCGCGCGTCGTGCCCGCGTTCGAGGCGTGGATGCGGCGCTGGCCGACGCCCGCGGCCCTCGCCGCGGAGCCCGCGTCGGAAGCGGTGCGCGCCTGGGGCGGGCTGGGCTACCCGCGGCGCGCGATGTGGCTGCACCGCGCCGCCGTCGAGATCGTCGAGCGCCACGACGGCGACGTGCCCGCAGACGTCGACGCACTGCTCGCGCTGCAGGGAATCGGGCCGTACACCGCGCGAGCCGTCGCGGCGTTCGCGTTCGGGCTGCGCGAGCCCGTGGTCGACACGAACACGCGGCGCGTGATCGCGCGGGCGGTGCGCGGCAATGGCGAGGCGGGCCCGCCCGACGCCCGAGCGGACCTGGCGGCCATGGCGGAACTGCTCCCGCACGAGGCATCCGATGCCCGGTCGTTCAACGCCGGGATGATGGAGCTCGGCGCGGTCGTATGCACCGCGCGGGCGCCCGCCTGCGACGACTGCCCGATCGCGGCGCGCTGCGCGTGGCGCGCCGCCGGCTCCCCCGCGTACGACGGGCCGCGCCGGCGCACGCAGGCGCGGTTCGAGGGTTCCGACCGGCAGGTGCGCGGCATCGTCATGCGCGAGCTGCGCGCGGCGCACCGCCCGGTGACGCGCGACGAGCTCGCGCCGTCATGGACGGATGCCGCGCAGCTCGCCCGCGCAATCGACTCGCTCGTCGCCGACGGGCTCGCCGGAGAGGGCCCCGAGGGGCTCTCGCTCCCGGAGTGAGCCGCGACTACTCCTCGTCGGCCTCGCGCGGCTTCACGTACGGGTCGGACTCGCCGGCGTACTGCGCGGTGCTCGCGGTCTTCGAGGTCTCCGCGTCGCGCTCGCGCGCCTCGCGGAGCAGCTCCTCGATGTGCTGGGCGTTCTCGGGGATCGCGTCGAGGATGAACTCGAGGCTCGGCGTGAGCCGCGCCGTGATGTTGCGTCCGACCTCGGTGCGGAGCATCCCGGTCGCCGCCTTCAGGGCCGCCGCCGAGTCCGCGCGCTCCTCGTCGGTGCCGTACACCGTGTAGAACACGCTCGCGTGCTGCAGGTCGCCCGTCACCTTGACGTCGGTGATCGTGACGAACCCGAGGCGGGGGTCGCGGATGCCCTTGTCGAGCCGTCGCGCGACGATCTCCTTGATGCGGTCGGCCATCTTCCTGGCCCGTGCCGGATCAGCCATGCTGTCCCCTTCCGAGAACGTCCGGGGCGGCGAGCGCCGCCCCGGACGGGATACCTAGACCCGCGGCTTCTCGCGAAGCTCGGTCGTCTCGATCTCGTCGCCGACCTGGATGTCGTTGAACTTGCCGAGGCCGATACCGCACTCGAAGTCCGTGCGGACCTCGGTGACGTCGTCCTTGAACCGGCGCAGCGACTCGATCGCGAGGCCGTCGGCGATGACCACGCCGTCGCGGATGACCCGCGCCTTGGCGTTGCGCGTGATGGTGCCCGAGCGCACGATCGAACCGGCGATGTTGCCGAACTTCGAGGAGCGGAACACCTCGCGGATCTCGGCGACACCCGACTGGACCTCCTCGAACTCGGGCTTGAGCATGCCCTTGAGCGAGTTCTCGATGTCGTCGATCGCGTTGTAGATGACGTTGTAGAAGCGCACGTCGACGCCCTCGCGGGCGGCGCGCTCGCGCGCCTTCACGTCGGGCCGGACGTTGAACCCGATCACGATCGCGTTGTCGATCGTGGCCAGGTCGATGTCCGACTCGGTGACGGCACCCACACCGCGGTGGAGGATGCGCAGCTGCACCGAGTCGTCGACCTCGATCTTCATGAGGGACTCCTCGAGCGCCTCGACGGCACCCGACACGTCGCCCTTGATGATGAGGTTGAGCGCCTCGACCTTGCCCTCCTCGAGCGCACGCGTGAAGTCCTCGAGCGAGATGCGCTTGCGGGCCTTCGCCAGCTGCGCGTTGCGCTCGGCGGCCTCGCGCTTCTCGGCGATCTGACGCGCGGTGCGGTCGTCGCCGGTCACGAGGAAGGTGTCGCCCGCGCGCGGCACGGTCGACAGGCCCTGCACCTGCACGGGGCGCGACGGCGTGGCCTCGGCGACGGCGTCGCCGTTCTCGTCGACCATCGCACGCACACGGCCATAGGCCGTGCCGGCGACGATCGCGTCACCGACGTGCAGGGTGCCCGACTGGATGAGCACGGTCGCGACCGCACCGCGGCCCTTGTCGAGCTTGGCCTCGATCGCGACACCGCGCGCGTCCTTGTCGGGGTTCGCGCGCAGGTCGAGCCCCGCGTCGGCGGTGAGCAGCACCGCGTCGAGCAGGTCGTTGATGCCGATGTCCTCGCGGGCCGACACGTCGACGAACATGACGTCGCCGCCGTACTCCTCGGCCACGAGGCCGAACTCGGTCAGCTGCTGGCGCACCTTCTGCGGGTTCGCGTCGGGCTTGTCGATCTTGTTCACCGCGACCACGATCGGCACGTCGGCCGCCTGGGCGTGGTTCAGCGCCTCCACCGTCTGCGGCATGATGCCGTCGTCGGCGGCGACCACGAGGATCGCGATGTCGGTCACCTGCGCACCACGGGCACGCATGGCGGTGAACGCCTCGTGACCCGGGGTGTCGATGAAGGTGATCGCTCGGTCCTTGCCCTCGTGCTCGGTGTGCACCTGGTACGCACCGATGTGCTGGGTGATGCCGCCGGCCTCGCCCGCCACCACGTTGGCGTTTCGGATCGCGTCGAGCAGTCGCGTCTTACCGTGGTCGACGTGACCCATGACGGTCACGACCGGCGGACGCCACTCGAGGTCCTCGTCGGACTCGTCCTCGAGCTCCTGCTCGAGGTCGATGTCGAAGCCCTCGAGGAGCTCCTTGTCCTCGTCCTCGGGCGAGACGATCTGGATCTTGTAGCCGAGCTCCTCGCCGAGCACCTCGAAGGTGGCCTCGTCGAGCGACTCGGTCGCCGTCGCCATCTCGCCGAGGTGGAAGAGCACGGTCACCAGGTTGCCGGGGCTCGCGTCGATCTTGTCCGCGAAGTCGGAGATGGATGCGCCGCGGCGCAGCCGGATGACGGTGTTGCCGTCGCCGCGCGGGACCTGCACGCCGCCGATCGACGGCGCCTCCCGCATCTCGAATTCCTGCCGCTTCGTCCGCTTCGACTTGCGCGAACGGCTCTTGCCGCCGCCGCGACCGAACGCACCCGCCGTGCCGCCGCCGGGGCCGCGACCACGGCCGCCGCCTCCGCCGGGACGCGGGCCGAACCCACCGGGACGCCCGGGCGCGCCGGTGAAGCCGCCGGGACGCTGACCGCCGCCGGGACCGCCCTGACGACCGCCGGCGCCACCGGGACGACCGCCGCCGCCGGGACGCTGGCCCGCCGGACGGGGCGCGCCGGGGCGCGGGATCGAGGGCCGCGGGATGTTGCCCGGGGTCGGGCGCTGGCCCATGCCCTGCGAGCTCGAGTAGGGGTTGTTGCCGGGGCGCGGCTGGGCCGGGCGCTTGCCCATGCCCTGCGACGAGGCGAACGGGTTGTTGCCGGGGCGAGGGGTGCCGCCCGGACGCGCCGCGGAGCCGCCGGGCTTGGGCGCACCGGGCTTGGGGGCGCCGCCGGGCTTCGGGGCGCCGCCGGGCTTGGCGGCATCCGCTGGCGGCTTCGCGGCGGCCTCGTCAGCCGCGGGCTTCGCGGCGGCCTCGGCGCGGGCCTGGCGCTCGGCGACCGACATCGGCTGGTCGGCGGGCGCGGGCGCGTCGGCCGTGGGCTCCGCCTTCGGCTCGGCCTTGGGGGCGGGCTTCGGGCCGGGCTTGGCGGCACCGGGCTTCGCGGCACCGGGCTTGGGTGCCGTCTTCGACGCCGCGGCGCCGTTTCCTGCGGAGCCGGCCGACGACGCGGCATCCGCCAGCGCAGCCTTCAGGCGACGCGCGACGGGGGCTCGACGCTGGACGAGGGTCCCTTGACGTACTCGCCCATCTCCTTGAGCTTCTCGAGCGCGACCTTGCTGTCGACGCCGAGCTCGCTCGCGATCTCGTGTACACGGGGCTTGGCAGCCACATTTCTCCTGTTCCGGGTCTGCGCCCGGACAGGGGCAGACCATACCTAGCGGACGGGTCTCATTTCGAGCCGTTCATCGGTTGTCCATCAGCCGTTCAGCCTGTTCTCTAAGTCGTTCGTGTCCAGTTCGCCGGTCACGCGCAACGCCCGCCCGAAGGCACGGCGGCGCAGTGCGAGCCGGAGGCACTCACGGTCCGGATGCAGCCACGCACCACGCCCGGGCAGGCTCGCAGCGGTATCCACCACGACCTGGGATTCTCGGACGACGACCCTCAGAAGCGAGGAACGTCCGGCGCGCGAACGGCATCCGATGCACGTTCTGACCGGATCCATCCTACACCTCGGCGAGCGGGCTCCGACTCACGCCCCGGCTCCGGCCTGCGAGTCCGGCTGGATGTCGATCTTCGCGCCGGTGAGCTTCGCGGCCAGGCGGGCGTTCTGCCCCTCCTTGCCGATGGCGAGCGAGAGCTGGTAGTCGGGCACCAGCGCGCGCACGGCGCGGAGCTCGGGGTCGATCACGACCGTCTTCGACACCTTCGCCGGCGACAGCGCGCTCGCGACGAACGACGCGAGGTCGTCGGAGTAGTCGACGATGTCGATCTTCTCGTTGTTGAGCTCTGCGGTCACCGAGCGCACCCGCTGGCCGAGCTCGCCGATGCACGCGCCCTTCGCGTTCACGCCCGGCTGCGTCGCGCGCACCGCGATCTTGGTGCGGTGGCCGGCCTCCCGCGCGAGCGAGACGATCTCGACCACGCCCGACGCGATCTCGGGCACCTCGAGCGCGAACAGCTTGCGCACGAGGGCCGGGTGCGTGCGCGACACGGTGATCGACGGCCCCTTGAGGCCCTTCGTCACGCTCGTGACGTAGACGCGGATGCGCGAGCCGTGCCGGTACTCCTCGCCCGGCACCTGCTCCTCGGGCGGCAGGATCGCCTCGACCGTGCCGAGGTCGATGTGGATCATGCGCGGGTTCGGACCCTGCTGGATGATGCCGGCGACGATGTCGCCCTCCCGGCCGCGGAACTCGCCGAGCACCGCGTCGTCGGCGATGTCGCGCAGGCGCTGGTTGATGGTCTGCTTCGCGGCGAACGCGGCGATGCGGCCGAAGTCGCTCGGGCTGTCGACGACCTCGCCGATGACGTTGCCGTCCTCGTCGTGCTCGGGCACGTAGACGGTCACGTGTCCGGTCTTCCGGTCGAGCTCGACGCGGGCACCCGTCGGGTTGGCGTGCCCGTGCTGGCCGGGATTGGTGTGCTTGAGGTACGCCATGAGGATGGCCTGCTCGATGATCCGGACGAGCTCGTCGAAGGGGATCTCCTTCTCGCGCTCCATCATTCTCAGGACGCTGAGGTCGATGTCCACAGCCGGCCTCCTCTATTCAACTCTCACGCCGTCGCCCCACCGCTCGACGGGCCAGAAGACTACGGTACCGGATGCCACGGGGTCTGGTGGCCGCGGCGCATGCACCGCCATACTGTGGCGATGGACGCGATCAACGAATTCGTCCTCTTCTCGGGGGATCTGCTCTGGACCTGGCTCGTGCTGCCGCTGGTGGTGCTGCTCGGCCTCTACTTCACGGTGCGCAGCGGGGTGGTGCAGTTCCGGCTCATCCCGGAGATGTTCCGCACGCTCACCGACAAGACGCCGCGCGACGCGAACGGCGAACCGCAGTCCGTGTCGGCCTTCCAGGCGTTCACCGTGTCGGCCGCCTCGCGCGTGGGAGTGGGCAACATCGCGGGCGTCGGCACCGCGATCGCGATCGGCGGACCGGGCGCGGTGTTCTGGATGTGGCTCATGGCGTTCGTCGGCGGCGCGAGCGCGTTCGTCGAGTCGACCCTCGGCCAGCTCTACAAGGTGCGCGACGCCGACGGGTTCCGCGGCGGCCCCGCGTACTACATGGAGAAGGGGCTGAAGGCGCGGTGGATGGGCATCATCTTCGCCATCACGCTCATCATCTGCTTCCCGTTCGTGTTCTCCGCACTCCAGGCGAACACCATCAGCGCCACCGTGGCGACCACGGTCGCCGGCGAGGAGGCGCCGTGGTGGATCGCATGGATCGTCGGCGGGATCGTCGCCCTGCTGACGGCACTCGTCGTCTTCGGGGGCATCCGTCGCATCGCCAGCGTCACCCAGGCGGTCGTGCCGCTCATGGCGCTCGTCTACCTGCTGGTCGGCCTCGTCGTCGTCGCGCTGAACATCGGTGAGCTGCCGGCCGTCTTCGCGTCGATCTTCACCGAGGCGTTCGGGTTCAACGAGGTGGTCGGCGCGACGCTCGGCATGATCATCCTGACCGGCGTGCGGCGCGGCATGTTCTCCAACGAGGCGGGCCTCGGCTCCGCGCCGAACGCGGGCGCGAGCGCCGCGGTCACGCACCCGGTGAAGCAGGGACTCGTGCAGACGCTCGGCGTCTACTTCGACACGTTCCTCATCTGCTCGATCACCGCGTTCATCATCCTCGTCTCGAGCCCCGACCTCGCGAACGCCGAGCGCGGCATCGGCCTCACCCAGGGCGCGATCACCGGGAGCCTCGGCACCTGGGCGGGTGTGCTGCTCAGCGTCGTGATCTTCCTGCTCGCGTTCAGCTCGATCCTCGGCAACTACTACTACGGCGAGGCGAACATCGACTTCATCACGACGCACCGGGGCGTGCTGACCGGGTTCCGGATCGTGGTGGTGGCGGCGATCTTCGTCGGCTCGATCGCCTCGAGCGATGTCGTCTGGAACACGGCCGACTCGGTGATGGGCCTCATGGCGCTCGTGAACCTGATCGCGATCGGCCTGCTGTCGGGCGTCGCCTTCCGATTGCTCCGCGACTACACGAGGCAACGACGCGAGGGGCGGAACCCCGTCTTCACGCGTGCACTCGTGCCCGACCTCGACGGCATCGAGTGCTGGGAGGACGAGCTCTCGGTCACCGGCCCGATCGACATCGACACGAAGCAGCACGAGGCCGAGAAGCACCGCGACCACCTGCATCGCCAGGAGGACTGAGCGGGCGGATGCGACGCGGGCTCAGCGCTCGTAGACCATGACCGCGACCATGGGCGGCGGGTGCGGGCCCGGCTGCATCTGGAGCTGCACGGCGTACGTGTCGTCGAGGAACTGCCAGTAGTGGCCGTCCCCGCCGCCGGGCGTTCCCTCCTCGTCGAGCGGGACGATCTCGGCGTACGCCTCCGCGAGCTGCTCGGCCTGCTCGGGCTCGTCGGTCTCGATGATCAGGTCCCAGACGCCGTCGCCCGCGAGCGACGAGACGACCACGCCCTCCGGGAGCGGGAACTCGGCCGGGAAGTCCGCAGCGACGCCGTCGATCTCCTCGACGCCCTCGCCGAGTTCGCCGTCGTCGAAACCGTACACGGCGATGAAGGCCTCCTCCCAGACGGACGTCTCCGTGCCGGAGTCGGCGACCTCGGCCGTCGCATCGTCTGCGACCTCGGCGGTGCCGTCCGTCGCGCCCCCGGCGGTGCATCCGGCGCCGACGAGGACGATGACCACTGCGACGCCGGCGAGACCTGCGCGTCGCGCGGACCCGTTGTGCCTGCGTGTGATGAACATGGGTGCCTCCGACCCTCGATATCTGGATGTCTCGAGGCTCTCGCGCGCCGATATCCGCTCGGTATCCGGGCCGTCGGGTCGCCTGGGTGATGGCACGTCGGGACGCCCGCGTCAAGCCCGAGTGGCCGACACGTGTCGTCGCTACTGTGACGGGATGAACATCGATTCCCCCAAGGACGCCGCGCGCACCGCGGAGCGCTCGCAGACGTTCCGGATCCTCGCCCGAACGGGCTACGTCGTGCTCGGCATCATCCACGTCATCATCGGCGCGATCGCCATCTCGGTGGCGACCGGCAACGGCGGCGGGGAGGCCGAGGAGTCGGGCGCCCTCGAGCAGATCGCGAAGACCCCGTTCGGCGGCGTGCTGCTCTGGGGCATCGCGATCGGCCTGTTCGCGCTCGCGATCTGGTCGGTCGCCGAGGCCCTCCTCGCGCGGGGGAAGGACGAGAAGGAGAAGTGGGGCGAGCGCCTGAAGGAGGGCGGCAAGGCCGTCACCTACCTCGCGGTGGGCGCCACTGCGATCGTGTTCGCCCTCGGCGGCAGCAGCGACTCGTCGGAGTCGAGCCAGGGGCTCGCGGCGACGCTCATCCAGGCGCCCGGCGGTGTCTTCGTGCTCGCGTTGATCGGGCTGGTCGTGCTCGGCATCGGCGCCGGGTTCGTCTGGCGGGGCGTGCGAGTCTCGTTCACCGAGAGCCTGAACGTCCCCTCGGGCGCCGTCGGTTCGGCGCTCGTCGCGCTCGGCGTCGCCGGCTACGTCGCCAAGGGCATCGGCGTCGCGATCGTCGGCGTGCTGTTCGTGGTCGCCGCGTTCACGCTCGACCCCGAGCAGGCGGGCGGGCTCGACGCTGCGCTGAAGAGCCTGCTGGAACTGCCGTTCGGCGTCGTGCTGCTGTGGGCGATCGGCATCGGGATCATCGCGTACGGCGCGTACTCCGTCGCGCGCGCGAAGTACGCCCGGCTCTGAGCCGGGCCGCGGCGGCCCGCGTCAGGCGCGGACGGCCGCGACGACCTCCGCCAGCGGCACCGTCGTGCGCTCCCCCGAGGCGCGGTCCCACACCTCGACCTCGCCGTCGGCGACGCCGCGGCCCACGATCACGATCCGCGGCACGCCGATGAGCTCGGCGTCGGCGAACTTCACCCCGGGCGACAGCTTCGGGCGGTCGTCGAACAGCACGTCGCATCCGCTCGCCTCGAGGTCTGCGACCACGCCCTCGGCGGCCTCGAAGACCGCCGGGTCCTTGCCGGTCGCGACGACGTGCACGTCGAACGGCGCGATCGACGCGGGCCAGGCGAGGCCCTTCTCGTCGTTGTGCTCCTCGGCGATGATCGCGAGGATGCGGGTCACGCCGATGCCGTACGAGCCCATCGTGACGGTCACGAGCTTGCCGTTCTCGTCGAGCACCTTGAGGCCGAGCGCCTCGGCGTACTTGCGGCCGAGCTGGAAGACGTGGCCGATCTCCATGCCGCGCGCGAGGTGCACGGGCCCGGAGCCGTCGGGTGCGGGGTCGCCCTCGCGCACGGAGGCGGCCTCGATGGTGCCGTCGGCGGTGAAGTCGCGACCGGCGACGAGGCCGAACACGTGCTTCTCGTCGACGTTCGCGCCCGTGATCCACTCGGTGCCGTCGACCACGCGGGGGTCGAGCAGGTAGCGGATGCCGGTGGCCGACTCCGCGCCAAGCACGGCGCCGTCGGGCGACCAGGGGCCGATGTACCCCTTCACCAGGCCGGGGTGCGCGGCGAAGTCGGCCTCGGTCGCGGGCTCGACCTCGGCCGGCGCGAACGCCACCTCGACGCGCTTGTCGTCGACGTCGCGGTCGCCGGGCAGGCCGATGATCACGAGCTCGCGCGAGCCGTCGGGGTGCACGAGCGCGAGCACGACGTTCTTGAGCGTGTCCGCCGCGGTCCAGTCACGGCCGTCGGGCCGCGGGTACTCGGCGTTCGCGAGGTCGACGAGCGTCGCGATGGTCGGCGTGTTCGGCGAGTCGAGCACGACCGCGTCGGGCAGGCCCTCGATCGGCAGCGCGTCGGGCACGACCGTGGTGAACGCCTCGACGTTGGCGGCGTACCCGGCGCCGGAGCGCACGAACGTGTCCTCGCCGACGGGCGTCGGGTGCAGGAACTCCTCGCTGCGCGAGCCACCCATCGCACCGGCATCCGCCTGCACGATCACGTACTCGAGGCCCAGGCGCGCGAAGATGCGCTCGTACGCGTCGCGCTGCGCCTGGTAGCTGGCGTCGAGTCCCGCATCGGTGTGGTCGAACGAGTACGCGTCCTTCATGGTGAACTCGCGCCCGCGCAGGAGGCCGGCGCGCGGACGGGCCTCGTCGCGGTACTTGTCCTGGATCTGGTAGATCGCCAGCGGGAGGTCCTTGTACGACGAGTAGAGGTCCTTCACCGTGAGCGTGAAGACCTCCTCGTGCGTGGGCGCGAGCAGGTAGTCGGCGCCCTTGCGGTCCTGCAGGCGGAAGATGCCGTCGCCGTAGTCCTCCCAGCGGCCGGTCGCCTCGTAGGGCTCCTTCGGCAGCAGGGCCGGGAAGTGCACCTCGTGCGCACCGGCGGCGGCCATCTCCTCGCGGATGATGCGCTCGACCTTCTCCTTGACCTTCAGGCCCAGCGGGAGCCACGCGAACACCCCCGGTGCCTGGCGGCGGATGTAGCCGGCGCGCACGAGCAGCTTGTGGCTCGTGACCTCGGCGTCGGAGGGGTCTTCGCGGAGCGTGCGGAGGAAGTAGTTCGTCAGGCGTACGGGCACCCGAACAGTCTAGAGGCGGGCGACGGATGCCTCTGAAGGCGCCGCATCGCTGCTGTTGTGTATACATTTGGTGTCCGATCTGTCGATTCTCTGGCGCTTTCTCGGAGCATCGATTAGCTTGTGTATACACAGGAGGCCACGATGACCACGACAGGACGCGCGAGCGACCGGGCGTACGAGACGCTCCGGGCCGAGATCATCGCGTGGGAGCTCCCGCCCGGCAGCGTGCTGGCCGAGGTCGAGCAGGCCGCCAGGCTCGGCGTCTCGCGCACGCCGCTGCGCGAGGCGCTCTCGAGACTCGCCGCCGACGGACTCGTCGCCCCGCACGGCGGGCGCGGCGTCGTCGTGACCGACCTGTCGGCCGACGACGTGCGCGAGCTGTTCGAGGTGCGCCGCGCACTCGAGGAGCAGGCCGCGCGCCTGGCCGCGCGCCGCGCCGACCCCGAGCCGTTCCGGGCGCTCGCCGCCGAGTTCGCGGAGGTCCGCGACCTGCTCGAGCACGACGACCCGCTGCGGCATCGCTACTTCGACCTCGTCGGCCGGTTCGACGCGGCGCTCGACGCGGCCATGGCCAACGGATACCTCGCGGCCGCGCTCCGCCCGGTGCGCACCCACCTCGCCCGCGTGCGCCGGATGGCCCGCTTCGACGCCGCCCGCCTCCTCGAGGCCGCGCGCGAGCACCAGGCCATCGCACTCGCGATCGCCGACCGCGAGCCCGAGCTCGCCGCCCACGCGACGCACCTGCACCTGCACCACGCCCTCCAGGGCATCCTCGACCACCTCGCCGGCGACGCCGGCACGCATGAGAACCCGCAACGAACGGAGCACATCGCATGATCGACCTCGAGGTCCGCACCTACCGCAGCGACGAGCTGCTGCCGCGCGAGGAGCAGCTCGCCTGGCGCATCGCCCAGATCGCCGCAGACCCCGTGGCCGTCGACGACGACGTCACCGAGATGATCATCAACCGCGTGATCGACAACGCGTCGGTCGCCGTCGCCTCGCTCGGCCGCGCACCGGTCGTCGCGGCACGCGGGCAGGCCCAGGTGCATCCGTACTCCCCCGGCTCCACCGTGTTCGGCGTCGCCGGTCGCTACAGCCCCGAGTGGGCGGCGTACGCGAACGGCGTCGCCGTGCGCGAGCTCGACTACCACGACACGTTCCTCGCGGCCGAGTACTCGCACCCGGGCGACAACATCCCGCCGATCCTCGCGGTCGCCCAGCACGCCGGGCGCGACGGCGCGGCCCTCGTGCGCGGCATCGCCACGGGCTACGAGGTGCAGGTCGACCTGGTGAAGGCGATCTCGCTGCACCAGCACAAGATCGACCACGTCGCCCACCTCGGGCCGTCGGCCGCCGCCGGCATCGGCACGCTGCTCGGCCTCGACCCGACCGTGATCTTCCAGGCCATCGGCCAGGCGCTGCACACGACCACCGCCACCCGCCAGTCCCGCAAGGGCGAGATCTCCACCTGGAAGGCCTCCGCCCCCGCGTTCGCCGGGAAGATGGCGATCGAGGCCGTCGACCGCGCGATCCGCGGCCAGACCAGCCCCTCCCCGATCTGGGAGGGCGAGGACGGCGTGATCGCCTGGCTGCTCGATGGACCCGACGGCCGCTACACGGTGCCGCTGCCCGGTCCCGGCGAGTCCAAGCGGGCCATCCTCGACTCGTACACCAAGGAGCACTCCGCTGAGTACCAGGCGCAGGCGCTCATCGACCTCGGGCGGCGCATCGGCACGGAGCATCCGGAACTGCGCGACCCGGCCGCGGTCGAGTCGATCCTCATCGCGACCAGCCACCACACGCACTACGTGATCGGCTCGGGCGCGAACGACCCCCAGAAGTACGACCCCACGGCGTCGCGCGAGACGCTCGACCACTCGATCCCGTACATCTTCACGGTCGCGCTGCAGGACGGCTCCTGGCATCACGTCGACTCGTACGCCCCCGAGCGGGCGCAGCGTCCCGACACCGTGGAGCTCTGGCGCAAGGTCACGACCGTCGAGGACCCGGAGTGGACCCGCCGCTACCACTCGCTCGACATCTCGGAGAAGGCGTTCGGCGGCCGGGTGGAGATCACCCTCGCCGACGGCCGCCGCATCGTCGAGGAGATCGCCGTGGCCGACGCGCACCCGCTCGGCGCCCGCCCGTTCGGCCGCGAGCAGTACGTGCAGAAATTCCGCACCCTCGCCGACGGCGTGCTCTCGGCCGCCGAGGTCGACCGCTTCCTCGACCTCGCGGTGCGCCTGCCGGAGCTCACCCCGGGCGAGCTCGGCGACCTGAACCCCATCGCCGACTCGCTCCCCGCGGCGCCGAAGGGGCTCTTCTGATGGTGCTGCACTCGACGGTCACGCCGACCGAGAAGCGGCGGCGGTTCCGCGAGGCGCTCGCGGCCCCGGCGATCGTGCGCATGCCCGGCGCGTTCAACCCGCTGAGCGCCCGGCTCATCGAGGACGTCGGGTTCGAGGGCGTCTACATCTCGGGCGCCGTGCTCTCCGCCGACCTGGGCCTGCCCGACATCGGGCTCACCACCCTGACCGAGGTCGCCGGGCGCGGTGCGCAGATCGCGCGGGTCACCGACCTGCCGACGCTCATCGACGCCGACACGGGCTGGGGCGAGCCCATGAACGTGGCCCGCACCGTGCAGGTGATGGAGGATGCGGGCATCTCGGCCATGCACGTCGAGGACCAGGTCAACCCGAAGCGGTGCGGACACCTCGACGGCAAGGACGTCGTCGACGAGCCGACGGCGCTCCGTCGCATCCGTGCCGCCGTCGACGCCCGCCGCGACCCCGACTTCGTGATCATGGCCCGCACCGACGTGCGCGGCGTCGCCGGCCTGCGAGCGGCGACCGAGCGCGCCAAGGCGCTCGTCGACGCGGGCGCCGACGCGATCTTCCCCGAGGCGATGGCCGACCTCGACGAGTTCGCCGCCATGCGCGCCGCGGTCGACGTGCCGATCCTCGCCAACATGACCGAGTTCGGCAAGAGCCCGCTCTTCACCGCCGCCGAGCTCGAGGCCGTAGGCGTCGACCTCGTGATCCACCCCGTCTCGCTGCTGCGCCTCGCGATGGGCGAGGCCGAGCGGAGTCTCCGGCAGCTCGCCGCCGAGGGGAGCCTCGCGAACGCGGTGCCGCGCATGCAGACCCGCGCACGCCTCTACGAACTCAACGAGTACGCCGACTACACCCGGTTCGACGAGGAGGTCTTCGCCTTCGACGTGCCGGGCGCAGCGGATGACCGAACGCCCCGCGACGACGCGGAGCCCCGACGAAGGGAACACGCATGACCGACACCACCCCCGAGATCCGCAAGGGCCTCGCCGGAGTCGTCGTCGACACGACGGCCATCTCGAAGGTGAACCCCGCCACCAACTCGCTGCTCTACCGGGGCTACCCGGTGCAGGAGCTCGCCGAGCACTGCTCGGTCGAGGAGGTCGCGCTGCTGCTCTGGACCGGCGAGCTGCCGACCCCCGACGAGCTCGCCGCGTTCGAGGCCGAGGAGCGCGCCGGCCGCGCCCTCGCACCGCAGGTGCGCGACGCGATCACCCGGGCGCCGTCGACGGCCCACCCGATGGACGTCGTGCGCACCGCGATCAGCGTGCACGGCGAGATCGACCCCGACACGGCGGATGCCTCGCCCGAGGCCGACCTGCGCAAGGCCAAGCGCCTGTTCGCAGCGGTGCCCGCCATGGTCGCGCTCGACCAGCGTCGTCGGCACGGCCTCGACGAGATCGCGCCGCGCGAGGACCTCGACTACTCGGCGAACCTGCTCTGGATGACCTTCGGCACCGAGCTCACCGAGGCCGAGATCGACGTGTTCCGGGTGTCGATGGTGCTTTACGCCGAGCACTCGTTCAACGCCTCGACCTTCACCGCGCGCGTGGTCACCTCGACCATGAGCGACCTGCACTCGGCCGTCGTGGCGGCCGTCGGCGCGCTCAAGGGCCCGCTGCACGGCGGCGCCAACGAGGCCGTCATGCACATGTTCGACGAGATCGGCGACGCCTCGGCGGCCGTGGCCTGGCTCGACGAGGCGCTCGCGAGCAAGCGCAAGATCATGGGCTTCGGACACCGCGTGTACAAGAACGGCGACTCGCGCGTGCCGACCATGAAGGCCGCGCTCTACCGGCTCATCGCCGAGCGCGGACGCGACGACCTGCTCGCGCTCTACGACACGCTCGGCGACGCGATGGCCGAACGCAAGGGCATCCTGCCGAACCTCGACTACCCGAGCGGACCCGCCTACCACCTGCTCGGGTTCGACACCCCGACGTTCACGCCGCTGTTCGTCGCCAGCCGGGTCATGGGCTGGACCGCGCACATCATGGAGCAGGCCGCGGCGAACGCGCTCATCCGCCCGCTCTCGGCCTACGACGGGCCCGAGCAGCGGCACGTGCCGCAGGCGGTCTCGGTCTGACGCGCCGGGCCGGAGCTCAGGCCCGCCAGAGCTCCGGCCCCGGCCGCACCACCGCGAGCGACGGCACGACGGCCGTGCGCGAGAGCGCCAGCACGGCCATCGCGAGCTCGGCCACGTCGTCGGGGCGGATCATCTCGGCGGCGGGCACCGCGTCGTGCTTCCAGGCGGCCATGTCGGTGTCGACGTAGCCCGGGCAGATCGCCGTCGCGAGCACGCCGGCCGCGTACTCCTCCTGGGTGAGCGCCTCGCAGAGCGACACGATCGCGGCCTTCGTCGCGCCGTAGGCGGCGAGACCCGCCTCGGCGACCAGCGCGGTCATCGACGCGATCGCGACCACGCGCGCGCTGCCGTGCTCGGCCGCCGCCTGGCGCAGCGACGGGATCGCCTGCGAGACCAGGGCGAACGTGCTGCGCAGGTTGACCGCGTAGTGCAGGTCGAGGCGCCGCAGCGGCGTCTCGGCGATGGGGCTGCCCTTCCCCATGCCCGCGTTCAGCACGAGGTGGTCGAGGCGGCCGAACCGCTCGAGGTGCGCCGGCACGACTCCGGCGACCGCCGCCTCGTCGGCCAGGTCGGCGGGCAGGCCGAACACGGGCGTGCCCAGCTCGTCGCGCACCCGGGCGGCGGCCCGGTCGAGCGAGGCGGCGTCCCGGCCCGTGATGGTGACCGCGGTGCCGGATGCCGCGAGCCGACGCGTGATCGCCAGGCCGATGCCGCGCGACCCGCCGGTCACGATCGCCGCGCGCATCAGCGCACCGCCTTCGCCACCGGCGCGAGCCGCTCGAGCCCGTACGCGAGCAGCGGCTCGACCGCCTCGCCCGCCGTCGCGAAGCCCTCGCCGACCGTGCTGCCCGCCAGGTAGCGGGAGTGGATGCCCTCGGCGATGACCGCGAGCTTCAGCGCGGCGAGCGCGAGGTACGGGGCGAGGTCGGGCAGGTCGCGGCCGGCGGCGTACCGCTCGACGAACGCGTCGGGCGAGGGCAGCGCGTTCGGCCCGCCGCGCACGTGCGGCACGCCGAGCACGGGCTCGGTGAGCGGCTCCCAGTAGACGAGCGTCATGGCGAGGTCGGCGAGCGGGTCGCCGAGCGTGGAGAGCTCCCAGTCGACGAGGGCGGCGATGCGCGGCTCGTCGGGGGCGACGAGCAAGTTGTCGATGCGGTAGTCGCCGTGCACGATCGTCGCGCCCGACTCCGCCGGCAGCGTGTCGGCGAGGCGTGCGGCGAGCGCGTCGAAGTCGGCCGACTCGCGGGTCCTCACGCGCGACCACTGGTCGGACCAGCGACGCAGCTGCCGCCCGAGGTAGCCGGCGGGGCGACCGAAGTCGGACAGGCCCGCGGCGATCGGGTCGACCCGGTGCAGCGCCGCGAGGCGGTCGGCGAGCTCGTCGCCGAGCGCCGCCTGGTCGTCGGGCGAGAGCGCTGCAATGTCGTCGTGGCTGCGCAACGTGCGGCCCTCGACGAAGTCGACGACGAGGAACGGCACGCCGAGCACCTGCTCGTCGCGGCAGAGCAGGCGCGTGCCGGGCACCGGCACGGTCGTGTCCTGCAGGGCGTCCATGACCCGGAACTCGCGCGCCATGTCGTGTGCGCTCGGGGTCAGCGGCCCGAGCGGTGGACGGCGCAGCACCCAGTCGTGCACGCCGTCGCTCAGGCGGTAGGTGAGGTTCGACTTGCCGCCCGCGATCAGCCGCGCGTTCAGGCCGCCGTTGTACCCGGGCAGGTGCTGCGCGAAGTATCGGTGCAGTGCGATGACGTCCAGGCCGACGGGCATCAGGCCACCTCACCCGCGGTGCGGCGCGCCGTGACGGCGCGCTTGGCGATCGCCCAGCGATGCGTCTCGCTCGACCCGTCGTAGATGCGGAAGGGCCGCACCTCCCGCCAGTACCGGCTGAGCAGCAGGTCGCCCGCGGTGCCGGTCGCACCGGCGAGTTGCACCGCGCGGTCGGTGATCCGCCCGACCGCCTCGGCCACGAAGACCTTCGTCATCGACGTGGCGTTGCCCGCATCGCGACCCGTGTCCAGCAGCCAGGCCGCGTGCCGGATGAGCGCCCGCGAGGCCGCCATGTCGATCTCGTTGTCGGCGACCTGCTGCTGCACCATGCCGAGGTTCGCGAGCCGGTCGCCGAAGGCGTCGCGCTGCGCGACGTAGCCGAGCGCGATGTCGTGCGCGCGGCGCGCGAGCCCGAGCCAGCGCATGCAGTGGGTCAGGCGTGCGGGCGCGAGCCGGGCCTGCGCGGCCTCGAAGCCGCGGTCCACCTCGCCGAGCACCGCGCCGTCGGGCACGACGCAGTCGCGGAACTCGACCTCGCTGTGCCCGCCGAACAGCCCCACGTCGAGCGTGTCCAGGTCGCGCACGACCGTGATGCCGGGATTGTCCCCGTCGACGAGGAAGAGGGTCGCTCCGCCGGCGTCGCCGGGCTCCCCCGACGTGCGTGCCATCACGAAGAACAGGGAGGCGCCGCGGGCGCCCGTGATGAACCACTTGCGGCCGTCGATGCGCCAGCCGCCCTCGACGCGGCGTGCGCGCGTGCGCAGCGCCCGCGGGTCCGAGCCCGCGCCCGGCGCCGGCTCGGTCATCGCGAAGGCGCTCCGTGCGCGGCCGCTGCCGAGCTCCGGCAGCCAGCGTCCCTGCTGCTCCGGGGAGCCGATGCGCTCGAGGAGGTGCATGTTGCCCTCGTCGGGGGCGGAGCAGTTGAGCGCCAGCGGTCCGAGCAGCGAGTAGCCGGCCTCCTCGAACACCACCGACTGCCCGCGCATGTCGAGACCGAGGCCGCCCCACTCGCGGCCGAGCTGCGGGGCCAGCAGGCCCGCGGCGTGCGCAGCGTCCTGCAGTCCGCGCCGTACGGACTCGTCGCCGTCGTGCACCGATCCGCCCGTCTCCAGCTCGACGGGGATCACGACGTCGCGCACGAACTCCCGCGTCCTGGCCGCGAGCGCCGCGACCTCGTCGTCGATCTCGAAATCGATCGCCATCGCGGCTCCTTCGCCTCGGAAGTTCAGGTGCCGATCTGAATCGGCATTAGAAAACACTCCGAACATCGTGCGCCCGCGAACCTTGTTCCGTCAAGGGCGATGCATCAGAATTTTGAATCTGTTGTAAAAACAGCGGATCGATGTCACACTGGCCGCACAGGGCCGGATCGGCCAGGGCAGATCAGTGAGGATCGATCGGATGTTCAAGGACCTCGGAACGTCGCGCACCGTGTACGACACGGAGCACCGCGAGTTCGGCGCGCTCGTCGCCGACTTCGTCGAAGCGGAGGCCGCGCCGAACGCGGAGCGGTGGGAACGCGAGGGCAAGGTCGACCGCGCCCTGTTCACCGCGGCCGCGGAGGCGGGCATCCTCGGCTTCACCGTGCCGGAGGACTTCGGGGGCATGGGCATCGACGACTTCCGCTACAACGCGATCATGGGCGAGGAGCTCGCCCGCAATCCCGTCTGCGACGGCGTGGCCTGCATCGCCCTGTCGAACGACATCGTCTACCCCTACTTCCTCGACCTGACGAACGACGACCAGAAGTCCAGGTGGCTCCCCGGACTGGCGGAGGGCACGCTCGTCACCGCGATCGCGATGACCGAGCCGGGCACGGGCTCCGACCTCGCGGGCATCCGCACCTCGGCCGTCCGCGACGGCGACGAGTACGTCGTGAACGGCGCCAAGACGTTCATCTCGAACGGGCAGAACGCCGACCTCGTCGTCACCGCCGTGCGCACCTCGGAGGACCGGCACAAGGGGCTCAGCCTCCTGGTGATCCCCGCCGACTCCCCCGGATTCTCGCGTGGCCGCAACCTCGACAAGATCGGCCTGCACGCCCAGGACACGAGCGAGCTCGCCTTCACGGACGTGCGCGTGCCGGTCGAGAACCTGCTCGGCGCGGAGGGAGACGGGTTCCTCGGACTCATGAAGAACCTGCCGCAGGAGCGCATCTCCATCGCCGCGGCGGCGGTGGCGGCATGCGAGGGCGTGCTGGAGCGCACCCTCGCGTACGTGAAGGAGCGGAAGGCGTTCGGCCAGCCGATCGGCAGCTTCCAGAACACGCGGTTCGTGCTCGCCGAGCTGACCACCGAGGTGCGCGTGACGCGCGCCTACATCGACGACTGCCTGCGCCAGCACGTCGCCGGCCGGCTGTCGGCCGAGGAGGCCGCGGCGGCGAAGTTCTGGTGCACCGAGCTGCAGCAGCGGGTCGTGAACCGCTGCCTGCAGCTCTACGGCGGCTACGGCTACATGCGCGAGTACCGCATCGCGCGCGACTACGAGGACGCGCGCATCACGACCATCTACGGCGGCACCACCGAGATCATGAAGGAGATCGTCGGCCGGAGCCTCGGGCTCTGACGACATCGAGAGGACGACAACCATGACCGAAGCGTTCATCTACGACACGTTCCGCACCCCGCGCGGGCGTAACCGGGGCGGCTCGCTCCACGGCACGAAGCCGGTCGACCTCGCGAGCGGGCTGCTCGCCGAGCTCGGCCCGCGCAACCCCTCGCTCGACCTCGATCGCATCGACGACGTCGTGCTCGGCGTCGTCTCGCCAGTCGGCGAGCAGGGCGGCGACATCGCGCGCACCGCGATCCTCAACTCCGGCCTGCCCGAGCACGTGCCGGGCGTGCAGGTCAACCGATTCTGCGCCTCGGGGCTCGAGGCCGTGAACCTCGCCGCGCAGAAGGTCGCCTCCGGCTGGGAGGACCTGGTCGTCGCCGGCGGCGTCGAGGCCATGTCGCGCGTGCCGATCGGCTCCGACGGCGGCGCGTACGCGCAGGACCCGACCACGGCCTACGACGCCTACTTCGTGCCGCAGGGCATCTCCGCCGACCTCATCGCGACCATCGAGGGCTTCGACCGCGAGGACGTCGACGCGTTCGCCGTGTGGAGCCAGGACAAGGCGGATGCCGCGTGGGCGAACGGCTACTTCGAGAAGTCCATCGTGCCCGTGCGCGACATGAACGGCGTGCTCGTGCTCGACCACGACGAGCATCGGCGCCCCGGCTCGAGCGTCGACTCGCTCGGCAAGCTCCCCGCGGCGTTCGCGACCATCGGCGACATGGGCGGCTTCGACGCCGTCGCGCTGCAGAAGTACCACTCGGTCGAGAAGATCTCGCACGTGCACACGGCGGCGAACTCGTCCGGCATCGTCGACGGGGCGGCCCTGGTGGTGCTCGGCAGCGAGGCGGCCGGCAACGCCATGGGGCTCACGCCGCGGGCGCGGATCGTGGGCACGGCCGTGCTCGGCAGCGAGCCGACCATCATGCTCACGGGGCCGACGAGCGTCACGCAGCGGGTGCTCGACAAGACCGGCCTCTCGGTCGACGACATCGACCTGTTCGAGCTCAACGAGGCCTTCGCATCCGTGGTCATGAAGTGGATGAAGGACCTCGACATCCCCCGCGAGAAGGTCAACGTCAACGGCGGCGCGATCGCCATGGGGCATCCGCTCGGCGCCACCGGCGCGATGATCCTCGGCACGATGCTCGACGAGCTCGAGCGACGCGACCTCCGCCGCGGCCTCGCCACGCTCTGCGTCGGCGCCGGCATGGGCATCGCCACCGTCATCGAACGACTCTGACCGAACGAACCGACAGGACTGGACCCACTCATGACCATCGAAGCCATCGTGACCGAGGCGCCCGCGATCCACTGGGATCGCGACGAGGACGGCGTCGTCACCCTGACCCTCGACGACCCCGACGCCACCGTCAACACCATGAACGACGCGTACACCTCGTCGATGACCATCGTCGTCGATCGGCTCGAGGCCGAGCTCGACGACGTCACGGGCGTCATCCTCGCCAGCGCGAAGTCGAGCTTCTTCGCCGGCGGCGACCTCAACCAGCTCAAGCAGGGCTCGCCCGAGACCGCCGCCGAGCAGACGGCGCACATCGAACGCGTCAAGGCCGACCTGCGCCGACTCGAGCGGCTCGGCAAGCCGGTCGTCGCGGCGATCAACGGCACCGCCCTCGGCGGCGGGCTCGAGGTCGCCCTCGCCGCGCACCACCGCATCGCGGCCGACGCGAAGGGCAGCCGCATCGGCCTGCCGGAGGTGACGCTCGGGCTGCTGCCCGGCGGCGGCGGCATCACCCGCACCGTGCGCATGCTCGGGCTGCAGGACGCGCTGACCAAGGTGATCATGACCGGCACGAAGTACACCCCCGCCGGCGCGCTCGAGGTCGGCCTGGTCGACGAGGTCGTGCCGACGGTCGACGCCCTCGTGCCGGCCGCGAAGGCCTGGATCGCCGCCCACCCGACCGCAGTGAAGCCGTGGGACGAGAAGGGCTTCCGCATCCCCGGCGGCGGTCCGAACAGCCCGTCGGTCGCGTCGCTCCTGCCGGCGATGGCCGCGAACGTGCGCAAGCAGGTCAAGGGCGCGCCGATGCCCGCCCCGCGCGCCGCGCTCGCCGCCGCCGTCGAGGGAGCGCTCGTCGACTTCGACACCGCGAGCACCATCGAGACCCGCTACCTGGTCTCGCTCACCATCGGCCAGGTCGCGAAGAACATGATCAACGCGTTCTTCTTCGACCTCCAGAAGATCAACGCCGGGGCGAGCCGCCCCGACGGGTACCCGAAGTTCCAGGCGACCAAGGTCGGCGTGATCGGCGCCGGCATGATGGGCGCCGCCATCGCCTACGTGTCGGCGAAGGCCGGCATCGACGTGGTGCTGAAGGACGTGTCGATCGAAGCGGCGCGTCGCGGCAAGGGCTACGCGGAGCGCATCGAGGCCACGGCCCTGCAGCGCGGAAAGACCACGCCCGAGAAGTCGGCGGCACTGCTCGCCCGCATCACGCCGTCGGCCGACCCGGCGGACTTCGCCGGCGTCGACCTCGTCATCGAGGCGGTGTTCGAGAGCGCCGACGTGAAGCAGGCGGTCTTCCAGGAGATCGAGGATGTCGTGGAACCCGACGCGGTGCTCGGGTCGAACACCTCGACCCTGCCGATCACCGAGTTGTCCGCCGGCGTCAAGCGACCCGACGACTTCATCGGCATCCATTTCTTCTCCCCCGTCGACAAGATGCCGCTCGTCGAGATCGTGCGCGGCCGCAACACCGGCGACGAGGTGCTCGCGAAGACGTTCGACTACGTGCTGCAGATCCGCAAGACCCCGATCGTCGTGAACGACAACCGCGGGTTCTTCACCTCGCGCGTGATCGGCCGGTACATCGACGAGGCCGTCGCGGCCGTCGGCGAGGGCGTCTCCCCCGCCACGGTGGAGCAGGCATCGCTGCAGGCCGGCTACCCGGCCGGCGCGCTGCAGCTGCTCGACGAGTTGACGATCACCCTCACCCAGAAGATCCGCGAGGAGACGAAGAAGGCGGCCATCGCCGAGGGCAGGGGCTGGACCGAGCACGGCGCCGAGGCGGTCGTCGACCGCATGGTCGACGAGCTCGGCCGCAAGGGTCGCTCGACCGGCGGCGGGTTCTACGACTACGACGCCGACGGCAGGCGCGTCGGCCTGTGGCCGGGCCTCGCCGATGCGTTCGGAACAGGCACCGAGGTGCCGTTCGAGGACCTCAAGGAACGGATGCTGTTCGCCGAGGCGATCGACACCGTGCGCTGCTTCGACGAGGGCGTGCTCACGAGCGTCGCCGACGCGAACATCGGGTCGATCTACGGCATCGGGTTCCCGGCCTGGACGGGCGGCGTCATCCAGTACATCAACCAGTACGACGGCGGCCTGCCCGGCTTCGTGGCTCGCGCCCGCGAGCTCGCCGAGGCCTACGGACCGCACTTCGAGCCCCCGGCGTCGCTCGTCGCGAAGGCCGAGGCCGGCGAGGTCTACGCCTGACCGGCGGAGACGAACGAGAGGAGCACCGCGATGGTACGCACGCGATTCACCGACCTGCTCGGCATCGAGCACCCGGTCGTCCAGGGCGGCATGATGTGGGTCGGCCGCGCCGAGCTCGCGGCCGCAGTCTCCGAGGCGGGCGGGCTCGGCATCATCACCGCGCTCACCCAGCCGACCCCGGCCGACCTGGTGAAGGAGGTCGAGCGCGCCCGCACGATGACGGACAGGCCGATCGGGGTGAACCTCACGATCCTGCCGTCGATCAACCCGCCGCCCTACGACGAGTACCGGCGCGCGATCGTCGACGCGGGCATCACGATCGTCGAGACCGCCGGTTCGAACCCCGAGCCGCACATGGAGATGTTCAAGTCCCACGGCATCCGCGTCGTGCACAAGTGCACCAGCGTGCGGCACGCGGTGAAGGCCCAGGCGGTGGGCGTCGACGCCGTGAGCATCGACGGCTTCGAGTGCGCCGGTCACCCTGGCGAGGACGACATCCCCGGCCTCGTGCTCATCCCCGCGGCCGCGGACGCGCTGTCGATCCCGTTCATCGCGTCGGGAGGGTTCGCCGACGGCCGCGGGCTCGCGGCGGCGCTCGCGCTGGGCGCCGACGGGGTGAACATGGGAACGCGGTTCATGTGCTCGGTCGAGTCGCCGATCTCCCAGCAGGTGAAGGAGCGCATCGTCGAGGCGACCGAGCACGACACCGAGCTCATCTTCCGCACGCTGTCGAACACGGCTCGCGTGGCGAGCAACTCCGTCAGCCGCGAGGTCGTCGAGATCCTGAACGCCGGTGGCGACTTCCTCGCCGTGCGCGAGCTCGTCGCCGGCGCCCGCGGACGCCGGGTCTTCGAGAACGGCGACATCGAGGCCGGCATCTGGACCGTCGGCCTCGTGCAGGGCCTCATCCACGACATCCCGACGGCGGGCGAGATCGTCCGTCGCACCGTCGCGGACGCCGAGGCCGTCCTGCGCGAGCGGCTCGGCCTGTTCGAGCCCGTCGCGGTCTGACCGTCAGCGGCCGGCGCGCTCGCCGAGGCCCGGTGCCCCCATGCCGTGCAGCACGAGCGAGCGCGCCGCCGCGACCAGGTCGGCCAACGACCGCATCCGCGGGTTCCACCACTCCGCCGCCCAGTTCATCGAGCCGAGCAGGAGCAGTCGCGACACGTTGACGTCGAGCCCGTCGCGCAGTTGGCCGGCGCGCGCGGCCTCGTCGAAGAGGTCGCGCCAGATGCGGCTGTACGCCGCCTCCTCCTCCGCGGGACGCGTGCGCAGCTGCTCGGGCACCTGGCCGGCGTTGCGCACCGAGGCCGTCGTGTAGTCGGAGATGCTCAGCTCGTACCGCAGGTGCTCCTCGACGGCAACCAGGATGCGGTCGATCGGCTCGGTGTCCTCCGGCAGCGCCTCGAGCACCGACTGCACGTGCAGGCGCACCCGGTGCGCGCCGGCCCACATGACCTCCTCGATGAGGTCGTCGCGCGACGGGAAGTAGTAGTAGATCGCCGGCGCCTGCACCTCGGCGACCTCGGCGACGTCGCTGAGTCGGGTGCCGGCGTACCCCTTGCGGCTCAGCACGTGGGCGGCGGCATCGAGGATGCGCTCCCGCGTGCGCTCCGACTTGCTCGGGGCCGCGACCTGCTGCGCGGCGCTGCGCTGGGCCATCACCGGCTCCCCTCCCCGTCGCGCCGTCGGACGGAATCGAATCGTGATTCGATTCTCTCATGTCATCCCCAGCCGCGCCGGAACATCTTGTGCCGGATCGGCGAGTCGGCGATACTGTGAATGATCATTCACTTCTGATCGGCAACTCCCCGAGGATGCGGAGAATCCCATGACACTGACCGACCCCCGAAGCTGCAGGAGCAGCCCGAGCAGACCCTGCCCGACGTCACCGCGACGGTCGCGGCCGCACGCGACGCGGCGGCATGGTGGGCGGGCCTCGGCTACGCGGAGCGGCGCCGTCGCACGCTGGCCTGGAAGCACGCCATCGCGAACGGCGCCGAGGAGCTCGCCGAGATCATCTCGCGCGAGACCGGCAAGCCCGTGGGCGATGCCACGCTCGAGATCATGCTCACCCTCGGGCACCTCGACTGGGCGGCCAAGCACGCCAAGAAGGTGCTGAAGCGCCGCGGCGTGCCGGCCGGCGCGGTCGCGTTCAACCAGAAGGCCACGCTCGGCTACGAGCCGTACGGCGTCGTCGCCGTGATCGGCCCCTGGAACTACCCCCTGTACACGCCGATGGGCTCGATCGGCTACGCGATCGCGGCCGGCAACGCCGTCGTGTTCAAGCCGAGCGAGCTCACGCCCGAGACGGCACTCTGGCTCGCGGAGGCGTGGAAGCGCGCCAACCCCGAGCAGCCCGTGCTGCAGGTCGTGACCGGCGGCGGCGAGGTCGGCAGCGCGCTGATCCGCGCGGGCGTCGACAAGGTCGGCTTCACCGGCTCCACCGCCACCGCCAAGCGCGTGATGGCCGCGTGCGCCGAGCAGCTCACCCCCTCGTGGCGGAGTGCGGCGGCAAGGACGCGATGATCGTCGCGGCCGACGCGAACCTCGACCTCGCGACCGACTTCGCCGTGTTCGGCGGCTTCGGCAACAGCGGCCAGACCTGCGTCGGCGTCGAGCGCGTCTACGTGGTCGAGTCGGTGCGCGACCGCTTCCTCGACCTGCTCGTGCAGAAGGCGCGCACGCTCACACCCGGCGCGGACGAGTCGGCGTCGTACGGCCGGATGACCCACCCGGCGGGCGGCGACGTCGTACGCGAGCACGTGCAGGACGCCCTGACCCGCGGCGGCACCGCCGTGCTCGGCGGGGTCGACTCGGTCAAGGCGCCATACGTCGAGCCGATCGTGCTCACCGGCGTTCCCGAGGACGCCGACGCCGTCTGCGTCGAGACCTTCGGCCCGACTCTCGTGGTCAACGGCGTCGCCGACCTCGACGAGGCGGTCGAGCGCGCGAACGCGACCGAGTACGGACTGGGCGCGTCGATCTTCACCCGCGACCACAGGGCCGGCGAGCGGCTCGCCGCGCGGCTCAAGGCGGGCGCGGTCACCATCGACTCGGTGCTCGGCTTCGCCGGCGTCGCCGCGCTGCCGTTCGGCGGCGTGGGCGGATCCGGCTTCGGCCGCGTGCACGGCCCCGACGGGCTGCGCGAGTTCAGCCGTGCGAAGTCGATGACCGTGCAGCGGTTCAAGGCGCCGCTCGACCTGCTCCGCATCGACCGCTCGGAGCGCGACATGAAGATCGCGAAGTCGATGCTGCACTCGCTGCACGGCAGCAAGCACGGCGCGTAGGCCGACGGCCGGGCCGGTCGTCCGCAGGGCGGCGGCCGGTCAGCGGCCGAGGTCGGTGTCGGGCGGGTCCAGCACCGCATCGACCATCGCCGCGACGCAACGCACGACCGCGGGGTCGTCGCTCCAGTGGGAGCGACGGCCCCCGTCCACGACCACGCCGAGCGCGGCGTGCACGAGGATGCGGGCCGACGGCAGGTCGAGCGACGGATGCACCGCGCGCAGGCGGTTCACCCACTCGGCCACGTGCTCGCGCTGCAGCGCCAGCAGACGGCCCAGGTCCTGCTCGGGGAGGCTGGTCGCGTCGGCGGAGTACACCGACAGCAACTCGTGCTGCTCGAACGCGAAGCGGATGTACGCGCGGCCCATCGACTGGAGGGCGCCGGCGGGGTCGGATCCGGCCCTGGCCGTCGCATCCGCCGTCACCTGCGTCAGCCGCTCGGCGGCGCGGATGCAGGCGGCGTAGAGGATGTCGGACTTGCCGGAGAAGTGGCGGTAGACGCCCGAGGGCGTGAGTCCGGCCGCCGTCGCGATCTCGTCGATGCCGACGTCGTGGTAGCCGCGCCGGTTGAACAGCGTGATGGCCTTCGAGAGGAGCAGTTCGCGCCTGCCGCCGATCGGCTCCTGGTCGGTGCGCTCGATAGTCGGCGCCTCGACGCCGTCGAGCGAGACGCGGAGCACGCGGTGCGCCGCGCCGCCGAGCACGCGGTCCATCCGGCGCACGCCGAGCGAGGTGCGGTGCGCGGTGATCGAGGCGATCACGGCGAGGGCACCGGATGCGACGCGGTCCGCGACCACGGGCTGCAGGTCGTCCCGCACTTCGAGCAGCGCGTCCGCGATCGTCGCGGTGAGCCGGTCGAACTGCTCGCCGATCTCGGCACGGTGCTCGGGCGCCAGGTAGCGCCCCTCCCAGCGGTAGAGCCCGCCCGTGCTGCGGTTCGCGACCGTCACCTTGAGCACCGCGGAGACGAGCGCGTCGAGCCGGTCGTCGGGGTCGTCGGATGCGGGGACCTGGTCGATCCCGTCGAGGAGCCCGGCGGCCAGGCCCTCGCGCACGCGACGAAGAGCGCGTACTTGCTCGGGTAGTGCCGGTAGAGCGCGGGCGCGGAGACTCCGACCGCCGCGGCGATGTCCTCCATGCCGACCGCGTGGAATCCGTGCGCGCTGAACGCCTCCGCTGCGGCCGCCTCGATGCGCTGCTTGCGATCCTTCGGCCGGCGCCGCACGGTCTCGGTCACGACTTCGGACACGGGCACCTCCCCAACCAGCACCCTACGGTACACGGCACCCGCCACGCACGACGGCGCGCGAGAACAGAACCGTCATTAACAAAAGTGGTGACGCGCGGCCCGTTCTGATGCATACTGGGGGCAGTCCTTCACGAGGGAGTGGGAAAGGGATTCGATGACGAATACAGCAGTCGCGGAGACGCCGGTCGCTCAGGCGATGCCGACCTGGTCGTTCCGCAACCATTGGATGGCACAGACGGCGGGCCACGCCGTGTCGCGGCCCGACGAGGTCGCGCTGCGCTACCTGGGGCAGGACACGACCTGGCACCAGCTGCACGAACGCTCGCTCGCCTTCGCGGGCGCGCTGCGCGAGCGCGGCGTCCGTGCGGGCGACCGGGTGCTGCTGTTCACGCTCAACCGGCCCGAGTTCGTCGAGTCGGTCTTCGCGATCAACAGCCTCGGCGCGATCGCAGTGCCCGTGAACTTCCGGCTCACCCCGCCGGAGATCCTGTACCTCATCGAGGACAGCGGGTCGCGCGTGCTCATCGTCGACGGCCCGCTCGCTCCGCTCGGCGCCGCGGTTGCGGGGATGACCTCGCAGCTCGAGTCGAAGATCGTCCTGGGCGAGGCCGACGGGTTCGAGTCGTACGAGCAGGTCCTCGCCGACGCCGAACCGATCGAGCTCGAGGACGTGCCGGAGGACGCCACCGCACTGCTCATGTACACGTCGGGCACCACCGGGGCCCCGAAGGGCGCGATGCTCTCGCACCGCAACATGTACCTGCAGGCCGTCACCTGCATCCGCAGCAACATGGTCTGGGACGAGTCGGATGTCGCGTTCCTGACGGCTCCCTTCTTCCACATCGCCGGGCTCGGCTCGATCGCGGCGAACTTCATCATCGGCATCCCGACGGTGATCCACCCGCTCGGTGCGTTCGACCCCGCAGCCGTGGTCGACGCGTGGGAGCAGGAGGGCGCGACCATCGTCTTCAACGTGCCGCAGCAGTGGCAGGCGATCTGCGCGCTCCCCGGCATCAAGGACCGCGACTTGAAGCTCCGCATCATCAGCTGGGGCGCCGCGCCGGCGTCGGACACGGTGCTCCGCGCGATGGAGGAGACCTTCCCCGACGCGACCAACGTCGCGGTGTTCGGCCAGACCGAGATGTCGCCCATCACGTGCGTGCTGAGCGGCGAGGACTCCCGCCGCAAGCTCGGCTCGGTGGGCAAGCCGATCCCGACCATCCAGTACCGCGTCGTCGACGACGAGATGAACGACGTCGAGGTCGGCGAGATCGGCGAGATCGTCTACCGCGGGCCGACCATGATGTCGGCCTACTGGAACAAGCCCGAGGAGACCGCGAAGGCGTTCGAGGGCGGTTGGTTCCACTCGGGCGACCTCGTCCGCCAGGACGACGAGGGCTTCGTCTGGGTCGTGGACCGCAAGAAGGACATGATCATCTCCGGCGGCGAGAACATCTACTGCGCCGAGGTCGAGAACGCCATGTTCGCCCACCCCAAGGTGCTCGAGGCCGCGATCGTCGGACGCGAGGACGAGAAGTGGGGCGAGGTGCCGGTGGCGTTCGTCGCGCTGAAGCCCGAGCAGGAGCTGACGCTCGAGGAGTTCACCGACTTCCTCGGAGCAACCCTGGCGCGCTACAAGCTCCCGAAGGACCTGGTGATCATCGACGCACTCCCCCGCAACGCCGGTGGCAAGGTCCTGAAGACCGTGCTCCGCGACCGTCTCGCCGAGCTGGCGAACGGGTGACCGAGGCCGCAACGGCCGACGCGCGCCTCGAGGTCTCCCCAGGCCTCGAGGCGCGCGTACGAGGGCTGCTCGCGCGCGACTCGGTCGACCCGGATGAGCTCGACGAGCTGTGGGCGGCGCTCCCGCCCGCATCCATCGACGACCTCATCGGCCGCTGGCGGGGCACCGCGGTGCCGACCGGCCACGGCCTCGGCCGCGTGCTCGACGGCGTGCACTGGCACGGCAAGCACATGCGGTCGGCGAACGACGTGAGCCCGATCGTGTGCGAGCAGGAAGACGGCTCGCTCGTCGACAACGTCGAACTCGCGCGCGGGGGCGCCTCGCTCTGGATGGTCGCATTCCGCGACGAGGTGACCGCGACGATGGTGTACGACGGCATGGCCACGTTCGACCACTTCAAGCGCGCCGGCGACGGGCTGCTACTCGGCGTCATGAACGGCAAGGACGTGCTGCATCGCGGGCGGCACTTCTGGTTCGTGCTCGAGTCCGAGGGCCCCGCCTGACCCGCCCGACGGACGAGTCCGGCCAGAATGGGCCCATGAGCGCTGCCGCCGACCCCACCCGCTTCCCGGTGCCGACACCGCAGTCGGCCCGCCGCACGAGTCGTCAGGACGACCTCTACCGACGGCTCGGCGAACTCTACCTGCGACGCGGGTTCGTCGCCCTCACGGTCGACGAGACCGCCGCCGAGCTGCGCTGCTCCAAGTCCACGATCTACGCGCTCGCCCCGACGCGGGAGGAGCTGCTCCGCCAGGTCGTGCTCGACTACTTCCGTCGCGCAGCCGAGATGATCGAGGCGCGCGTCGCCGAGCAGGTCGAGCCGGTCGACCGGCTCGAGGCGTACCTGACCGGCGTGTCGGACGCGGTGCGCGATGCGTCGGAGACCTTCATGGAGGACGTCGTGGAGTTCGCCCCCACGCGCGAGGTGTACGAGGTCAATGCGGCCGGCGCCGCGCGCCGCATCCGCGAGCTCATCGAGGCGGGCGTCGACGCGGGCGCGATCCGTCCGGTACGCGCCGCGTTCGCGGCCGACCTGGCGACCTCGGCGATCGTGCGCATTCAGCAGCGCGAGGTGCGCCGCAACACCGGCATGGCCGAGTCCGAGTCCTTCACCGCCCTCGCCGATCTCCTGCTGGACGGGCTGCGCACGCGCGACTGAACGATACGAGGAACAGTACTTGCGTGCAGTTCCCAGTACTGTATGATCGATGCATCCGATGCCGACGACGGTGCGAGGAGTGGATCGATGAGGATCGCCGTATTGCGCAAGCAGGTGCCCGACACGTGGGGCGAACGACGCATGGACCCGACGACGGGCCGCGCCGATCGCGACGCCTCCGACGCCGTGGCCGACGAGATCGACGACCGGGCGCTCGAGCTCGCCCTGCACCTGCGCGAGGAGCACGGCGATGCCGAGATCGTGCTCGTGACCATGGGGCCGGATGCCGCCGAGCAGGCGCTGCGCGCCGGCCTCGCGCTCGGCGCCGACCGAGCGGTGCACATCGCGGACGACGCGCTCGCAGGCGCCGACCTGCTCCAGACCGGCCGCACCCTGGCGGCCGCGCTCTCACGCGAGGCGTTCGACCTCGTGCTCACCGGGCTCGAGTCGACCGACGGACGCGGCGGCGTGCTGCCGGCCATGCTCGCCGAGCGCCTCGGCCTCCCGCTCGTATCGGCGGCGACGTCGCTCGAGGTCGCGGGCGGCACGCTCCGCGCCGAGCGCGCGACCGAGTTCCAGGCCATGGCCGTCGAGGTGCCACTGCCCGCGATCGTCACGGTCACCGAGCGGTTCCCGGAGGCGCGGATCGGCTCCTTCCGAGGAATCCGGCAGGCCAAGAAGAAGCCGGTCGACCGGCTGAGCCTCGCCGACCTCGCCCTCGCGCCGGCCCCGGCCGCGTCGGTCGTGGTCGACGCCGCGGCGGCACCCGAGCGCACCGCGGGCGCGCGCATCGTCGACGACGGCACGGCCGCCGAGGCGATCGCCGATTTCCTCGCCGACCGCAACCTGATCTAGGAGACGAACCATGACGAGCGTGCTCGTACTCGCCGAGGTCGCCGCGGACGGAACCGTGCGCGCCTCCATCGATTCCCTCGTGGGCGCCGCGGGCGCAGTCGGCGACGCGGTCGCCGTCGCGGTCGTGCCGCCGGGGCACCGCGACGTGATCACCGAGCGGCTGCGCGCCGCGGGCGCCTCGCGCGCGGTCGTCGCCGAGGTCGCCGACGCGGGCGTGCTCGTGTCGGGCCCGCAGGTCGACCTGCTGCAGGCCGCCGTCGCCCTGGTCGAGCCCGCCGCGGTCGTCGTCGGCCACACGGTCGAGGGCCGCGAGGTGGCCGGCCGGTTCGCCGCGCGCACCGATTCCGCCGTCGCGACCGACGCCATCGGCGTCGCCGTCGACGACGGTGCCGTGCGGGTCACGCACTCGGTGTTCGGCGGCTCGTGGATCGTGCGCTCCGGCGTCGAGGGCGGCGTGCCCGTCGTGACGGTACGCCCGGGCGCGACGACCCCGACCGGCGCCGCCGATGCGATCGACGTCGAGGAGGTCGCGCTCGACCCCGTCGTCGGGGTGCGGGCGACGGATGCCCGTGAGCTCGGCGACTCCTCCAGCCGGCCCGATCTCCGGGGCGCCGCCAAGGTCGTCTCGGGCGGCCGCGCGCTCGGTTCGAAGGAGCAGTTCGCGCTGGTCGACCGACTCGCCGACTCGCTCGGCGCGGCAGTCGGCGCCTCGCGTGCGGCGGTGGATGCGGGCTACGCCCCGCAGGCGCTGCAGGTCGGCCAGACCGGCACGACCGTCGCCCCCGACCTGTACCTGTCGCTCGGCATCTCCGGGGCGATCCAGCACCTCGCGGGCATGCGCACGTCGAAGACGATCGTGGCGATCGACCGCGACCCCGACGCGCCCATCTTCGAGATCGCGGACCTCGCGGTCGTCGGCGACCTGTTCCAGGTGGTGCCGAAGCTCATCGACGCGGTCGAGGCGCGGCGATGACGACCTCGACCCGCCAGGGCGCGCCGAGCCGCCGGAAGGTGCTCGGCTGGGCGATCCCGGCGTCGCTGGTGGCGGTCGTCGCCCTCGTGCTGCTCGCGCGTTGGCTGCGCACCCTCGCGGGCGTCGAGGCCTTCGTCGACGCGTACCCCGGCACGGTGCCCCCGCCGCCCGGCACGCCCGAGGGCTTCCCCGCGTGGCTCAGCTGGCAGCACTTCCTGAACGCGTTCTTCCTGCTGCTGATCGTGCGGACCGGCTGGCGCGTACGCACCGTCCAGCGCCCCGAGGCGCACTGGACGCGCAACAACACCGGCCGGTTCCGCACGAAGCGGGCCCCCAAGCGCATCAGCTTCGACCTCTGGCTGCACCTCTCGCTCGACGCGCTCTGGGTGCTGAACGGCATCGTGTTCATCGTGCTGCTGTTCGCGACCGGCCACTGGGCGCGCATCGTGCCGACGTCGTGGGAGGTCGTGCCGAACTCGCTCTCGGTGCTGCTGCAGTACGTCTCGCTCGACTGGCCGGCGGAGGACGGCTGGGTGGTCTACAACAGCCTGCAACTGCTCGCCTACTTCGCGATGGTGTTCATCGCGGCACCGCTGGCGATCCTCACCGGACTGCGGATGTCGCCGGCCTGGCCCGTCGACGCCCCGCGCCTGAACCGCGTCTACCCGATCGGCCTGGCGCGCGCCGTGCACCTGCCGGTCATGCTCTTCTTCGTCGGGTTCGTGATCGCCCATGTCGGCCTCGTGCTCGCGACCGGCGCACTGCGCAACCTCAACCACATGTACGCCGGCTCCGACGAGGTGAACTGGATCGGCGCGGCGGTGTTCGCAGGGTCGGTGGTCGTCATGGTCGCCGGGTGGATCTTCGCCCGCCCGGTGTACCTGCGCGGACTCGCGCAGCTCACGGGCAAGGTCACGCGGTAAGTGCGGTTCGGCCGCGGCATCCGGGGCGCATAGGCTCGGATGCCGTGACCAGCGTGCTCCTCACCGGCTTCGAGCCGTTCGGCGGCGACGCCGTCAACCCCTCTGGCGACGCGGTGCGCGCGGTCGCCGCGAGCTGGGTGGGGCCCGAACGGCTGGTGACCGCCGTACTGCCCGTGTCGTTCGCCGCCGCGGCCGACGAGCTCGAGCGGCTCGTCGCGGCGCACTCCCCCGACGTACTCATCGCCGCGGGGCTCGCGGGCGGGCGCGACGGCATCACGCCCGAGCGCGTCGCGGTGAACCTCGCCGACGCGCGCATCCCCGACAACGACGGCGACCAGCCGATGGACGCCGCCGTCGTGGCCGGCGGGCCCGATGCGCGGTTCACCGGGCTGCCGGTGAAGGCGATCGTCGCGGAACTCACCGCCCGAGGCATCCGCTCGTCGCTCTCGACCACGGCGGGCACCTACGTGTGCAACGCGGTCTTCTACCGGGCGACGCACCTCACGGCGGCGCGACCGGGCCTGCGCGCGGGCTTCATCCACGTGCCGTACGCGACGGAGAGCGCACCCGAGGGCGCCCCGTCGCTGCCCGCAGCGACCATCGCCGAGGCGCTCGCGATCGCGTGCCGCGTCGCGCTCGCCACGCCGGCCGACCTCAAGGTCGCGGGCGGCTCGCTGCACTGAGTCGCCGGCGGCGGACGTCAGTTCATCGCAGCGAGGAGCGCCGACGCGAGCGCGGCCGTCGGCTCCGCCGGGTCGGTGCCGTCCTGAAGCAGGTTCGACGACACCAGCACGAGGTTCGCGCCGTCGGTCGCACCAGCGGTCGGGCGCCCATCGAACTCGCCGTACGAAGCGGTGGTTGCACCGGGCACATCGATGGGTTCGGCGCCGTCGAACGCATCGGCCACCGCCCAGCCCGCGCCGGGGATCAGCACGGAGTGGAAACCGACACCGTCGCCCCACCATTCGCATCCGACCGCCCCTGAGGCGCGCACGGCGGCGTAGAGCCCGGGAGGGCCTCGCCGGCGACGCTGCCCGAACCGACGTCGAGCGCGACGTCGGTCACCGCAGTGGTGTCCGCCGACGCGGCGAGGGACGCGCAGTCGGAGACCTCGCCCCACGAATCCACGGGCCGATCGATGGCGACCGACACGTACTGGCTCGCGCGCACCCCGAACGCCGACTCGAGCGACATCACGGCCATCTCGGGGTCGACACCGGCGACGGGTTCAACCGTGCCGGTGAACCACCACTCTCCGACCCGGCTGGCGAACCGGCAGGCGACGCCGTAGCAGTACGTCTCCGGGTCGGAGACCTCGACGTCGGCGGGCAGCACGGTGAGCGAGACGCGCGGCGCCCACCCCGGCTCGCCACCCGACCACGAGCACGAGAGCCCGCCCACTGCCCGGACCGCGATCGAGGTCCAGCTCGTGGCTGCCGGATTCGGCTCGAGTGCGGCGCCCGCAGCCATTGCGAGCTCGTCCTCGGTCACGAGCACGCTGCAGTCGCCGTCGAACGCCTCGGCGGGTGCCGCGGGGACGGGCTTCGCCTCGGGCGTCGGCTCGACGATGGCCTGCTCGGTCGCGGGTGCCGGCTCGGTCGGCGCGATGTCCGAGGCATCCGCTGCGGCACA
This sequence comes from Agromyces mangrovi, assembly GCF_030296695.1. Taxonomy (NCBI): domain Bacteria; kingdom Bacillati; phylum Actinomycetota; class Actinomycetes; order Micrococcales; family Microbacteriaceae; genus Agromyces; species Agromyces mangrovi (ex Wang et al. 2018). The sequence continues at coordinate 3,017,562 of NZ_AP027737.1, read as the reverse complement.
GCCGCTCAGCGTGAGCACGAGCAGCGCGAGCGGGGCGAACAGACGGAGACGCATGACCTCGAGCGTAGGAACACGCCCGCACGCCCCACGGCTATCCACAACCGGGGTCGCGACCCGCTACCGGATCGCGATGGCCGAGGTACGTTCGTGACGGTCTGCCGAAGGAAGCGGACAATCGAGATGGCTCCGTGATTCGCGAGGTCCGATCGACGGTCGCTCCTCCGCCATGCTGAGGATGAAGGTTCCCCAGCGCCTCGACGAACAGGAGTCCGATGACCCGCCACCCTCGCCGCGGCGCGCTGCCGCTCCTGGTCCTCGTCGCCGGACTCGCCGTCGCACTGTCCGGATGCGCGACGGCCGCCGAGCCGGAGCCGCAGCCCTCCGTCGACCCGCCGGCCGCGTCCACGGCACCGACGTCGGTCGCGGATCCGCTCGAGTCCGTCACCACTGTGGTCGTCCGCCCGCAGGGCCTCGATCTCGTCGACGATGGCGGAACGGCCGTGGCCACGCTGTCGTACGACGACGAGGCCGCCGCGATCGTCGAGACCCTTTCGACCGTGTTCGGCAGCGACGCCCGAGTCGAGGAGTACCCCGGCGCCTGCTGCGAGGCGGGCCGGGTGACCAACTACCTGTGGGACGGCTTCCGCGTCATCGACGACCACATGGGCCACTTCTCCGACGACGAGGAGCGCACCTGGATCGACGACGACGGTCCGGACGTCCGTGACATGAACGTCCGCGTCGCCGCCGACTCGGCGGCCGTCGGCGGTGTCGCGCTGATCGCCGGGGACGGGTTCGCGATCGGCGACGATCTCGACGCGCTGGAGGGTCGAGTGGACCACCCGGGAGGTCCGGATTGGGTGCAGATCCCCCTCGAGACGGGTCCCGAGCTCGGTGCGGAGGTGATCGAGGGGACGCCCAACGCCTACTCGGTCATCGTGCAGGTGAACGGCCCGGGCGCCGAGCCGCACCTCGTCGCGCCGGTCAACCTGGGCGCGCTCACCCTCTGATCGCGCGCGTCGGCCGGGTCAGCTCGTGACGACCTGCGGGCTGCCGACCGGGGCATCCGTGCCCATCTCGTCGGCGATGCGGTTGGCCTCGGCGATGAGGGTCTCGACGATCTCGGCCTCGGGCACGGTCTTGATGACCTCGCCCTTGACGAAGATCTGACCCTTGCCGTTGCCGGACGCCACGCCGAGGTCGGCCTCGCGCGCTTCGCCGGGTCCGTTCACGACGCAGCCCATGACGGCGACGCGCAGCGGCACGCTCATGCCGTCGAGGCCGGCCGTCACGTCGTCGGCGAGCTTGTAGACGTCGACCTGGGCGCGACCGCACGACGGGCAGGAGACGATCTCGAGCTTGCGCTCGCGCAGGTTCAGCGACTGGAGGATCTGCAGGCCGACCTTGACCTCCTCGGCCGGCGGCGCCGACAGCGAGACGCGGATCGTGTCGCCGATGCCCTCGGCGAGCAGGATGCCGAACGCCGTCGCCGACTTGATCGTGCCCTGGAAGGCGGGGCCGGCCTCGGTGACGCCGAGGTGCAGCGGCCAGTCGCCGCGCTCGGCGAGCATGCGGTACGCCTTCACCATGACGATCGGGTCGTTGTGCTTGACCGAGATCTTGAAGTCGTGGAAGTCGTGCTCCTCGAAGAGGCTCGCCTCCCAGACCGCCGACTCGACGAGCGCCTCGGGCGTCGCCTTGCCGTACTTCTGCAGCAGGCGCGGGTCGAGCGAGCCGGCGTTCACGCCGATGCGCAGCGAGACACCGGCCTCCTTGGCGCGCTTGGCGATCTCCCCCACTCGGTCGTCGAACTTGCGGATGTTGCCCGGGTTCACGCGTACCGCGGCGCAGCCCGCGTCGATCGCGGCGAACACGTAGTTCGGCTGGAAGTGGATGTCGGCGATGACCGGGATCTGGCTCTTCTTCGCGATGATCGGCAACGCCTCGGCGTCGTCGCGGCTCGGCACGGCCACGCGCACGATCTCGCAGCCCGACGCGGTGAGCTCGGCGATCTGCTGGAGGGTCGCGTTGATGTTCGGCGTCGGCGTGGTCGTCATCGACTGCACGCTCACCGGCGCGTCTCCGCCGACCAGCACCTTGCCGACCTTGATCTGGCGCGACTTCCGTCGCGGGGCGAGGGTTTCGGGGACCTTCGGCATTCCGAGATTCACTGCAGGCACGTCTGCCAGTCTACGTGCGGGTCGGATGCCCCGGGGCGACGCCCGGCTATCCGCAGGTGCCCGCGACGATCGGCGCCCGCAGCGCCCTCACGGTGCCGTCGTCGTCCGTCTCGGCGCGCAACTCCCAGTCCTCGACATCGGGGCCCGGGGTCGAGCAGCACCTGCTCGTCGCAGTCGTACGCCGGCGGGAACCGATCGGCGTCGACGATGTCGCCGACCACGAGGCGCTCGGGTCCGATGAGATGCACGTCGCCGATCGCGTCGGCCTCGAATCGTACGGTGATGAGTACCTCGGCGCTTGTGGAAAGCTGAACTCGCCCGCACAAACCCTTGATCAAGTGTGGTTTCTCACGGTACAATCGAACATACGTTCGAACCTCGCCTTCGACCTGGGAGCATTGCCGTGGAGCTCGCTGCGATCGCCGACCCGCGCTCGGCACTCGATGCCGAGTTGGCGGCGATCACCGAACTCGACCGGTCGATCCGCGCGGCGCAGGCGGAGCAGTTGCGACGCGTCGTTCGCGCGCGCGAGGTGGCTGCGGACGTCGAGGGCGTCGACGAGTTGAGCACGTTCACGCAGCGGGAGTTCGCGACCCGGGCGTTCATCGCCGAGCTCGCCACATCGCTCACGGTGCACGAGCGCACCGCGGGCCGCATGGTCGGCGAGGCGGAGCAGCTCACCGGCCGGTTCACCTCGACCCTGCAGACCCTCTCCGACGGGTTGATGTGCCTCGGCCGCGTGCGCACCCTTCTCGAGTTCGCCAGCCAACTGCCCGCCGAGACGCAGCCCGTGTTCGAGCGCGAGGCCCTCGCCAGCGGTGCCGGCGACACCCCGTCGGCGTTCCGGCGTCGCGCCCGAAAGCTGCGCGAGCGTATGCATCCGGTCGAGCCGATCGAGCGACACGAGGTCGCACGCGCCGAACGGTGCATCGGGCTCGACCCCGCACCCGACGGCATGGCCTGGCTCAGCATCCACCTCGAAGCAGAACGCGGCACTGCGATCATGTCCCGGCTCGACGCGTTCGCCGACGTGACGGGATCGGACGACGAAGCAGACGATGCGCGCACCCCCATGCAGCGCCGCACCGACGCCGCAGCCGACCTGCTCCTCGGCGGCTGGCTGCACGACGCCCCGGCCGGGTCGCCGCTCGCACCGCCCGCCTCACCTCTGGGTGCGGTCACGCCGAAGGTCTACGTCACCGTGCCGGTCATGACCCTCCTCGGCGCGAGCGACGAGCCCGCCGAACTCGACGGCTACGGCCCGATCGACGCCGACACCGCACGCCGCATCGCCGCGCACGCCCCGTCGTTCCACCGCATCCTCACCCACCCCGAGACCGGCGCCTACCTCTCCTACGGCCGCACCACCTACCGGGTGCCCGCTGACCTCGCCGGCTACCTCCGCGTGCGCGACGGCGGCTGCCGCTTCCCCGGCTGCTCCCGCCGCGCCGAACGCTGCGACCTCGACCACACCACCGACTGGGCACACGCAGGCGAGACCCGCCACGACAATGTCGCGCACCTCTGCCGCAAGCACCATCGCCTGAAGCACAAGACAGCGTGGCGCGTCACGCAAGAGTCCGACGGGCAACTCCACTGGGTCTCCCCCGCCGGACGCGAATACACCACCAGCGCCGAATCACCCTTCCGAGAGAAACCACCATCCGAGACAGCCGCACCCGAGCCTGTCGACATCGACATCGACATCGACACCGACACCGACGACGAACCGCCCTGGTCCGCCGGCCGCACGATAGACCCCGCCGCGTAGTCGCGTCAGCCGCCGAGCTGGTCGAGCAGCGCGCCGATGTTCACGTCGGGGTGCTCAAGGTACGGCTAGTGGCCGCAGTCGGGCGCGACGAAGTGGGCACAGGCCCATCAGAACGGTACTCCGATGTTCCATGGGGCTCCGATCTGCGTCAGTTCGCCGAGCGGCGGATCGGAGTGAGCCACGAAGAAGACCACTGAGTACGCGTTCGGCACCGCATCGTAGAAGCGCTCGCCGATCTCGGGACCGGTCTCGAGTGCGACTGGAGGCCTGCGACCTTCGAACCACTGCGGATGGCGCGTCGAGGCGTTGCCTTCGATCGAGTCGACCCAGTCGAAGTCATCTCCGGGTCGATAGCCCTCGGTGGTGCGGACCTCGATGTCGCCAACGACCGGGCGGCGTGCGTAGATCTGTACGTTCATGTCCCTGGTGTCGGGCTCGTCCGTCGTCACCCACTCCCACTCTTCCGGGGCATCCCCGTCGAGGTATCCGCTGAGGTCGTCGTAGACGTCGAAGCCGTCCCACAGATAGTGGTCTGTTTGCGGCCTGTAGTAGGTCGCTTCGTAGGTCTCCAGGTCCGGAGCGGACCCGAACACGGTCGTCAGCGCCCCGACGAACTCGACGGTGGGCAGGTCGTAGGAAAGCTCCGCGACGACCGCGCCGGTTGCGTCCACCACGTCGAGGTGCTCAGGTCGCACGACGAGCTCGGCCGCCGACTCGAGCGGGTCGGCCGGCTCGGTCGGCGCCGGAGATGGAGACGGCTCGACCGCGGGCTGCGCCGCGGGCGTCTCGGCCGCGACCGGCTCGACCGCGGACGCACAACCCGAGAGCGTGAGTGCAGCGAGCACCGGGAGGAGGAGGCTTGCCCTGGCGCGTCTCGAACTCGGCATGATCCGATCCTCACGCGGACACGCCTCCGGAGCCGCGCCGTCCACAGGCACCGCGGTCACGATCGGGCAACGACCGCCGCGCGCGTCAGCCGCCGACCTGGTCGAGCAGCGCGCCGAGGAACACGTCGGGGTGCTCCAGGTGCGGCGAATGGCCGCATTCGGGCACCTCGACCTCGCGGGCCGTGCCGCCGTTGTCGACGTAACGGCCGAGCACGGCGCGCGTCTGCGTCACCATGGGCTGCGCCGGCGCGGCATCCGCCCCCGGCCACCCGGGGATCACGCCGAGTGCGCCGAGGTTGTTGAGGTCGAAGAGCGAGGTGTCGGAGACGATGACGTCGTCGGCGCCGTGGATCCAGAGGATCGGCGGCTTGGTCGCCAGATCGGCGATGCCCGACACGTCGAACACGGTCGGCGCCATGGTGTTGAGCACGCCCGAGGTGCCGGGCGCGAAGCCGGGCCAGTTCTCCGAACCGCTCGCGTCGCCGGGGTAGTTGCCGACGCCGGTCTTCGTGGTGAGCATCGACTCGACCCAGATCGCGTCGTACTCGCTCGTGAACCCGGGCTTCACATAGGTGCCGAGGTAGACCGAGAGCGGCGAGGTTGCCGCATCCGACGACCGGTCGCCGTCGGCGAGGCGCTGCACGAACTCGGGGTTGGCCCCGCCGCCGCCGGCGCCGGCCGCATCGGGGGTCACGAGCGCGCCCGAGGCATCCGTCGCCCCGAACCCGTAGGGCGACACCGGGTCGACCAGGGTGACGGATGCCACCGAGACGTCCTGGTGCTCGAGCAGGAACTGCATGACGACGCCGCCGCCCATGCTCCAGCCGACGAGGTGCACGTCCGTCAGCTCCAGCGCGGCGATGACGGATGCCACGTCGTCGGCGAAGTCCCCGAGCCCGCGTGTCGCGTCGACTGGCAGGGTCTCCGACTCGCCGAAGCCGCGCAGGTCGACCGCGAGCGCCCGCACGTCGTCGGGCAGGCCGAGCATCGTCGGCTGCCAGAAGAGCGACGACGACACGTTGCCGTGCACGAACAGCACTGTGCGCGCCGCGGACGGCGACGGGCGCTCGAGCACCCGCGCGGTCAGGCGCGGGGTGGTGACGTCGTGGGCGGTGATGCCGTGCAGGATCGTGTCGGTCATGCGTGCGCCTCCTCGGACACGGCGATGGTCAGCGGCGGCTCGGTGGCGGCGACGACCTCGTCGACCGTGACACCGGGCGCGAGCTCGACGAGCACGAGCCCGTCGGGGGTGACGTCGATCACGGCGAGGTCGGTGATGATGCGGTCGACCACGCCGATGCCGGTGAGCGGCAGCGAGCAGTCGTCCACGATCTTCGCCGAGCCGTCCTTCGCGACGTGCTCCATCAGCACGATGACCTGCTTGGCGCCGTGCACGAGGTCCATCGCACCGCCGGGGCCCTTGACCATCTTGCCGGGGATCATCCAGTTCGCCAGGTCGCCGGTCGCGGACACCTGCATGGCGCCGAGGATGGCGGCGTCGATCTTGCCGCCGCGGATCATGCCGAAGCTCATGGCCGAGTCGAAGTACGCCGAGCCGGGCAGCACCGTCACGGTCTCCTTGCCGGCGTTGATGAGGTCGGGGTCGACCTGGTCTTCGGTCGGGTACGGGCCGACGCCGAGGATGCCGTTCTCCGACTGCAGCACGACGGTGACGTCGTCGGGCACGTAGTTGGGCACGAGCGTCGGCAGGCCGATGCCGAGGTTCACGTACGCGCCGTCGGGCAGCTCCTTCGCCGCGCGGGCGGCCATCTCCAGGCGGGTCAGTGCCATGTCAGTTCCCCTCTGCTGTCTCGGTCTGGCGCACGGTGCGCTTCTCGATGCGCTTCTCGACGTCGGTGCCGACCACCACGAGGCGGTCGACGTAGATGCCGGGCAGGTGCACGGCGTCCGGGTCGAGCTCGCCGGGCTCGACGAGCTCCTCCACCTCGGCGACGCACACGGCGCCCGCCATCGCAGCGAGCGGCGAGAAGTTGCGGGCCGACTTGTCGAACACGAGGTTGCCGTGCCGGTCGCCGCGCAGCGCGTGCACGAGCGCGAAGTCGGTCGTGATCGCCTGCTCGAGCACGAACTCGCGGTCGGCGCCGCGGTACTCGAACACCTGCTTCGGCTTCGGCTCGCTCGCCAGCGCGATCGACCCGTCCGCCGCGTAGCGCTGCGGCAGGCCGCCCTCGGAGACCTGCGTGCCCACGCCGGTCTGCGTGTAGAACGCGGCGATGCCGCTGCCGCCCGCACGCAGCTTCTCGGCGAGCGTGCCCTGCGGGGTGAGCTCCAGCTCGAGCTCGCCCGAGAGGTACTGGCGGGCGAACTCCTTGTTCTCCCCCACGTACGACGACGTCATCTTGCGGATGAGCCCCTCGGCGAGCAGCACGCCCAGGCCCCAGTCGTCGACGCCGCAGTTGTTCGACACCACCGACAGGTCGCCCACTCGCCGCTCGAGCAGCGCGTCGATCAGCACCATCGGGATGCCGCAGAGCCCGAACCCGCCCACGGCGAGACTGGCCCCGGAGGGGATGTCGGCCACGGCCTCCGCCGCGGAACCGACCACCTTGTCGAGTGTCATGCGATCTCCTTCGTTCGCGCCGCGTCGAGCCGGTCGGCGATGACCGGAGCGACCTGCTCAGCACCATGGTCACCCATGATGACGGTGTAGTGGTTGACGTCCTCCGCCTCGACGGAAGTCGCGTCGTGCAGCTGGTCGCGCCACGCGTCGACCGTCTCGGGCGCGTAGAGCGCCTCGGGCTGGTCGAACAGCCCGCGCGGAGCGCGCACGAACGTGATCGGCGTGGTGAGCCCCATCAGGGCCGTCGCGTACTCGTCGGTGCCGTCGAGCTGCAGCGAGTTCTCGGCGATCGCCTCGGGGTTCGCCGACGCGCGCAGCTCGGGCGCCTCGCCGACCAGGTCGTAGTCGACGTACGTCTCGATCTCGTCGCACCAGTACGGCCCGATGCCCGGATGATTCCGCCAGAACTCGCGGTACGCCTCGACCGACTCGAACGTCATCGACAGGCGCTCCAGCGCCGGTCCGAGCGTGGCCGCGGCCGCCTCCTCGGGCGTCATGCCCGCGGGCGGCGGGATCGGCAGGCCGCCGTCGACCAGCACGAGCGACTCGACGCGCTCGGGGTGCAGCTCGGCGAACCGCACGGCGACGAACGCACCCATCGAATGGCCCACGACCACGGCACGCTCGATGCCGGCGGCGTCGAGCACCGCCGCCATGTCGTCGGCGTGCACGCGCAGGCCGAACGGGCCGGGCAGGCCGTTGCTGCCGGCGCGGCCGCGCAGGTCGGGCGCGACCACGCGCACGCCGTCGAGACGTTCGGCCACGAACGGCCAGGCGAGGTGGCTCGAGGTGATGCCGTGGATCGCGAGGACCGGCGTGCCCGGGGCATCCGCCCGCCACTCCCCGTAGGTCAGCTCGCCGCCGGCGACGGGTGCGGTGCGGCGTTCGGGGGCGCTCATCGGGCGCTCCATCCGCCGTCCATGGTGTAGCTCGCGCCCGTGACCATGCCGGAGTCGGGGCCGGCCAGCCAGCAGACCAGCGACGCGACCTCCTCGGGCTCGACGAGCCGCTTCACGGCCGACTCGGTGAGCATGATCTTCGGCACGACCTCCTCCTCGGGGATGCCGTGCACGCGCGCCTGGTCGGCGATCTGCTTCTCGACGAGCGGCGTGCGCACGTAGGCCGGGTCGACGCAGTTGCTCGTCACGCCGTGCGGGCCGCCCTCGAGGGCCGTGACCTTCGAGAAGCCCTCGAGGCCGTGCTTTGCCGAGACGTACGCAGACTTGAAGGCGGATGCCCGGATGCCGTGCACGCTCGAGAGGTTGATGATGCGGCCGAACCCGCGCTCGTACATGCCCGGCAGTGCCGCGCGCACCAGGAGGTACGGCGCCTCCAGCATGAGCCGCAGGATGAGCGAGAACTTCTCCGGCGGGAACTCCTCGATCGGGCTCACGTACTGGATGCCCGCGTTGTTCACGAGGATGTCGATGTCGAGCACCGTCTCCGCGAGCGCGGCGGTGTCGGACAGGTCGACCTGCCAGGCGGTGCCGCCGATCTCCTCGGCGAGCGCGGTCGCGGCCTCGCCGTTCAGGTCGGCGACGGTGACGGAGGCGCCGCGGTCGGCGAAGGCACGGGCGCACGCGGCGCCGATGCCGCTGGCGCCGCCGGTAACGAGCGCGCGTCGTCCGGTCAGGTCGGTCACGATTCCTCCTTCTTGGTCGATGCCGCCGCGGGGCGGCCCTGCTGCTGCGCAGCCACCGGGCGGCCGAGTGCGCCCCCGATGAAGCGCATCATCTCGTCGAGCACGTGGTCGGGCACGGCGGAGGTGCCCGACGCGGTCGGATCGGCGTCGCCGCCGCCCTCCCCGAGCCGTTGCTGCCCCAGAGCACCCAGCGCATGCCGATCATCTCGCCGATGCCCATGAGCGCCCACGCGGCCACGGTCGTGTCGATGTCGCCGATCTCGCCGGCGCCGTGCGCCTGGTCGAGGCCCTCGATGTAGCCCTCGACGATGCGCGTGTAGTGCAGGCGCAGCGCCTCGGGCGAGACCAGCTCGGCCTCGCGCACGACGCGGTAGAGCGCCGGGTGCTCGGCTGTGAAGCGGAAGAACGCGGCGAAGCCCTCGCGTTCGGCGGAGATGCGGTCGGGCGCGCTCGCGGCGCCCTCGGCCATCGCGTGCCGCACCCGGCGGTTCAGGTCTTCCACGAGCTCGTTGAACAGGTCGAGCTTCGAGTCGAAGTACAGGTAGAACGTGCCCTGCCCCACGCCCGCACGGTCGGTGATGCGCGAGACGGATGCCTCGGTGTAGCCGAGCTCGGCGAACACGTCCTCCGCCGCCCGCAGGATGCGCCGCCTCGTCTCGGCGCCCCGGGCGGTGCGCGGCTGCGCGCTCATCGAGCCGTCTCGCGTTCCGCGCGGGCGCGCTCGGCGAGCACGTGCCGCAGCACCTTGCCGCTCATCGAGCGCGGGATCTCGTCGATGAAGCGGATGTCGCGCGGCACCTTGAAGCCCGCGAGCACGCCGCGCGCGTGGGCGACGAGCTCCGTGGCATCCGTCACCGCACCCCGGCGCATGACCACCCAGGCCTGGCCGGTCTCGCCCCAGCGCGAGTCGGGCACGCCGACCACGGCGACGTCGTCGACGGCCGGGTGCGAGCGCAGCGCCTCCTCGACCTCGGCGGGGGCGACCTGCTCGCCGCCGGAGATGTAGACGTCCTTGATGCGGTCGACGATCGTGAAGTACCCCTCGTCGTCGCGGTGCACGAGGTCGCCCGTGTGCAGCCAGCCGCCCCGCAGGGCGAACGCCGTCTCCTCGGGGGCGCGGAAGTAGCCGGGGAACACCGCCGGGCCGCGCACGAGCAGCTCGCCCGACGCCTCGCCCTCGAGCTGCTCGCCCGTCACGGGGTCGGCGATCGCGACCTCGACGTGCGGGTACGGCTTGCCGGCCGAGCCGAGGTGCGTGCGCGCGTCCTCGTCGGGCAGGCACAGCACGTTCGGCGCGGCCTCGGTGAGGCCGTAGCCCTGCGAGAGCGCGACGCCCCGGGCGTGCCAGGTGCGAAGCAGCGCGGGCGGCATCGGCGCGCCGCCGACGATCGCGTGCGACAGGCTCGACAGGTCGGCCTCGGCGAAGCCGGGGTGCTGGGCGAGGAAGAGGTAGTTGGCGGGCACGCCCATCATGGTCGTGATGCCGCGCTCGTCGATGAGCCGCAGCACGCGACCCGGATCGAAGGTGCGCTCGAGCACGACCGTCGCGCCCACCCACCAGGCGAGCAGCGGCTGGATGTTCCAACCGCCCACGTGGT